>NZ_JBBMXE010000007.1:0-345151 GCF_037996745.1 Xenorhabdus siamensis
AATCCCTGCCAGATAAATGAGGTTCGCAGGATATCATGGCGATCAACCACCTGTTGCACTGCCGCCAGATAGCGCTCCATCAGTGCCCGATCAGCAAAAATCATCGGATAGGTTAGCAGATAGGGATCACTTTCCTTTGCCAACAGATGATGGAACAAAATACCGTCCTGTAATGGCGACAGAGCATAGATATCCTGAATATTGGTAATCCCGCCCGGCACCTGTTCAACAATGTGGTCAATCTCGGACTGGGTCAGATCAATCAGGGGCAACATTGCTGGTGTCAGCACAGTGGTCTCTGGGGTAATGACATTCGGCGGTATTACTACAACTTGATGTTGATCCAATGTCTGGGCCAGTTCTGACAATACCGGACACTGGAACAGATTACAGGCGGTCAGTGTCAATCCCAGATTGTGCAGGCGTTCAATCATCCGTACGCCAAGCAAAGAATGGCCACCCAACGCAAAGAAACTGTCATGTCGGCTAATACGCTCAATACCCAGTAATTCACTCCAAAGGGTCGCCAGAATAATCTCCATCTCCCCTAACGGTGCTTCATAAACCTGACGGGCGAAGGCGTCTTCCCCCGGTGCTGGCAACGCCCGGCGATCCAATTTACCATTCGGTGTTAATGGGAATTCATCCAGACGCACAAAAGCCACCGGTATCATATAATCCGGCAATAGCGTACTCAGGTGTTCACGCAGACGAGCAGCTAATCCGTCATTCTCTTGGGTCAGCACATAGGCAACCAGTTGTTTGTCCTGCCCCTCGCCTAACGCCAGCACCACAGCTTCACGTATCGCCGGATATTCCACCAGCCGAGCTTCAATTTCCCCCGGTTCAATTCGGAATCCGCGGATTTTCACCTGCTGGTCGTTACGGCCCAAGAATTCCAGATTGCCGTCCGGCAGATAGCGGGCCAAATCCCCGGTTCGGTACATACGCGCATTCGGTTTATCGCTAAATGGATCTGTGAGAAAGCGCTCAGCGGTCAATTCAGGACGATTGAGATAACCGCAGGCCACTCCGTCACCCCCGATATAAATCTCACCGATCATCCCCAATGGCACCGGCTGACCATCAGCATCCAGTAAATAAATCCGGGTGTTGGCAATGGGTCGGCCAATAGGAATAGTCGTCGTACCCGATGCTAACGTGTGAATATGGTAGGTCGTGGTAAATGTGGTTCCCTCACTCGGACCGTAGACATTCAATAGCTTTTGTGGCGGGTTTTTACGCAGTACTTGAGCAATGACATGCGGATCGAGGACATCTCCCCCAACCAGCAGCATTTTAAGTTGAGGCTGCACCGGGGATAACTCCTCCGCCAGCCGGTTAAACAGCCCGACACTCATCCACAGGACCGTAATGCGATGCGCCTGTAACGCCTGAACAAAATCCCGCGGCGTCAGTAACGTGGTATGATCAATAACCACCAGTGCAGCACCGTTGAGCAATGGTGCCCAAACTTCAAAGGTGCTGGCATCGAAAGCCGGATTAGCGGCGAAAGCAATCCGGTCATTGGGTTCGATGTCAGCATAACCATTATTAATAACCAACCGGACGACAGCACGGTGAGGCACAATGACCCCTTTGGGTATACCAGTCGAACCAGAGGTGTACATGATATACGCAGGCCCGGTACTGACACCCAATAAATTAAGATTGTGATGTTCTTCTTCATGAATCGGTTCTGTCTCGCTGGGAAGACGGAGCCGCGGGACAACTAATTCGGCCGGGATTGCCGCCTGCATATCAGTCAGCAATAATTTGGCGGCGCAATCGTTTATCAGCCAGTTTTTCCGTTCATCCGGTACGTTGGGATCGACAGGGACATAAACCGCACCAGCCTTAAGGATAGCTAACTGAGCCACCACCAATTCAATTGAGCGTTCTAACAGGATCGCTATATGGTCACCCAGGTAAATCCCCTGTTCAATCAAGTGACAAGCCAGCCAGTTGGCTCGGGCATTCAGTTCCGCATAGCTCAGTGTCTGATCCCCGGCGATTAACGCTACAGCAGCCGGGGTTTTCTCTACTTGTTGTTCAAACAACTGATGAATACATACATGGTCAGGATATGGGGTTTCTGTGGCATTCCAGGTTTCCAGCAACAGGGTACGTTCAGCCTCAGATAACCCATTAAGCTTTCCCACAAATATGTCATCACTCACCTTTCTTGACGACGTATTCACTAACCCCGCTTCAAGGGTACTTCCCATGCTGGTAATACTGTCTTTCATCTATTTACTACCTCAACGAATTATTGGATTTTTGAAAATTGTTATTCCCAGAAACCATCACAAATGTTTTTCTTTTATTTTTTTGAGAAATAACAACGGGTACGCCAAGCATCGAAAGATACTCAGACGATATTTTTCTCAGGTGTTGGATGTCATAGGCCGGTTAATAACTGCACAACAAAAAATTATGTGACAATAATTTTCCAGACAGCGGAATAAATGGTTAATTTGATGAACAGGAAGAAGGTATTCCATTTTTTTCTTTTTTTCCTTTTTTTAGATAAGCGTCTTTGATCTACCGCAATTTTTTATTAATCGACGCTGAATTCCACAACTAAATAGAAATGGATCTATTGAATATATCTACTGGCATGATCGCTAAGTCCTTGCTGTATTTTTTTCATTTAGCATTAATTTCTAATTGTAATTATTTCAGATGAAGTTATGGGGTTTATAAATATTAACAACCTCTAACAATCAAGGAATAAGTAAATAAAAAATTGTTATTTATCATTAAGTTATAATTATTTCATGTATACTTTTCCATATAAAAAATAACCTCACCTCACTACATATTATTTTATAATAATAAAATCGCACAACTAATGTAAATGTAAGCGCTAATTATATTTAATGACTAAATGAAACAATTTTAAGTAAATACTAATAAAAAATATTATGAACATGAAAGTTCATTGAATTTAATATCCAAAATAAACAATATCAAAATAAAAAATAACATAACTAATTATTTATTAAATATATCTTTTGAGGGAGTAATCACCCATTTCTCGATAGCATCCCGCGTCGACATGTGATTGGGAGAATCGTGAGCAAGGCGGTAATTCGACTATCGACTTTGATGGAAAGTCCTGCGACAGGCTTACTGGAATGAAAAGAATATACTGTGACGACGGTTTTTTTTCCTATTCCAATTTATCAGAGCCTGCATCATTATGATTGCTGTTTGGCTTTCTATTTCCTCGAAATCGGACTCAAACAGCCTCATAACCTCATATAACCCAGGAGCATATAATATGAAATTGACTTTGATATCTGGCAGCCAGCGTCAAAACTCCAGCAGTCAACGTGTAGCCCGCTATTTGCAAAAACTCAGTAGTGAATATGGATTTACTGAGACTAATTTCCTCGAATTGTGCAATGTAGAACTTCCTCTCCATGACGGCTATACCACAGACATATCTGCAGAGTCACATCCGTGGCAAGCAATTGCTCACCATTTAAGAGAAAGTGAAGCCTTTATTTTTGTGTCCCCCGAATGGCATGGAATGGTGCCACCAGCACTAAAAAATCTATTGTTATATTGCTCTGTGACGGAACTGGGGCATAAACCAGCATTATTAACTAGCGTTTCTGCTGGCCCAAATGGTGTTTACCCTCTTTCGGAATTACGTATGACCGGTTTTAAAAATAACCATGTTTGCTTCCTGCCTGATCATCTAATTTTCCGACAGAGTGAAAGCTTAATTTCCCCAGATTTGATTTGTAATGATGCTGTATTTGAAGGACGGGTTCACTATACACTGAAACTACTAAAATCTTATGCCGAAGCTCTGAAACATGTACGTGAAGTTATTGGAGAGGAAAATAAAAAGTATCACTATGGTATGTAAAATAGACAAGAATAACTATTTTTAGTAAAAATCAAAGTTTTAGAAACCTAAGCTCGGCTCAACGATATGAGTCGAGTATAAAAGATCGGATTACCGATCTTTTATATGAATTAATATAGGCTATCTCTAATCCGTTGAGGTAATTCTGCATCGTATTTAACATCATCAAACTCATTTTTACTGAGTCCTTTGAGAATAAGCCCTGGACTGGGTATACTCCAGATGCCCTGTTGCTAAAATCCTGATCATCTCTGTGGGCCTTATAATTCTTCTTCTTTTTTGAAGACCGATATTATAAATGGAGGCTTAAAATTTGGAACATGAGGAATTAATTTTTGGTGAAGAGAAAACCCAGCCTCTTCTGCACATGCTATCCGTTTTTCCAATGACCAGTACGTATCATTAAAAGAGAACGGCTTACCCGTTTTGGTCCATAAAGTCGTTAACAATGTATCTCCGTCACGGTAAGCCTTTCCCGCTTCTCCTGTTTTGAATGGGCCAAAGTCTATGCCGAAAGCATCCGAATTAAAATCAAGAGTCATGTAATAACCATGTTTAACTAAATGGCTATTTACCTGACGAAAAATAGCTCTATACGAATCTTCTGTTTTTAGTGTGCAGAGCACAAAAGAGCTGATTACTGTATCAAAAGGGATGTCATTCGTATAGTGATGAAGCTCATTTGGATAAATGAATATAGCCCCGCTATCTTTATATTTTTCTTTTGCTAATTCAATAGAATATTCTGAAATATCTGCGCCAATTACTTGAGGAACAATCGACGTAAGAAAAGGAATTAACGCTCCTGAGCCACAACCAAGATCAAGAACTTTTTTTATGGAATTATGTTGCTTAATAAAATCACAAATAGTTGTGAAAGCATATTTCTTTTCAAAAATATCATTGTATTGTGAAAAGAACTCAGAAAGATCTTTCTCTTCCCATTTACTCATATATTCACCTCTTATTGTTTTTATAAAGCCGTAAAATAAATTAATAATCAGGTTAATTTAATATTATAGTTTCTTTAATGATTCCTTTTATTGAGAATTCATGATTTCAATCCCATTTAAATAATAAGGCTATTTTACAAATTTTATATATAACATAAATTATTAAACGAGTAATAATTTATGAAAATCTTGTCATCTCTCCTGTGTTTTTATATTTATCATACTTATTTTATTACCCTGATAAATATCCATCTAATAAACAAAATATTGCTTAATTAAAGCACAAAGAAGTATTTTTTTTATTTTTTACTTAACAATAAATAACTGCATATCAGTGTAAAATAACTAAAATTTAAATTTATCCATATGAATTTAAAAAGAAAATAAAATTAAATTATTGTAAAATAAATGTTATCAGTAGGTTAAATGAGTTCTTGCATTTGATGTTTAGTTATCATTTCATAGAAACTTGCTGGCGAGTTATAAATATTTTTTTCGATATCTTTAATCAATTATTTAAAGATTACCCTGCAACGTCCATCTGTTTTTGGAATAACTTAATTCTGCCAGTTATATGAACTCAAATGACCAGTTAAATATAAGTGTTTTCTGAAAAGTTATTTATTGAATAGCGAATCGGAAGATTTCATTATGTAAAAAATGGACCTACTCTTATGAAAAAAAACAATACAGTAAAACCTATATTTTTGTGGGTAACATTATTTTGTGGACTATTACCTATTAATGCTTCAATAGCCGATACTGGATATCAAGAACAGGGGCAGAAAAACTCGCCTGATAGTTGGTTATCAGAGGAATTCAAGCGTCAATGGGGATTAACCGCAATTGGTGCGCATTATGCTTATGCACGTGGTTATACTGGGAAAGGGATTAATGTTGGTGTGCTGGATGAGGCTGTTACTCAGCATTCCGAATTTTCAGGAAAACTTAAGATATTAAGCCCTGAAGATACTTGGAACTATGATGAAAAGAAAAATGGAACGATCGTCTTCGGTGCTCACGGTAACCATGTGTCAGGAATTATTGCTGCAAACAGAGACGGTCAAGGGATGCACGGCGTGGCATTTGATTCGGGCTTAATTACTGCAAAATATTTGCAAAATGAGTTTAATCGTACAGAGTCCATTATTCAGAGTAATGTTCGGGTTATCAATAATAGTTGGGGTGTCCGTCCTAGCTATGCTACTGATAGCAAAGGTAATCCTATAAGATTTCCAAATGGAACAATAAAATATGATAAAGTCACATTAGACGATGTCATTAAATATGCCACCCCGATTAAAGAAATATTGGATAAATTAAGTAAATCTCCAATCCCAGAGAAAGATTTCTATCCAATACTTGGAACAATCAGATCAGCTTCCTTATTACGTGCAGCACGCCAAGATAAATTAGTTGTTTTCGCTGCGGGAAATGCCAACAACTATAATGTCACCTGGTTACACGCGGGGATGCCGTTTTTCTTCCCTGATGTATTAAAGAATTATCTCAGCGTAGCCAACCTGACCAGAGACAATCGAATTAACGTCTCATCAACCAGTTGCGGATATACTGCTAGTTACTGTTTGTCCGCACCAGGCACCAGAGTTTACAGTAGCACAGGTGATTTTGTCTCGAAAAATAATGGAAAGATAGACGAAGATGCTTTAAATAAAGGTGAACTAGAGATTAATCCTACTTATGAGGCTTACACGGGCACATCTATGGCATCCCCGCATGTAGCTGGAGCGGCGGCGGTCTTGATGCAGCGTTTTCCTTATATGACAGCGGGGCAAATCTCTGATGTTCTCAAAACAACTGCTACTGATCTGGGGGAAAAAGGTATTGACCGGCTCTATGGCTGGGGAATGCTGAACCTAAAAGATGCTATTGATGGCCCCAAAATGTTTATCACTGAGAAAGATATTCCTGCTGAATTCTATATTCCCGGCTCATATACGGAAACTCAGTTTGTCGCAAATATCCCCGGAATTGAGGGAATAGTGGAAAAAGGGACTACTGTAGAGCGGGTATGCGATAGCATTGAGTGTGCCTATGACTATTGGAGTAATGATATCGCAGGTCATGGTGGATTGACTAAAACCGGTAAAGGAATGCTTGAACTCGCTGGTAAAAATAGCACTTATAAAGGGCCAACCTGGGTAGAACAAGGCCAGTTGCAAATTAGTGGCTCTATAACCTCTGATGTCACTGTGCAAAATGATGCAACACTGAGTGGGAGTGGTACTGTTGGCTCACTTATGGCCAATGCCAGTGCCAATATTGCACCAGGCAATTTAAATTCAATCGGAATATTGCACGTTGATCGTGATGTTACTTTTCAGGAAGGTTCTCGTTATCTGGTTGAAGTTGCACCAAATACCCAAGGACGTAGTGATCGCATTTCCAGCAATGGTTCAGTGATATTGAAAGGTGGGGCTGTACAGGTCACGTTAGAAAACAACAGCAACTTGCTCTCAAAACATGAGGTTCGTAGTCTGCTTGGTCAACAATACAATATCTTACAGGCAAACCAGGGTATCAATGGTCAATTTACTACCGTTGCACCTAACTATTTGTTCGTTGGTACTCATCTTAACTACCAACCTAATAGCGTGATGTTAGATATAAAACGTAATGCCACTCCATTCGCTAGTATGGGTAAAACCGCTAATGAACGTGCGATAGCTAATGCTGCTGATAGGCTGAATCTGGGTCATCCGGTTTATGAGAGTATCTTAATGTCTGATACGCCCGCTCAGGCTCGCCAGGCATTCCAACAATTGTCTTCTGGACAGATCCATGCCGATATTGCTGCTGCACAAATGAATAGCAGCCGTTATCTGCGCGATACGTTGAATACACGCTTGCGTCAAGCGGATGGTGGAATCACTAATCAGGATATCAAAGCAGATAAAAATGGTGTTTGGGCACAAATCACCAGCAACTGGCAACTTGCCGATAATACCAGTGAAATCAACGGCTATCGTATGTCAAATTATGGTGTGTTACTGGGCGCAGACAAAGCGTTAACGAATGACTGGCGTATCGGTATGTCTACTGGTTATACCCGCTCTTCTCTACGTGGTGGTTATAATACTTCAGCCGACAGCAACAATTTCCATCTGGCATTATATGGTAGCAAACAGTTTAATGCTCTGGCATTGCGTACTGGTGTGGCCTATAGCTGGCATCGTTTTGATACAAAACGTTCGGTTGCTTTTGGCAGTCAGTCCGACAATCTGAAAGCCAAATATGGCGCACAAACCGGGCAGATATTTACTGAAGCAGCTTATAGTATTAATGCTCCCTGGCTGAATTTGGAACCATTTGCCAATTTATCTCACGTTAATTTCCGTAATGGTGGTCTTAATGAGCAAGGTGGTGCTGCGGCACTATCTGGCGAAAAACAATCAAAAAATGCAACTCTCTCCACATTAGGTTTACGCGTTGACCAAAAATGGCAGACGCAAAATCAAATTACTGTAGGTATGTATGGTGAATTGGGTTGGCAACATCAATTTGTCAATGTCGATCGCGGCAGTAAATTAAGTTTCAGCAATAGCAATGCAGCATTTACTGTCAACAGTGTCTCAGCAGCACGTGACGCCGCTGTCATCAAAGCAGGTACGGCATTGAGCATTAATGAAAATGCTCAATTATCTCTGGGATATAACGGTGTCATATCAGGCAATCACAAAGATAACGGTGTATTCTTCAATGCCAACTGGAAATTCTGAGCAATAAAAACTCCATAAAAAACAAACTCATTGCTGGAAATAGTTGGCAGTGAGTTTTTCTTTTCTTCTTAACTTGGTGGTTTTGTATCCACAGCAATACAAAATAGTTAAATAGAGCTTATGCATTATCAGTCGGATAATGACTTTCGAGTCATCTACATAACCTAAAGGAGGATAATTATGACTTATCGTAAGGCTCTGTTAGTTAGTTTGTTTTCTATCACAGCAAGTTCAAATGCTTTAGCTTTGAGTGATACATCTATTGATTTTTCTGAATCTAATGATAATGGTGCTCCATTAATGAAATCAACCGATCCTGGTGCCGATAAATTCAGAACTGTCGGTAAATTTTCGGGGGGAGCAAGTTGTACTGCAACCCTGATTGCTGGTGAAAATGAACCAAGCCCAGAGACCCCGGCCTTGATACTAACAGCAGGACATTGTGTTAATAGTAATGTAGGAACAAATGAAGTGATCGTTGATCGGCCAGTAGAAATGGAGTATTGGCAATATACTCCGGATTATTTTATTGACAAAAAAGACAACCTTTCACCAATAAAAATTGACCGTGTTCTGTATTCAACGATGAAACACCAAGATATCGCTGTCTTGCAATTGAAGGCTACTTATGGCGATCTGGCTAAGAAAGGTTATCATCCTTTGAAGCTGAAGAAAAACATGAAGATGAAACATCAGCCTATCGTGTTGACTCATATTCCTGTTAATAATGTTGATTACAATTTTGCTTACCTTAGAAAGTCTGAATGTGATATTACCGGAAAATCACCATTACTGTATGAAAGTTCTGCACCATGGATCTGGTCTCCGGTCTTTTCTGTTAACTGTGCTGGTGTCGTCGGCGGAACATCGGGCTCTCCTGTTTTTGAAAAAGGTAAAACAGACGTTATTGGTGTTCTTAATACAACCACAACACCAGGTATGACTGGTTGTGGACTCGGCAGGCCTTGTACTGTCGAAAACAATAAAGGTGTTTCAGAAGAAGGAGCCAGTTATTTCATTCCTGTAGATACCATTGCTAATGCAATAACTAAGGACAACAAACTTGATCTATCTAAACTGGAAAACAATAGCGGTGACATTTTAGAAAGAAGTCTGCTGTGGTCATCTTGGATCACTCAAAGTGTTGTTGACGGAGAGAAAGCAAAATGGGATGTCACTATCAAAGAAGGTGCTGATGTCAAAAATATCCGCTATAAAACAGGGTTGATCAGCGAAGTGGATTGTACAAATCAAGCCGGATATAGCGCTCCAGTTTCAGCTAGCAAGGATATATTGAAAAACATGTTACTGCCTGAAAAAGACGGTATCTATAAACTCTGTGTTATCCATCAGAACAACGATGGTCAATGGCAAAAAACAAAAGATGCCTCAGTGATGTTGCGAGAAATTGATAATGTTCCACCATCAATTAAACCAATTATCCATAAAAATGATCACGGGAGTAACAACTGGTATATAACTGTTAAAGCTCAACAATATGAACTCATGGGTGTTCAAGTGAAATATGGCCCTAAAGCAACAACTCGCTGTGATGATAAATCAGATTACAGCTTTGCCTGGAGACCTATAGTTCTAGAGAAATCTGAAGCTCCATGGCGTGTATGTGCATATGGCCAAGATATGGCAAAAAATGATAGCGAAATTAGTGTACTTGATATTGAAGTAACTGCTGATAAATAAACAACTTCACTGCCAGTAATCGCTGGCAGTGAAGTTCGTTATCGAAACCGCAAAACTAGGCTAATGTGCTATTCTGATAGAACTGATCAATTGCCATATCTGATAAGCCTTTGTAGTAGCTAAAGGCAGCTAAAAATTTTATCTATTTCTACCAATCCAATTTTTTATCAGAGAAGACTTGAATATGTCATCACGTATTATTTTGCCTAAAGTTTCACCATTGATTTTACCGATATTTTCATTTGCTGTATTTTTCATCGGTGCGACAGAGTTTATGCTATCCCCCATACTCAAACCATTAGCTGAATCGTTTGAAACAACAACCGATAAAGCGACCTGGCTGGTATCTAGCTATGCCCTCGCCTATGCACTTTCAGCACCAATTTTTGGTTGGTTATCTGATCGAATAAGTCGATATAAATTGTTACTGGCATCTTTGCTGTTTCTTTCAATTGATGGGTTGGCACTGGCTATAGCCCCCAATTTAGAAATTGCCATCGGATTGCGTATTTTCGGAGGCATTGCTTCGGCAGCTCTGATCCCAACTATTTTTGCATTGATTACAGATATTTTTCCCTCCCATAAACAAACCTCAGCAATGGGAATCGTTATGCTTGGCATGACTGTGGGTATTGCAACCGGCCCTGTTTTCGCAGGAGTGTTAACAGCAGTTTTTAACTGGCGGATACCATTTTTGATGAGTGCGATCGGATGTATTTTGCTTTTTATTTTAAGCAGAAATATTTTAATCCGAAGATTGCCTTTAAATCTGGAGAAAAACTCTTCCCAGAATCTTCGAATAAGAAAAACAGAAATAACATTCCAATGGATATACCAGGGGAATTTAATCCGTCTTCTTATCGCAAAAGGGTTTTGGAATGGTACAGCAGTATCTGCTTTTATATTGACCGGAGAAGTACTAAGACGACATTATGATTTAGAAACAGGTGCAGTTGGTATCTCCGTTTCTGCATTTGGCATTGGGCTTGGTTTAGGGAATCTATCTGCATATTTTGTGAAGTACTTACGGATCCGGGAAGAATGCACGCTACTGTTGACAGTAATAACACTTTTCGTAAGCAGTTCTGCATTCATGTTATTACCACTATCTTTGTTCTTTAGCCTTGTCTGCCTGATGTTATGGGGATGTGCACTCGGACTTGCAGCTCCTGTCAGCACTTCTATTCTGGCAAATAGAGCGAAGCGGAATAAAGGCCAAATATTGGCAGTATCTGAAAGCCTGAATAATTTGGCGATTCTATTTTTACTCCCCATTGCGACTATGCAACTAACCCTGCACGGTATCGCGGCTGCAATGATAATACTGGGAAGTTGCTTGATAATAGCTATTGGGATGATATTGAGAGATTTTTTAGTGACACTGTCACTAAATCAAGATCAATAAACGTAACAAAATGGCCTAGTTCTAGAAGTGAAAACAGATACTGTAAAACAAGGAAGATTAACGATGGCAATAGATTCGAACGAATCTTTAAATAGTAAAACAGCAGGAATATCAGTTTATAGCATAAGGAAAAACAGAGCCTGTTATTAATAATAATCTCCCTAAATCCCAATAATCATAGTAAATTCTATGCTTATTTACATAGTGATATATTTTTTACATACTTATTAGTTGCCATCCATGATGATTTTTTTACCCTAGGTTCTTTTAATCTCTTAATTATAAATCCCTTCCCTCTCTGACAAATATCATCGAAAAAGATTACTGGACAATTTGGACAGGTATCAAATAACTTATTAAAAGGCTTTGGTGAATTCCAAAGCCTTTCGACAATGATAAGGAGTTAATGAATTTATCCAATTTCAGGTAACATCCCTGTCACAATACCTATTTGAATAAAAATTACTGCGATCCCACAAAGAAATACTAAAACCAATGCAGGCGTTCCGCCGAAGACTCGATATTGGCATATATTTTTTTGGCGAACCTTAAAAATCAAAATACTAGGTAATAATAGAGCAAGTATTGATAACGCAATAGCAGCATATCCCAACGCCATGACAAATCCTTTTGGATAAAACAGAGCAAACACTAATGGAGGTGCAAATGTCAGCAATCCGGTTTGTAAGCGCCCCGCTACATTATTCTGGCGTTTGAAAAGATCTGCCAGAAAATCAAATAACCCAAGAGTGACGCCCAAAAAAGAAGTTGCCAACGCCAGATTGGCGAATATTTGCACTGAAAATTCTGTTTTTGGTGATGCAACTACAACACGAATCGAGCGGATTAACCCATCTAATCCGGATTTTTCAGCTAGAATACCCAATAATGTTGTTGAATCAAGACTTCCTAATGTAGCTAATTGCCAAAGTATATAAGCTATCAGAGGAATTGCACTGCCGGTAATAAATATCCATCGTAATTTGCGGATATCACCTTTCATATATCGTACAATGCTCGGTACGCTGCCATGAAAACCAAATGAAGTGAAAACAACAGGAATGGCAGATAAAATAAGACCTTGCTCAATAGGCATAGATAATAAATTTACATGCTGAATGTGTGGAAGCATCAAACCAAGCATCAATACCAGAAAGATAATCTTGGCACTAAACAATATCCTGTTTATAAAATCGACAGAGCTGGTGCCAACACAGACTATCCCGCCACCTATTAAGGTGAATAGAAGTACACCTACAGCACCATGAAATGAAACACCTGACCATTTATTAATGTTGGCAGTAAGTAAATCACCTGCCCCACTGATATAAGCCGCCGTTAAGGCGTACAACAAAAACATCATGCTGAAACCAGTAATGACTTTTCCATATTTTCCAAGATAACGATAAACCAGTGTCCCCAAACCGGTATCAAATGATTCATACTGATAAGCTTCAACCAGCAATAATGCGGTATAACTCATCAAAATCCATATCCCAACTAGCAGAACAAAACTAACACTGAAACCTATACCAGAAGCAGCAAGTGGCATTGCCAGCATACCTGCTCCGATCGTTGTCCCAGCGACAATAAAAATACTTCCCAGGGTACGATTTTTCATATCTATATCCCTTTAGTATCAACTAAGAAATGAAGTATCAAAATCTAATTTTTGATGTAATTGTTTTTCTTTTTCATCAACAAGTTGAGTCAGTTTTCTAACAAAAATAAATTTTAATTGTTCCCAATATTCTTCGAAGTGTTCTTCATTACGCAAACAATGTGTCATTACGGCTGCCCGCAATACGTATATATGATGCACTTTTTTCCATTCACTATAACTAAAACCACATTGTTCAGCGTAATACCTGGGGGTATCACCATACTCTTTGTAATCCAGTATTGTTGATGATGTAAGAAGATCGTTGGCATAAGCACGTCCGGTGGAATATGAACATAGTTCATAGATCCGTTTGTTGAGAGCGTTGTGGTTCAGCAGGCTGGTATTTCCAACTTCCTTGAAAGAAAAATTAATCATATGAAAATCAGGTGCTGGCATGATATGTATTTCAAATTGATATTTTTCAACCTTTATGGGTTGCATATGGGTTATTTTATCCAATAATCGATTGGCAGTGCAGATCCCGGCAGCAATCACTTTGCCATACCCATGAATATTCAGAGGTAATAATCTATGCGCTGCCCATAAAGCTGCGGCAGTTGCTCCTGCTTTTGAACCTTCCATTATAGAGGCGCCCAATATTCCTCGATTACTGGTTGGTGAAGCGTTATGAACATCATTATCTTCAAAGAGATAAGCAGCATGGGAAGAAATTAAATCGAGAATCCGCTTATCCTTCATGCAGATAGCACCAGCCGAATATTGAATAAACCCCATCTTATGGGGGTCAACGGTGATCGAATCGACATGTTTTAGTGCCTTGAAACTCAGATAGACTTCCGGTTTAGGCCAATTAATATTTTCAGGGATCAGGCCAAGTTGATGATGATGCTTTACTAATTCATCATATTCCATAAATTTTCCCTGCTCATTCAGGAGCAAAGAACAGGCATAACCTGCATAGGCAGCATCAACATGGATGTAAAACGATGCACCATAATGCTCTTCACATTCTTGCCTCAACTTTATCACTTCATCAATGCGATCAATTGCTCCTACTTCTGTTGTACCTACCACAGCAATCATTGCCAAAATAGCTTCTCCTTTCTCAATAAGAGAAAGCGTGATTTCACGCATCTTGGCAACATCAGTTTGATAATGTTCATTAACGGGCAATGGAATAATATTTTCTTGTCCAATACCAAAAATATCGGCTGCTTTTATCCAAGAGTAATGCTTAGACTGCGGTACAAGTAGCTTGCCTAAAATTTCTGGTTTAACTCCTATGCTACGACATGTCATGTCGCGTATTTCATTAAATACTCCTTGCCTTTTTAACTCACTAATTAAATCAATGGCTTCTGCTGTTGGAATATTCATTAATTGTTTTTGGGACTTGTGACTGAGCAGGTTTTTGGTTTCGGGATGCAGGGAGATGGCCAAAGGCAGTGTTTTTAAGTTTCTGGCAACCCAAAGACCTTCATAGTTAGCCACTGTTCCTCAGGTGATATGTCCCCAGGCTTGTTGCGTGTCATAGCCAAACATTCGGCAGAGATCTAACCCGGATTCAAGCTCAAGATCTGTTGTGGTCGGTGATGCTTCATAAGAACAGTTATTCGGGTTGTACATCATCGCCATGACATAAGCGAGATTAGAAACCATCAAAGTATCACTATTAATGTGTCCAAGATAACGGGGAGAGAAGAAAGGAATGGAGGTGTTTTTTAATTTTGCCGATAACTGATTTAATATTCCTTCTGTCCGATACAATGTTTCTCTGTAGTTATGCTCATAGCGATCAACTGATGTAACCAGAGCAGAATCTTCAGGATGAAAACCTGAACGCCAATGCATATGCTCATTGACCGCATAATCCATCATTTCTCTGAAAAACACAGCATTTTCTGACTTTGGACCTAAAAATAGAGCATCCACATTTAAGTTAGAATTAAGTGGCTTAGTCATAATCACAATATCCTCGATTGTTCATTATTCTTTGTTAGCTATTTATTCATTAACTAAGTCAAGCTATGAACACAGATATAAGACATATGATTTGAAATATTAATAATAAGTTAATAAATACTTTAAATTTGTGCGCTAGAACAAAAAAATGATGAAGAAAAACTGTAATCCAGTAGTGTTTTAAGGATAGTTTATAAATTTAAGACCATGAATATACTGTGGTTTTCTGCACATAAAATCAGTGGTGATATCACATCTTTTATTGTGCAGATTAAAATATATGGAGTATATGATTTTATGATGATATTAATAATTATATATTACACATGATAAAGAAAATATACTGATTAATGATTTCAGCAATAAACATAATGACTGTACCCGACAGAATAGGATAACCTGTTCGAATGCGTGTTCTGTTTCGCCCTTTCCATAATGTATATGCCCAGATCGCCATAGCAATAATGTATAAACACCATGTTATCATTCTGAAACTAAATGCACTTTTGAAATTAAGTTCTGGTTGATGGGGAAAAATGGTGTTTTTTCCTTCACTTTCCAATGCCGTCTCTACTAACCACCCCATGTATGCTGGTTGTTCAATCAATCGCATTGTCACACTGATAAAAACAATAATCAGCGCTGACATAATAAGTTTGGTAGGAATTTTTTCTTGTGTAAGTTTTCTGCCCGATTGACTAATAAACGACAAAGCCAGTGCTGGCCCTAACGTAAATACTGCGCCATAGAACAAAAAATAAGTATTAATATTTGTCCAAGTGAGCATGGCACTGTTCAAATAAATACTGACCATATAGTGAATATCAGCTAAGCCAATAATACCGATCCCCATCATAACATATACATGTCCCCGCTTGGTGGCCAAAGCAAAAAGTGTATATAAACTCAAAGTACCAAAGTAGATGGCAGCAAATGTTGTTTCTATATTTATCCACTCCCGCCGATGTATTATGTTATGCAATTGTAATAAATGATACACACTGAATGGATGTCCCATAATATCCAAAGAAGATAGCAAACCTATTCCAGACAGTAAGCTACTGATGACTAAAGCTATGCGGACAGGGACAACTGTTGATTTTTGCCCTGCGTTTGTTTTCTGATTAAAAAAATAAATATAAAGTGCACTCATTAGTACCAGGCCAATAGAACTTTGCACTATCATTGTAAATGCAATTAACAGCCATTCACTCATGCTAATCCATCCATTTATCTGTAAACCCACCTCTATCATCAATACACTACTATCAACATAACATTATATTATTAATATAATTTCAGTTTTATTGGTGTATTATATCGAGTGTGCAGAATTTTACGCAAATTAAGCCTTAATCACAGCAAAATTTCATTTTTTTCTTCGTCAATGACAAAGATAATGATTAACAAAAAAATCAGGCTCTTATCAGGGCCACCTAAATATGTTAAATTGACGAACATCAATCATTTCTAACGAGCACTTCCTATGGTTCCAGAAAAACGCATTATTAGGCGGATTCAATCAGGTGGTTGTGCAATCCACTGTCAGGATTGCAGCATTAACCAACTATGCATTCCTTTCACTTTAAACGAACATGAACTCGATCAGCTTGATAATATCATTGAGCGTAAAAAACCCATCCAAAAAGGACAAACTCTTTTTAAAGCGGGTGACGCATTAAAATCGCTTTATGCTATCCGTTCTGGAACTATTAAAAGTTATACAATCACTGAAGAAGGTGATGAGCAAATCACAGGTTTCCATCTTGCCGGAGATTTAGTCGGATTCGATGCCATAATCAACACAGAACATCCTAGTTTTGCTCAGGCATTGGAAACTTCAATGGTATGTGAAATCCCATTTGAAACATTAGATGATCTTTCCGGAAAAATGCCAAATCTCCGCCAGCAGATGATGCGTTTGATGAGTGGTGAAATTAAAGGTGATCAGGAAATGATCCTCTTGTTATCTAAAAAGAATGCAGAAGAAAGGCTGGCGGCATTTGTTTATAATTTATCTCGCCGTTTTTCGCAACGCGGTTTTTCCCCCCGTGAATTCCGTCTGACTATGACACGTGGTGATATCGGTAATTATCTCGGTTTGACAGTTGAAACTATCAGCCGTCTGCTTGGACGTTTTCAGAAAAATGGCATTTTAAGTGTTAAAGGGAAGTATATCACTGTAGAAAACATGGAAAAATTAACTGAACTGGCAGGTAAAGCTCACGTAAATGTGACATAAAGTTATTTCAAAATTTAAGCCAGATCACTATATTTTGCTGATCTGGCACGCTCCTACACTGTTATAGTTGTCTATATTAGTTTATCTTT
This sequence comes from Xenorhabdus siamensis, assembly GCF_037996745.1. NCBI lineage: Bacteria > Pseudomonadati > Pseudomonadota > Gammaproteobacteria > Enterobacterales > Morganellaceae > Xenorhabdus > Xenorhabdus siamensis. Next base: position 17,600 of record NZ_JBBMXE010000007.1, read on the forward strand.
CTGTACGAAAGGCTCATCCAGCCTCTGCGAGGTATTAATATATGGCAAACTACCAAAACCTCTTAGTTGCAATTGATCCGAATCAGGATGATCAGCCAGCATTAAGACGTGCGGTATATATCGTGCAACGTAATGGTGGCCGGATTAAGGCTTTCTTGCCCATTTATGATTTATCCTATGATATGACTACGTTACTTTCTCCTGAAGAAAGAAACGCTATGCGTAAAGGTGTTATTGGCCAACGGGTCGCCTGGATAAAACAACAAGCACATTACTACCTTGAATCAGGAATTGATATTGAAATCAAAGTAGTTTGGCACAATCGTTTTTATGAAGCGATCATTCAGGAAGTTATTTCTGGAGAACATGATTTGCTATTGAAGATGGCACATCAGCATTCTCTGTTAGAGTCGATGATTTTTACACCGCTCGACTGGCACTTATTACGTAAATGTCCTTGTCCTGTCTGGATGGTAAAAGACCAGACATGGCCAGAAAAAGGGGCGGCAGTTGTTGCGGTAAATTTATCAAACGAAGAATCCTATCATAATGAACTTAATCTAAAATTAGTTCGTGAAACACAAGAACTTGCTAACAGGATTGTAAAAGAACCTCTTATCCACCTTGTCAGTGCCTACCCCGCTGCTCCTTTAAACATTGCAACAGAACTGCCCGATTTTGATCCCAATGTATATAATCGGGCATTACGTGGTCAGCATTTGGTTGCAATGAAAGAACTACGACAGAAATTTTGTATCAGCGAAGAGCAAACGCATGTTCAGGAAGGCTTACCGGAAAAAGTCATTCCTGAAATCTGCGAGGAAATTAATGCTGGTGTGGTTATTTTAGGCATTCTTGGACGTACAGGTTTATCTGCTGCATTTCTTGGTAATACTGCAGAACATGTTATTGACCGGTTAAAATGCGATCTACTGGCAATTAAACCTGATGGTTTCATTTGTCCGATTGATGTGGATGAATAATAATCGACAATGATTCGATAGATAGTTTGCCCGAAATAGGACTTATTCAAGTTTCGGGCAAACTATGATTACTATGTCAAAAATTACTATATCAAAATTACTTATTCAAAAATTCAAATTTCTGGCCGCATTTCTCAGTCGTTCATCCCCACGCCGATCATACTTTTGAGTTGTCGTAATACTTGAATGTCCCATTGCATCTTTGACGGTCACAATATCTTCGCCATTATCCAACATAGCTGAGGCAAAGGTTCTGCGTAGATCATGAGGAGCAAATTTTTCTATTCCGCTTTCAATCCTGCGAATTTCCAATATATGATAAATAGCCTGATCAGAAAGGCGGTCTTCTGTTACATCATCATGCCTGCGGATACGAGTAAATAATGGTCCGGCATGTTCCCCCCGCACTTCATCCACCCAACAATTCAATCGTCTCCATGTGCCTTCCGGCATATATGACAAACGTTCTTTGTTTCCTTTCCCCATCACTCTTAATGCTTGTTCACGATAAATGATGTGTTTTAGATCTAATGAAACAATTTCTGAACGGCGCAGACCGCAACCTATCAAAATACCGATAATGGCTGCATCACGTAAGCCTTTTATACTGAGATCGTTTTCACAGGTATAAAATAAGGTCTTAATTTCATAACGCTCAAGCGCCCGCCCTTTGGGTAAGCGACTTCCCCTGACAGAACGTACTTGTTTAATGTGTTGAAAACTATCTGTGTCAAGTTGTTTCATTGTCCAGGCTTCTAATGCAACTCCTTTTAATGCAGAAAGATAAGTATTGATCGTTGCGGGTGCTTTGCCTGAATCAGAGAGCATTTCCATAATGGCCTGAACATGATGGCGCCGTAGATTACTCCATAAACAGTCCTGCACGTTTTGGTAACCCAACATTTTTGCCACAATATTAAGAAATGACTTCATAGTTTGACGACTTCGCTTTGAACCAAGACTAACAAGATAGGCAATGGCAGGATTGTCATATATCTGATTGGATGCAGACAATGGCATAACCATTCTCTGCTTTTGATAGTCGCTGAAATTCTGTTGCTCATCAGAAAGTACAATCAGTGAGTTTTTCTCCTCTTTATTTTTATCGTTCTTCTCATCTTTATGGTGCATAACCGCCCTCTGACTCCAATGTCTGTTGGTTGCGCTACGTAAAAACTGGGACTTATGACTCACACCATATTATGGTGCGAACCTTACTTTTTCAAATGTGTATTTTAATAAGTAGAAAAAATATGTAGAAAGTGTGAGCGAGTATAGAGTATAGGTGAGTGGTTAAAAATCTACGGGCATATTTAGGGCCTCTTATTTTTCACACAGGCTCAAATTAGTGACGTACTGTTTACCCATCCCGGCCATGTAGCCACTAGGGACACCTTTACATGCTACGTATCCTTATCTAAGGGGTTGTATTTTTAGTAAATATCTGGATAAAAATACCGCAATGGTTCCATTTGCTGATGAAGAATACGGAGGATATAAACGCCATGAGGCTGTGAACGATAGAAAATTGCATGTTTATGATGATCATGGCGTCTAAGACCTTCAGCAATTTCTGGACACTCATGCCCCATCAAAGGTTGTTCCGCAATGGTCAGCAAAACGTTATGCATACTGTCTGTATAGTCATCCGCTTGCTCTATACCAAAGTTCAACAAGGTGTATTCAAAAATCCGTTCAAAGTCCTCTGCTGCAAGGTTAGAAAGCTTATACATTGTGTTTCTGCTTTACTTTGGCTGCGATGTCATGAAGGGACAATGAGCATTCACCACTTTGCTCACCAGCTTCAATCGCCATTTTTAACGCGGTGGTTTGCTTCTCCTGTCTTTCTAACAGTCGCAACGCAGAGCGAACCACTTCACTTGTCGAGCCGTAGCGACCTGACGAAATAAGCTGGCCAACAAACTCATCTAACTGTGAGCCAATAGTAATACTGGTAGTACGAGACATGTTCTCACCTATATGTGTGAATAGTTAACACACCAATAATAAGTGATGCCGAATACAAAATCAAAGAAATTGCAATTATTTTATGACAATAAGGTTATATCCTAAGTTTACTAGTGGAAATTGGCGTTTTATCCATATTTGTCATGACATAAATGTCACTTCGGGAGCAAGATGTACATCTTTGTATACCTCAGAGCATCAACCAGTGATCAGAATGCAAAACGATCGCAAAGTTCTTTACAAAAAGTTCTTTACAAAAGTTTGTTCAAGATAAAGGTTTTCGTATCGCTGGCTGGTATATAGAAAATGAATCGGGAGCATCATTACAACGACCTGAATTACTTCGCTTACTTGATGATGCAGCAATATTGCAGTGGTTTTTTATCGTGTGAGAAAGCGGATAATCATATCAACACGCTTACCATAGGGAGGACGTAGCTGATCTGTCAGTGCCAGATTGTATTTGCGCAAAATAGGCATGGCTTTGGAAAAGGTTTTAAAGCCTTCATAGCCGTGATACTGCCCCATACCGCTTGGGCCTACACCACCAAAGGGTAAATTTGTACATGCAAATTGATACAGCGTGTCATTGATGCAAATGCTACCTGCAACAATGTGCAATAAAGCCGCCTCAATTTGCTTGTTATTTTTGCTGAAACAATAAAAGGCCAATGGGTGATCACGGCTTGCAATATAATGGATTGCTTCATCATAAGAGCGGTAGGTTTTTATCGGCATCAGTGGACCGAAAATTTCTTCCTGCATGATAGCACTGTCATCATCAGGGTTAAGAACTAGCGTAGGAACGAGAACACGTTGCTTAAGTGCTTGTCTCGGATCAATAAAAGGCATAAGCGGAATGATCTCATGACCGCGTATGATTGCATCTTCAAGTAATGTAATAAGACGTTGATACTGGTTGTTATTGATAATGCTTGTATAGTCTGAAATATAGTCTGGAAAGTTGTTGGGTTGGGGATAGCGTTGCGAAATTTGTTCCTTAACCTCTGTAATAAACGACTCAATGACACTTTCCGGCAATAATACGTAATCGGGTGCTATGCAGGTTTGTCCAGAATTGAAAAGCTTTCCAGTTATGATGCGAGCAGCCGCTTTTTTCAAATCGGCATTGGGAGCAATCAGTGCTGGGGACTTACCGCCAAGTTCCAGCGTAACAGGAGTAAGGTTTTGTGCGGCAGCGGCCATTACTTTTTTACCAATCGCCCTGGAGCCTGTGAAAAACAGGTGATCAAAGGGTAAAGCAGAGAAAGCGGCTGCAATATCTGTTCCGCCTTGTGCAATACTGACACGATTTTCAGGAAAAATTTTGCTTAGAAGTTTTTCTAAGTAGGCATTGGTATGCGGCGTATGTTCTGAAGGTTTGATAAATGCATGATTACCTGCGGCAAGAGCCGCTATTAATGGTGTGAGAGTCAAATTAACCGGATAGTTCCACGGCGCCATAATGCCAACAACACCAAGTGGCACATAGCGTATTTCAGCCGTTGCCGGCCACAACTGCCACCCAGCCTTACGTCTTTGCGGTTTTATCCATTTTTTAAGATACCGCAGACAAAGATCAATTTCCCTCAACACAATTATCGCTTCTGCCATTATGCTCTCGTGGCTAGAACGATGGCCGAAATCGTAGGAAACTGCTTCCACCATTTCATTCAAGCTGGCTTTAAAATTTGCGCGCAAGCACAGCAGATCATTCCGGCGTTGGTATTCATCAGGTCGATTCTGTTCCCATGCTTGGCGCAGTGCATCAAATTTGGTGTTGATTAATTTTGTCATTGATCACGCCTCCGCACAGAGCTGGCAAAACACCATTGAGCTATATAATAAGTGCTGAGTACCAAAAGCGAACTTAACGGAGTTTCAAAGTAAAAATGGCTATAAGCGAGTATGCTATCGCTGATAGCAAAAAAGATACCGCCAAGAGCGGCAATATTCGCTGCATGTTGTGCTGGAGGCATCGGGCTTTTAAATGGATAAATAATTGCTCTATTAACCGCTAACCCGGTCATAGAAGCCAAAACCGCAGCATAGGTGACAACTGGCATTTTCATGCTGTTAGGTAGATTATTCCATAGTCCGATGACTATTAATAATGCGACTACTACAAATATGATAAAAACGGCAATTATAATGAAAATTGTACGAATAATTATAAATTTTAAGTTGAAGTAGTTGTTTTTAATATCAGAGGGATAAATACTGTCGCAACATAGAGCATAAATGTAAGCGCAATGTGTGAGCAGGAAGCAAAATAGTCCGGCCAAAAAATAGTCCTGCGGTAACATCAAAAAAAAATCACCCCCTACGGCAAATGCAAGTCCAAAAGCAATGGCGTTACGATAACGCATTGAGGCAGGTGCTCGGATCAACAGAATCCAAAACACTAATAGTGCGGTGGCGGTGGGTTTAGTCAGATAGTGGAGCCAAATCCATGCTGGATTTACAGAAGCACTGAGTGATGCACCTGTTATAGCGCTAACTGAAAGGAGTGTATAGAGCAATCCAATTTTATTGTGCAAACCATGCCGAGGAGTACAATTATTTGATGGCATATGCCTCTCCCACTGTTTCTTTCTTACTTAAGGTAACAGAATTTTTACCTGCCAATAACAACAAATCAATAATAATGTAGAATAAAAAATCTGATCAAAAGACATCGTAATTTGAGGTTGTAACATCACGTTAGCTGCTCACCAGAGTCTCATGCAATTAGTTATCACAAGCTGCTGCCCTGCTATGCTTGCTGGATGGTTGGCAGACAATGGTATGCGGGCTTCTCCGTACGCTAAAGGATGCACAAACCTCTGTGATTATTTCTGGAATAAGTTATTGGGGAATTGGATTACCCATCGCATGGTGGCTATCGCGGTATTCACTGAGCCCTACTGGTGTATGGTGGGGAATGTGCTCCGGGTTGTTTATTGCTTGTTTTGTAATGCAAATTAGGTTGCAAATACTATTACGGCAACGTGTAGCGAAGATCGTCTGATACAACGAGTCACCGCATTCGGTGATACGGCGTTGATCTCTAAATCACACATAGAGATAGGCACTGAAGAGGAAAGGAATTATGAACAATAACGTAGGCAGACCGGACAGTGATCAAGTCGTCATTGGTGTTGATGTCGGTACAGGCAGTACCCGTGTCGGTATTTTTGATATGAACGGTAAAATGCTGGCATCAGCCAAACACGCTATAACACTTTATCGTGATGATAATACTAATAATGGTGCTAATTTTGTCGAGCAATCCAGTCGTGAAATCTGGGATGCGGTTTGCTATTGCGTCAGAGAGGCAATGTCGCGCTCTGAAAGCACACCGCAACAAGTTGCCGGCATCGGTTTTGATGCTACCTGCTCATTGGTTGTGTTAGGTAAAGATATGGAGCCGATTTCTGTCAGCCTGAGTGAAGATCCGAACCGCAATATCATTGTCTGGATGGATCACCGGGCGACAGCACAAGCAGAACGCATCAACGCATTAGGTCACTCTGTGCTTAACTATGTCGGTGGTAAAATTTCCCCCGAAATGGAAACACCGAAAATTCTCTGGCTGAAAGAAAATCGCTGTAAAATCTTTGACGAGGCATGGCAATTCTTTGATCTGACCGATTTCCTGACCTGGAAATCCACCGATTCTCTTTCCCGCTCTACCTGTACCGTGACCTGTAAATGGACCTACCTTGCGCACGAAAAACGTTGGGATGCGGATTACTTCCGTCAAATCGGTTTGTCTGAATTTGTCGATGAAAACTTTATCCGCATCGGACAAAACATTGTCGAACCGGGAACACCTTGTGGGCGGGGGCTGACAAAAGCCGCAGCACAACAGATGGGCTTACTGGCAGGTACACCAGTCGCCGCAGGAATGATTGATGCCCACGCAGGTGGTATCGGTACTGTCGGTGTCAACGGTGATGCAACCCGTAACATGGCTTATGTGTTCGGCACCTCTTCCTGCACGATGACAACAACCCAGAAACCGGTATTTATACCTGGTGTCTGGGGCCCCTACTTCTCTGCAATGATACCCGGTATGTGGTTGAATGAAGGTGGGCAAAGCACTGCGGGAGCGGCAATCGACCAACTATTGTCTTTGCACCCTGCTACAGTGGAAGCCAAAGTAATGGCAAAAGAGAAAAGTCTATCTCTGCCGGTTTTTTTAGCTGATATGGCTATGAGAAAAACGCAATCTGCTTCCCAGGCTGTCGAACTAGCAGAGGGTATTCATGTTGTTCCTGAGTTTCTGGGAAACCGTGCGCCTTTTGCTGATCCTTGTGCACGAGCGGTCATTGCCGGATTGGGTATGGAAAACAACCTCAATAATCTGCTTGCTCTTTATATTGCGGGTGTATGCGGTATCGGTTACGGGCTACGACAAATTATCGAAGCACAGGCGAAATCAGGTGTAATAATTGAAAATATTGTCATCAGCGGAGGAGCCGGTCAGCATCCTTTTATCCGCCAGTTACTTGCAGATACCTGCGGTGTAACGGTAGTTGCGACCCAAGCCAGTGAACCTGTTCTGCTCGGTTCTGCTATTCTGGGGGCGGTTGCCGGAGGCATTTTTGCGAGTGTCGGACAGGCGATGGCGCATTTTTCTGCTATTGACCGCACATACCAACCCAATGAGATCTATCGCGAACGCCATAACATCCGTTTCGCATCATTTCAATGTCTCCAGCAGTGTGCCAGAGAACTTAAAGGCTAAGTTCATCGTTTCGACTAAAAATATTTCTCTAGCTGTATTTGTACTTCGTTTTTATCGTAACTGTATTGCCAGCTTACATTGCTACGATTGTGCAAGTGGCGGAAAGTGACAGAAGGTGTCGTTTCCCATTTTGAATAAATTACACTCAGAAAATATCGATGTGAATAACAAGTGACGACTTGTTAACAATTGGTTAACAGTTATTAGAGGGTAATATTCCTTGGTGACGCGATGCCTGTCCAAACGCTGGCATGGGAACAAAAATGCCGATAATATTCAAGATCGGCATTTTGCTATGAAAGAGGCGATTAATTTAATGCTTTAACGCTTCAATTTTATCCCGGCTCAATCCGGTACTGGTGACAATGATGTCCAGGCTGACACCATGCCGTAATAATGCGCGGGCCGTTTCCAGTTTGCCTTGCTCAATGCCCTGCTCGCGCCCTTTTTGTTCAAGCCAGCCACCGTATACAACGCTCAAGCTCAATCAATGTTGTTTGTTGCGTTATTTTTATCCAGCCAGCATTCTGTCCGGGCATTAAACGCTTGCAAAGTGGCAAACCCTGCATAGTTATTGATGACACTGTAAGCCCCTTGTTGGAAGGGAAAAGACCACATAGCAGTGACAGGTAGTTTTAGTAATTTGGTTATTATCAAACCTAAAACCCCTTGATGGGCAACTATGAGTTGATTTTTTCGGATAGTATCAGAACAAGAAATAGCAGAATGCAGATCTTCAGTATATTCCTCTACCCGCGCTGAAAAATGCCGGAATGGCTCTCCCTCGGTTGGACAACCATTTTGCCAATCTGCCAACCAATGTAACCAAGCCTGTGGCTCTTCATTGGCAATATCAGTGTGATGGCGCAGTTCCCAGGCCCCAAAGTCTAACTCATTAAGACGGTGCTCACTTTGTATGGTTAATTCAGATCTATTTGATTGCGTAATAATTTGGGCGGTTTGTTGTGCCCTCTGCATTTCACTACAGTGGATAGCGTGAAAAGTGATGTTTTTCAGTGCATCAGCGACTTGCTGTCCCTGCTGTATCCCAATTTCAGTCAAAGGTAAATCAGTTTTACCACAAAAGACATTATCAATATTGGCTCGTGTCTGACCATGTCGAACAAGAAACAATCGCATCTGATTATTCTCTCCTTATTGATTTTGTCTAGTGCTGTCAACGTTTACTTCCTTTAGCGTCTATTGCTTTTAAATATCATGGCATGACTTCACTGGATTTGTGTCCATGCATTAACTGGTAAATCCGCGCAATATCCAGATGCTCGCGCATACTGGCAGCCAATATATTAAATTGTTTTTCTTTGTGTTGGCGGTAATTGAAAGCCATATTTTCCAGTGGAGCGTAACCTTTTCTGATACGCAGTTGATTTAATAACGGTCGGGTAAACGTATTTTGATCAAATAAACCATGCAGGTAACTTCCCATTACCAAACCATCTTGTGCAATAGCTCCGTCAAACCATGTTTTTTCTTCACCATTATGTAAATGCATTTTGGCGAAAGGCATTGCCTGCTTACCAAGCCGGGTAGTTCCCATATGGATCTCATAACCCACAATAGGTTGTTCGCTGCATAATTTCAGCATACCTGATAACACAGTTAACACGACTCCCCTGACCTGCGCGGTCTGTTTTTCGCTACTAAATTCTGTTTCAGTATCCAATAAACCTAAACCTGCCATTTGAATTAAGCCTGATTCCACTCCATCAACAATCTGCCTACCCAACATTTGATAGCCACCGCAGATCCCGATAATCGGCACATTTTTCTGCCGGGCTGTGATAATTGCCTGCTCAAGGCCCTGAGTCTTCAACCATGCCAAATCTCCTAACGTATTTTTGCTACCGGGCAGAATGATGAGATCGGCGTCCTGAAGTTCAGAAGGCTCGGAGACATAGTGCAAATGCACATCCGGTTGAGCCGCCAGTGCATTGAAATCAGTGAAATTAGCAATATGAGGGTATTGAATGACAACAATATCTAGACAATCAGCTGTTTTTCGTTTCTGTTGATCATATTTACCCACCTGCAAAGCGACGCTGTCTTCATCTTCCAGATCAAGTTCCAGCCACGGCAATACCCCTAATATTGGTACTTGTGTTAAGGCTTCAATCTGCTCAATTCCTGATTGCAACAAAGATATATCACCACGAAATTTATTGATGATAACACCCTTAATGCGGGTTTTTTCTTCGGGTTTAAGCAAAGCTAATGTGCCGTAGATGGATGCGAATACACCACCACGATCGATATCCGCCACTAAAATGACAGGGGCATCCACTAATTCGGCCATACCCATATTGACGATATCGCGATCACGCAGATTGATCTCTGCCGGACTACCAGCGCCTTCTAACACTATGATATCCGTTTCTGCTGCTAACCCGTTATATGCCATCAAAATCTGCTGAAGCAATTGGGGCTTATGCTCGTGATATTCTGCCGCGTTCATGCTGCACATGACTTTCCCCATAAAAATCACCTGAGCCTTGCGATCGCTGGTGGGTTTCAACAATACAGGGTTCATACGCACATCCGGTGCAATTCCGGCTGCTTCCGCCTGAAATATCTGCGCTCGTCCCATCTCTTTTCCATCTGCGGTAATCCCGGAATTAAGCGCCATATTCTGGGATTTAAAGGGAGCACAACGATAACCATCCTGTGAAAATATTCGGCAAAATCCTGCTACCAGTACACTTTTGCCTACATCAGACGCTGTTCCCTGAACCATCAGCGATAATGTCATTCTGTTTTCTCCCTTATTATAAGGTGACTCTTCTACAGTGATTTGTTCCTACTATTTGCAGTAATGGAGAAAAGTTCCTGCTCTGTCTTACACAGAGGCAATCCGCCTTCAGTGTGAACTTTCACCAACCACGGTTGTGCCAATCCCGCTTGTTCAAGCTGTGTTTTTTGTAGTAATACTGTCTCAGGCTTGCCGGAAATTATCATCTCCCCATTTGCCAGTACATATAAGCCATCACAAATCTGGTAGATTAAGTCTATGTCGTGACTGGAAATAATGATCCGTTTTCCCTCCGTAGCAATCGTATTGATAATATCTGACATTTGTTGACGACCAGCGGGATCAAGTCCCGCCGTTGGTTCATCCAGCAACAAGTAATCAAACTCCATGACCAGCGCCCCTGCAATGGCCACGCGTTTTTTCTGACCAAAACTCAAATATTGAATCGGTTTATTGCGAAAAGTATGCGCATCTACTCGTGTCAGCGCATATTCAATCCTGCGCTGTATCTCAGTTTCATCAATACCCAGGTTACGTAAACTAAAAGCAAGATCGCTTTCAATATCGGTATAAAAGATTTGCTGGTCAGGATCCTGAAACACAGTGACAACCCGCTGGCGCAAGTTCATCAACCCTTTTTTACTGTAATCCAAAGGGGCATTATTCCACCAGACCGCCCCTTTTTGTGGACGCAAGATACCGGAAAGATTCATTAGTAAGGTTGACTTACCACAACCATTCGCCCCGATAATTCCCGTGACTTGGTGGCGATTAAAATCAAGTGTCAAACCTTTCAAGATGGGGTCATCCTGATAACTGAAATACAGTGACCGAGTTTCTAACATATTGTTCTCTCCTGTTTTTCCTATCCAGGTTTTCCGACTTTTACCCTATGTTCCTAACTTCTTACACCCTCAATTCATGAGCGTTATTCATACAGTTCATGCCCCTCATTCATAAATGAAAATCACCCTGATATAACTTGAGTTCCAATGCCACACTCATTTGCTGATAACGACTCATCACCCGCGCAAACAACATGCTGATCAACATTGCCAGTGATCGGTAACTTGTTCGTAAAGAGCGATAACCAAACCGCAGTGATTGCGCATGATGAATCGCTACCGCCTCCTCCAAGAAGATAAAAATAAAGCGCCACGTTAGAAGGATTTGTTCAATCAGCAGATGAGGAACACGGCAAAATTTAAGTAACTTGATCATCTGTTCAAAGGGCATGTTCATCATGAACCAAAATGTTGCAGATAACGCAGCAAGGCTACGCCAGAGAGTTTGGTTAGCTATCTGAATGCCTTGCGGATCAATGCCGAGCCAGTATTGTCCAACTTGAAATCCCCATAGCAAGCTTTCCGGCTGAGTGCCTGCGGACAACACAATGGCAACTAAGCCAAATGCCAGAAATCCGATGGGGATTAACAGCCATTTCAGGTAACGCTGCAAACTGATCCGCAGCAGATAGCAAGTCAATAAGGCAAGACCAATTAACAACAGAGCTTGCCATAGCGGAGAAAGTACCATTGCCAAGGTCATAAACAGGAGATACAGGGCGAATTTCGCCCTGGGATCTTTATCACACCAACGGCTCTGGTAGCTGAGCTTATCTATTCCGATCATGTTCTTTCCGTTTACGGTGATAATAGCCAAAAATGTAGAAAATCACGGCAGTACCCAAACTTCCTTGTAAGGTGAACAGCAGGCTTTCAATTTCACCACTGGCAGGTTTGTATAAGGATTCAAACCACGGCGTATAATGTGGTGCTATTTCCATGATTTGGGCTTCTGCCTGACCATCTGCCCCGCCGAACTCCCCTCCATGTTCAACAAAAAATGGGATAATGCACAATGCCGCAACAAGGGCCAGTAATATCAATGTTTTTTTCATTTTCCACACTCCTGCTCATTGACGTTGTCTAGAAACTGCGAGCCTGAATTAATTGTCTTTTTACGAGTTGGTCGTAAATCAGTACGGTCAGTAACCCTTCAGCCACTGCGATAGGAAGTTGAGTCATACAGAAAATACCCATGAATTTAAGGATTGCCGCTCCCATGCCCAGTTGTGGGTCAGGGAAAGCGACGCCTAACTGAATAGAAGTGACGGCATAAGTGACAATATCGGCGACAAAGGCACAGAAAAAGACACCAACATCTTTGCGTACTCCCATTTTACAGGAGAAACGCCATATCAAATATCCTACCAATGGACCAATCACTGCCATTGACATCCCGTTAGCGCCTAACGTAGTGATACCACCGTGTGCCAGTAATAAAGCCTGAAACAGCAGCACAATCGCACCAAGTACTGCCACAACGGAAGGGCCAAACAAAATCACTGCTAATGCCACACCAGTTGGATGTGAACAGCTTCCGGTAACAGAAGGAATTTTTAAGGCAGAAAGGACAAAAATAAATGCACCACACAGTGCCAACAAAACTTTCTGGTTGCTCTCCTCTTGTACAATTTGGCGTAACCTTACCAGCCCTGCCGCCAGAAAAGGCAGAAAAGCCAGCCACCATGCCACAGCCCACATTGGGGGTAAGAAACCTTCCATGACATGCATAGCGAAAACTTCTTGCGGTGCCATCACCAAAAACAGTGCGATAATTGCACCAATTAACGAAAATTTCGTCAGTTTCTGTTGCATAACTCACCTCGATAATTGCCAGTTTTTATTAATTAAAATCGTTGAAAAATAAGATAATGCTTGCCTGCATTCTTTTTCACTGAGAGACAATGTGGTGAGGTCGCGCCAACATTGCTCACTCGGCAAAGTGGCATCAGCCATCATCAGTGCATGTTCTAAGAGGTTGTGACGTTGTAACAAATCACGGATCAGGGGAAAACGTGAATAGACTTTCATCAGGACAAGGCAGTCGTGATTGAGCAATGCTTGCTCCAGAACTGTTTCAGAAGCGGTACAGGAAATAACCGCTAATGTCTGATCTTCCATTGCCAGAGGCAGCACACTGGCTGCGGCAATAGCAGAAAATGAACTAATACCTGGTACTATTTCTAGCCACGATGGTGCCGTCCATGCAGGAGAATTTATTTGTTCCGATACCAGTCGCTGCAAAAGAAATACCCATGTACTAAACAGCATCGGATCGCCCAACGTGATAAAACCGACTTTCCTGCCATTCGCCACTTCCTCTTTTAAAGCCTGTGCGACTTCATCCCACACCGCTTTTTTTGCTGCCATGTCCGCTTTCATTAAAAAGTGATAAGTGAAAACTTCGGTTTTCGGCGAAAGGTATTCTTCAATAATGGAGTGAGCCAGGCTTTTGGTTCCTTTCTTTCCTGTTGGGGTATAAATCACATCAAGTTCAGAAAGAATACGTACTGCCCGTACAGTAACCAGATCACTGGCACCGGGACCAACGCCCATAACATACAGTTTTCCTGCTGTTGCTTGTTTATCTTCTACTTGTTCGTTCATAAGGCTCTCTCCTGATCACTCAGTGCGTCAGCAAGGTGATCAACAAACATCTGCCGAATCATTGGGTTTTCTCCCAATCCCTGTAACCAGGGAACAGCGATTATTCCTGCTTTTTCCAACTGTGATTTCCAGGAGTCTTCTTCATCTGAAGCCATGTCATTGATGGCATGATCGCCTGCCACCAGCATCAATGGCATCAAATAAACCTTACGGATCCCTTGCTCTTTTAATCCTTTTATGACCAAAGGAAGTTCGGGATAGCTTTCAACCGCGCCAACCCGCGCCGGAAAATGATAATGGTTCATCAAGTGATCAAGACAGGCGTAGGCAGAAAAAGCATGGTGCGCTGTACCGTGTCCCATAAAGACGACACATTCATTCTCGGCCAGTAAAGGAAGCTGATGACGCAGTGCCTTCATCAATTGCAGGTAGTCATCAAAATGGCTGAGTAATGGTGTGCCCAATACTAAGCGCTTAAAACGAGGGCGAAATTTTTCAACTTCACGCAGCACTTTTTCATACTCATCACCATTAATGATATGCAGGCATTGAACAGCAACATCGTTATAACCTGCGTGATGCAATCGGGTCAGCGCATCATGGGGAGTATCAATATAAACGTTATCGCGCTGGCGTAATTTTCGAATGATCATGCCAGAGGTAAATGCCCGAAATAGATCCCTGTCTGGAAACACTGATGCCAACTGTTGCTCACAGGCTTCAATGTTGTTTTTCAACGTTTCGGGATAACTGGTTCCGAAACTTATCACCAATAATGCCTTTTTCATTTCGCTTTTCCTTATTGGTTTATTGACACATAGGTCTATTGATAGATAGCTCTATTGATACATAGGTCTATTTACATGGGAAAATTCGCCAATAATTGCCCCATTTCTTCCAATCCATTGGCTTGCGTGATCCCCTCACCTTCAAATTGCTGCTTTGGACGGCAGAGCACAATGCAGGGCAGACCGAGAGAAAGACATGGCTCCACTTTCTCCATGAAACCACCCTGATCACCAGACTCTTTGGTTATCACGACCTCTGCCTGACAAAATTGGTAAAATGACCGGTTAAAATCAGCACTGAATGGGCCTTTCAGGGCAAAGATCTGATCGACCGATAAACCACAAGATTCACACATTGCCAAAACGTCGGCTGTCGGCAAGACACGGGCCAATACCGTTTTTCCTTTCAGGTGAGATACATAATCAGCCAATTGCTTACTGCCCGTTGTCAGCAAAATACGCGTTCCCAGATTGACCGCGACTTCGCAAGCTTGCTCAATAGTTGCCACTTTGTAGATGAGAGGATGTGCAACCGCATCAATATCACTGGGACGGATATAACGAATAAGAGGGAGTCCCAACTTTTGGCAGACGCAGACAATGTTTTGACTTAATCGTTCGGCGTAAGGATGAGACGCATCAATGACCCTTTTTATCCCGCGCTGTTGCAGATACTCAGCCATAGCCTCAGTTTCCATCCTGCCGGTAACAATTTCACCCTTAATTCCCGTAGCCTGCTGTGCTCCGGCGGGTGTTGCCACCGATAGGCAATAATCTATGCCGGCAGTATCCATCATCACGCAAATCTGGCGGGCATCGCTTGTGCCGCCAAAAATTTGGATCAGTGGCCGTTTCATAACTTGTACCCTCTCGGCGTGATCATTAGCCCATCACGTATATAAGTTGACTGATTACCCACTATCACCAGGCTGCGCATATCAACACGGGAAAAATCCATTGAACCAAAAGTTGTCAGCCATTTATCTTCATGTTTACGTCCTGCCGCTTTCACCACCCCCACGGGGGTCTCCGCCGATTTCCACGGAGCCATCAAAGAAAACGCCCGTGCCAGATGTTCTTCCCGTCCCCGGCTGCGCGGATTATAAAAACAGACCACAAAATCAGCTTCTGCCGCCGCCCGTACCCGTTTCTCAATCAATTCCCACGGTGTCAGCAGATCGCTCAGGCTAATATGACAAAAATCATGCATCAGCGGCGCACCAAGCAAAGCGGCACAAGCGGTACTTGCCGTCACTCCTGCCACCAGCCTGACTTCGACATTGCGCTTTTGCTGGCTGACCAACTCCAGAATCAAACCAGCCATGCCATAAATACCCGCATCACCGCTACAAACCACCGCCACGTTTTTACCCTGTTCGGCCAGCTCAATGGCGGTCTGACAGCGTTCAATCTCTTTACACATGCCAGTTTTGATAATTTCTTTATCGCCTACCAACGGCTTCACCAAATGGGTGTAGGTTTTGTAACCGACCACGATATCAGCCGCTTTCAATGCAGCAATTGCTTCCTGCGTCATCATGGCTTCGCTGCCGGGACCAATTCCAATGACAGTTAACATAGATGCAATACTCCTAATGTGATGGTGACGCCCTGCTCACGCAGGGTATGGCCAACCAGATGACCCTGGCTCATTAACCAGGCCACAGGTTGGGAAACACAGCCTATGCCTACCGTTTTGCGGACAAACTCAGAAACCGGGAATGTTTGTTCACACTCAGCAAGCTGATTAACAGAAAAGGTTTGGAATGGAATTTGACGTTCTTGGGCCAATTGGATGAGCGCAGGTTCGTTTTTTTTCAATTCGATACTGCCGACGGCTTTTAATGCCAAAGGTTCAAGGTTATGTTCCAGCAGATGGCGTTCCAATAATGCGGTGAGCCGTTCAGCTTCAACTCCCCGTCGGCAACCGATTCCTGCAACGATACGACGAGGAATTAATTTAAAAGTGGGGATTGCCAGCGCCAGATTTGTCCGTTCATAACTGACGTAGACCAGAGCGTCCAGCTCAGGCCGATCCTCCAGAGCGTCAACCGGAATGAACCCGCGTGTGTCATAGCGTTTTTTTTCATCGTGCAAATTGGGATGCCACCAAATTCCTACCCGCTTGCCATTGACCAGCATTTGATTAACGGTTTTGACGTTGGCACGGAAATTCTCCATTTTTCCATCAACTTGTTGCGATAACAGATCCAGTGCTGCGACCTGATTGACATCTGTTGCAGTGGTAATCACCGCCTGACCATCAAGAATATCTGCAATCTGTTGTGCCAGTTTATTCGCGCCTCCCATATGTCCCGATAATAAGCTGATGGCAAACTGGCCTTTCTCATCCAGCACGACAACTGCCGGATCGGTCATTTTATCCTTGAGTAAGGGAGCGATGACCCGAATGGCGATCCCCGTTGCACCAATCATGATCAACGCGTCATATTGAGTGAAAACTTGACGTACCGTACTGGCAAAACCGCCGTCAAACGCGATGAATCTGCTATCTGCATTCACCAGTTCAGGGGAAGTGAAACAATCCATTGCTAAATGGGATTGCAGACGACGAGCTAACGCGATGCCACCTTCTGTCAGGCAAAACAAGGCATATTCTTTGTCAGGTGACACAGAGTTAAGTGGCCTTTTCATTTTATTAGGTGCTATTACGTCAAATACTATTGCGTCAGATGCCATTGCATTATCTGTCGTTGTGTCAGTCATCGTGTCAGGCGCTACGGTATTCATGGCTGAACCTCGCATCGTACAGTTTCGAATAGTGATACTCTTCCCCAAGAAAAGCCCCTACCAGAATCAAAGCCGTTTTACGAATGCCTGCGCTATGTACCTGTTCAGCTATCGTCTCCAATGTTCCCCGTACAATCTGACAATCTGGCCAGGTTGCTTTGTAAACCACGGCAACCGGGGTTTCCTGCCCATATCCGCCCTGAATCAATCGTGCAACAACCTTTGTAATGTTCTGTACCGAAAGGAAGATCGCCATTGAAGTTTGATGAGCGGCAAAAGATTCCAGCGTTTCCCGTGGTGGCATCGGAGTTCTGCCTTCCATCCGGGTGATAATTAAACTTTGTGCGACTTCGGGCACGGTGTATTCCACTCCCAATTGCGCAGCAGCACCAAGAAATGAACTCACGCCTGGCACAGAGACAAAACCAATAGCATGATTTGCCAGTTCTTCCGCCTGTTCACGGATGGAACCAAACAGCGACAAATCTCCCGTTTGCAGGCGAACCACCAATTTTCCCGCTTTCACGCCATTCACCATCAATGCCGTGATTTCCGATAACGTCAGTTTCGCGCTATCATGGCATTCAGCCTCTGCATGGCAATACTCCAGTAATTCCCGATTAATCAGCGAACCGGCATAAATCACCACTTGAGCCTGACGTAATAATTGATAGCCTTTCAGCGTAATCAGACTCTTATCTCCCGGCCCTGCGCCAACAAACCAGACTTTATCGGTATCAAAACTGACGCTATTCATATGCTCAGGCATCGTCCTGCTCCTTTTGCCAATCCCTATCCCTCTCTTGCGCTTGCGCAAAATCTTTCTGACAGGACAACAAATAAGTGGGATTGTTAGGTTTGAAATAATGTCCTTGCCCTAATGCCGTCAGTTCGCCTATCAGAATTTCACGCCCATCCAGCACTGTCACCTGACAAGATTTCAGATGCGACAACGCTTGCGTAAAGTTTTCCAGCAGAATAAAAGTCATTACCAAACGTCCACCGGGATTCAGGTGCAGTAACGCCCAATCAATGATTTCAGTCAGATGTCCGCCCGTTCCGCCAATGAAGATGGCATCCGCAGTGTTGTCCAATGGCACGGGGGCAACCCCAGACTGGATGCAGATCTTATCGCAGCCAAAATGCTGAATATTTTCAGCAAGGAGTGACAGGGCATCTTCTTTGCGTTCAATAGCCAGGATATCCAATGCGGGATAGCGCAGTGCTGCTTCAATACTGACGCTGCCAGTACCCGCACCAACATCAATAAAACGGCCGGCTTTTTCCAGCTCCAATCGTTCTAACGCCAGCACTCTAACGACTTCTTTGGTCATTGGGATACGATGACCGCGCAAAAACAGTTCATCTTTCATCAGGATCACCATTCAAAATCACCACGACATTCAGGCCATAATTAATCTCGCCGCGTTGCACGACTTCTTCTGCGGCCAGACAAATAATTTGTTCATGTTCATGGGATAAATTTTTACCAATCACCATGCGACGTTGCTGACCTCGCGCCAGAATTTCTTGTGCAATCTGGTAGGGACCAATAACGTCATCCGTTACCATGGCGATTTTTTCGTGTTGAAGCAGCCAGTCAAAATCCGGTTTGCGCCCGTGGCTACTGGTGAGGTAAATGTCGTTCATATCTAACAAAATTTGGGCGCACAAATATTGGATCGAGCTGATACCAGAGATAATGCGGATATTTTGCCTGCCCGCATTTTGCTCGCCGGTATGTATTCCAGAAATAGCTAGTCCAGAAATAGGTAGCCTAGAGAAATGTTCGGTAATTCGCTTACCAATGCCATAAAACAGAGGATCGCCCGAAGCCAATACAACAACTTGCCGATGCTGATTCCGTTCAAGCCACTGCATTAATCCATCCACATCCGCATTCACACGGCGGGTTTCCCCATTAAAATAAGGAAATTCATCAAGATGGCGTTTTCCTCCGACTAAGACTTCTGCCTGCCTGACAGCATCTAACGCAGTCAACGTTTGGTTTGCAGTAGCACCTGGGCCAATACCCACAACAGTAATCATCAGCAACCCTCCATAAAGTCTTTCACTATCTCGTCCACAGGCCGATTACAGCCCAACACTTGGTTATCAAAGGAGAACAGAATGGCATCGCACTGTGGCTTGCCTTTGGCGAAACGCAACATCTGATCGATACGCCCACAGATTTTCCGGGCAATTTGTTGATGCACAGCCTGCCAGCCCTGCTCTGCAATCAACTCAATCGCTGCTTCGGTGGTATCACATTGGTCTACTGCCTGAATCAGTTCGAAAGGGGCGCCCATCAAGGCCAGATTAGCGATCAGTGTTTCCATGCGGCCATCAGCAATGTGGCTGTGGGTATGAAAAATACCGGCAGCGATTTTCACCAACTTGCCGACATGCCCTGCCAACATGACATGGCGAAACTCCAAACGTACCGCTTCTTGCAACATATAACCGACAAAATTGCTCATTGTGACGACATAATTGGCATCAATGCCCAACTGCTGGCTGACAAAACGTTCACCGTGATTTCCCGGCACAAAAATAATGCGATCCAGCCCGCTGGCACGTTTGGTCTCTAATTCCAGCGCCAGAGAACGCTTCCAACTCTCTTCCGACATGGGCATCACTATGCCAGTCGTACCGATAATCGAAATTCCGCCCTTAATGCCTAATCTGTCGTTATAGGTTTGCTTTGCCCGTTCCTCACCTTCAGGGGCAAAGATGACGATATCCGCCCCACGGTTCGGCCCAATCGCTTCCCGCACCCCCTCTTCAATGGTATGGCGGGGGGTTTTATTGATAGCCGCCCAACCAATAGGCAAACCCACACCTACCCGCGTAACCCTGCCAATACCTTCACCACCATCCAGCGTGATCACACCACTGTCATTCAGGGAAACACGGGCAAAAATCAACATACCGTGGGTTGCATCCACATCATCACCACCATCTTTGCGGATAGCGGCAACCGCTTGCTGTCCTTCAATCAAAGGCTGCTCAACATTCAAGGCCAATGTGACACCAGAAGGGGTGACAATCGAAATCTGATGAATAATCTGCTGACGCAAAATCATTAACGCCGCCACGCGTGCGGCGGCTGTAGCACAAGAGCCCGTGGTGTAACCCTTGCGATACTGTTTCCCTCTGTGCCAAATCGTTCCGAGGTTATCGACGGGTTTATCATCGTTCGATTTATCGCTGACTTCATTCATGCCTTACCTCCGGCATCCGGTACAGAATGGCGTTGATAATAGCGGCGGCGATATTGCTGCCTCCCTTGCGGCCTTTTGCAGCAAGGCAATTTAATCCGCTATTGATAAGGGCATTTTTTGATTCCTCTGCGCCAACAAACCCAACGGGCACACCAACAACAGCAATTGGGGTCACTGGATGTTCCATCAAACGAAACAGCGCAGTCGGGGCATTGCCAAAGACAAAAATCTTCTCCCCCGGTTCTTGCAGGGCCAGATCGACTGCCGCCATTGAACGGGTAATTTGCTGTGCTTTTGCCATTTGAATGGTGCGGGGATCACTGACATAACAACGGCATTCACTACCGTACTGAGCCAGCCGGGCTTTATTGATGCCAGAGAGCGCCATTGTCGTATCGGTATATAACGTACAGCCCCGCAATATACCGTCGCGAATAAAGCGCAAAGCATTGGGAGAAAAATAGAGAATATCAAGCCAGTCAAAATCAGCAGTGGTATGGATCACCCGTTTGATCACCGCTTCTTGATCTGCATCGACAAAATGATAATCAGGACGCAACTCGACAATAAGCCGGCTGATAATGTCAAAGCTATTTTGTTCAATCTGTTGCGGTTGTCGGATGTAATTGTTCATGTTGTTCTCTCCTTATACCGTTACACTGGCCAAACTATGCAGCAGCGCAAATAACAGGAGTGCCATTACTGATGCCACCCTCATCATCTGAACAGACTGGGAAATATCGTCAGGAGTGACCTCGCGCCTTGCATCACCAATCCACGGCTTTTCGACAAGCTGGTTAAAATAAACATTCGGCCCGCCAAGACGGATGCCTAATGCCCCTGCCACAGTTGCTTCCGGCCAGCCACTATTGGGGCTACTGTGTTGATAACGATCACGCCAGCCGATACGCAGTGCCTGCCGAAAATCTAAACCTTGCCATTTCGCTGCCATCGCCAGCAAAATCCAGCCCAAACGTGCAGGAACCCAGTTCGCCACATCATCCATACGCGCTGAAAACATACCCAGTGCCCGATAACGGGGCGTTTTATAACCCACCATTGAATCAAGGGTATTGATAGCTTTATAAGCCATGGCAAGTGGAGCACCGCCAAGCATTAAGAAAAACAATGGTGCAATCACACCATCCACACTGTTTTCTGCTACAGTTTCAATCGTGGCACGGCTGATTTGTGGCGCTTGCAATTGGGAAGTATCCCGGCCGACAATTTTTGCGAGCTGTTCACGGCTGGCATCCAAATCCCCCTGATACTGTTTTTCCTGACGCTGTTTTTTCTGACATTGTTTTTTCTGACATTGTTTTTTCTGACATAAAGCTTGATAAACATCATTTGCGGCATCACTCAGGCTACGTGCTGCCAACACGGTATAAATCAGCCAAATTTCAACTAACCACCCTAGCCAAAATGTCACGCTATAGGCCAACTGCAAAACCCAATAGCTCGCTAACCAGGTACTCCCCACGACTAACAACCATAACAGTACGCCCCCCCATTTCAGGCCAGTTTCTGACCGGCAAAACCGGCGGATAAGTTGCTCAGCCTGATTGATAAGTTGCCCTATCCAACGCACGGGATGCGGCCAATGAGGGGGATCACCCAATTTCATATCCAGAAGAAAAGCGGCAAACCACAATAAGACTGTCATAACAGCCTCCGTGCCATCATCAGCCAGCGATGGAGCAAACCAGGGCGTTGGGCAAAATGGATATGCAGATAGCCCGCCAGCGTATTGCCGTTCTGGTAACCGCCCTGCCAGCTTTTCTGCGCTTCTTTTGATATTCCTTTAATACATTGAAAAACAGGCGGTTGAGTCGTGATAAAGTCCGAGTAATGGAATTCATGCCCGCGCAGCCTCTCTCCCTTTGCGACTAAAGGCGTATCACACAATGCGGTGGCTTCGCAGTAACCAAAACGTTTCAGGTGATCTCCCATCCGGCTTTCACCGGCAATCAAACCCACCATGTCATGCCGTACACCCTCAGCATCAATCAGGGCATCACCGAGATACATCAAACCACCGCATTCCGCATAAATGGGAATGCCTTTTTGATGCGCCTGACGTAATGCGGTATGTATGGCGTCGTTGGAAGATAAGGTTCGGGCATAAATTTCAGGGTATCCTCCACCCAAATAGATCATCTGGCATTCAGGTAACTGATGATCATGCAGAGGGCTGAAACGTTTGATAGTCACGCCTGCTTTTTCCAACAACAACAGGTTATCGGGATAATAGAAGTTGAATGCTTCATCTTCTGCCAGAGCCAGTGTCAAACCCTGCCCCATCAAAGGATCAACCAGAGAATCGATACTTCCTTTTGGTAAGGAAGATAACTGGGTTAGTGCCAGCAACTTATCTAAATCCACCGAGTTTTCAATCTGCTGAGCAAGACGAGACCAACCCTCCTCGTGCTGATTTTTGTCATCACACTGTTTGCCCTGTTCTTGTGCAGGGATCAGCCCAAGATGGCGGGAAGGAAGGGTAATCTCTGGCATAACAGGAAGCCGCCCCAAAACAGGGATACCGCAATACCCTTCAATTGCCTGTTTTAATAACTGGAAATGGCTATCCCGATTGACGCGGTTGATCAGCACTCCCACAATATTGACCGCCGGGTCGAATTGCTGAAATCCCATCACGGTAGCGGCAATTGAGGTAGAAACCGCTTTACCATCCACCAATAAAATCACCGGACAGTTAAGTTGTTTTGCCATCGCCGCACTGCTGCAATAATTGGGGTTTGTGCCATAGCCATCGTATAACCCCATGACCCCTTCAATCACCGCAACATCTTTATCGGCCATAGCCTGGCTAAACAAACCATTCAGGATAGGTTCGGGCAGCATAAAAGCATCAAGATTACGCGAAACAATCCCTGTCACAGCGCGATGCCAACCACCATCCAGATAATCAGGCCCGATTTTGAACGGCTGTACCCGCAGTGAACGGTTCATCAAAGCACGCATGATGCCCAACGTAACAGTTGTCTTACCACATCCGCTGCCTGTACCGGCGATGACAAAAGCATATTTTTGTTGCATGTGCTTACCCCAAAACATTTAAATCCTGTATTGGTGTTAAAATCGGACTTATTTTAAAGTCGGCATCGTTTTTAAGACGGTATAGCTTTTAAGATGGTATTGGTTTCAAAATCGCATGAGTATTAGGATCCTCAATTAATATTCTCAATCATTGATATGTATCAAACAAAAGGGTTTTAATTCACTTTTGACAGAACAATTAATATTCCATGAATAGTCTGAAAATCAATCATTCATTCCCACCTGAACAAATAAGCCATGCAATAAGGCCATAATTAAAAAACAAGTTTCATGCAAGAATACAACAGGAAAATAAATTTATTTTCAAAATACACATTTTTTATCTTTATAAAAACACCCTTTATTACTTTTGTGATCTTGTTCATGATTACTGGTTTTTAAAAACTATTTTTAGTTCAGATAAAATAAAAAATAATATAATTCAATAAATAAAAAGACAAATAAAAACACATAATACATTGAATTTAATCATATTTATTTTAATGGTCAAAAATGCCATTCATTAATATGATAAAATTATTTTTATATGGGTAAATATTTTCAATAGATAACAAATTTCGACTTGAAAATTATTCATGCTTAAGAATAAGAATATTGATATAAATCAAATTTACCTATCTCCTATTGAGATAATAATGATAAAAAAATGAAAAAAGACATAACAAGCTTTTTAAGAACAAGAAAATACCATTAATAAAATAATGAATAAAAAACATAGACCAGAGTAAAGTAATCTTTTTGAAAATATAAAGAGCGACCTCACTACTTTGATAAGAAATATATTTTTGTTTCTTTGATTATTTAGATTTTAAATTCATAGAGGTAATCCAATGAATAAAGGTTATGTGTGGTTAGTGGGTGCAGGCCCAGGTGATGCAGGTTTAATCACGGTCAAAGGATTACACTGTATTCAATCTGCGGATGTCATTGTTTATGACCGTCTCGTCAATCCTGAACTTATTGCCCTGAGATCAGATCACTGTGAAATTATCAATGTTGGAAAAGAACATGATTACCACCCCATCCCACAGGAAGAGATTAATCAAATTCTGGTGAGATATGCACAGGCAGGAAAACAAGTTGTCCGTCTGAAAGGTGGCGACCCTTATGTCTTCGGCCGCGGAGGAGAAGAAGCGGAAGTGTTGGCACAACAGGGTATTAAATTTGAAATTGTGCCAGGGATCAGTTCTTCAATTGGTGGATTAGCCTACGCTGGCATCCCTGTGACCCACCGCAATTACGCATCAAGTTTCCATGTTGTAACAGGTCATACCTCTCAAGGCAATGAACAGCAGAACTGGGAGATACTTGCTCAATTGGAAGGAACATTGATTATTTTAATGGGGATGACCCGCTTGATGGAGATCTGCCAGCAATTAATACTCTATGGCAGATCCCCTGCAACCCCTGCGGCAGTGATCATGTACGCCAGCCATCCCAAACAAAAGCGTGTGACAGGCACACTGGAAACGTTGGTGGCAAAAGTGGAAGAAAAAGGGCTACATGCCCCTGCCCTGATTGTGGTTGGTGATGTCGTCAATTTAGCGGAAACACTTTCCTTCTCACCGACTTATCTGACACTCGGTGAGCTATTCCTTACATTGGAGAATCGCGCTGAGGAAGCAATATCATGAATGAACATGGCGGCAATATCATTGGCATTGCCCAACAATATGGCCTGCCAGCCGATGACCTGATTGATTTCAGTGCTAATATCAATCCGTTAGGCGCACCTGAACGGGTTAAGGCATTGATCAAAAATAGTCTTGCCGATATCGAGAAGTACCCGGATGTGGAATATCGCCATTTGCATCAGGCAATTGCAAGGGCTCATCAATGTGATTGCACAAAGGTAATAGCCGGTAATGGCGCAACAGAACTGATCTATGCTGTCGTCCGTTATCTCAATCCTAAACGAGCTTTGCTGCTTATTCCGGGATTTGCCGAATACCGACGAGCCTTGCAGCAAATTGGAACAGAAATTATTGACTATCCGTTAACAGAAGAAGCCGGATTTCAACCTGACTTACGCCTGTTTGATACGCTTGCGACAACGAAGCCCGATTGTGTTTTTATCGCCACGCCCAATAATCCCACCGGATTAATGCCGGATAACCCGTTTATACAAGCGCTGGTGGAATATTGCGAGTGTCAGGGGATCTCACTGATTGTCGATGAATCTTTTATCGATTTTTTGCCTGATAACCGAGGATTGATACCTCAATGTGCAGTCACTCAACATCTTTATGTATTGCGTTCAATGACAAAATTTTTTGCCATCCCAGGTTTACGTTTAGGCTATTTAGTCAGCGGAAATACAGCGGGGATTGCAGAGATGAAAAACCGACGTGAACCGTGGTCAATTAATGCCTTTGCTGCGCGGGTTGGTGAGATTTTGTTTGATGAGCATGATTATATTTCTGCAACACATCAATGGCTGAAACCCCAGCAGCATTATTTATGCAGTCAACTTTCAATCTTCCCTGAACTGACGGTCTGGCCGCCATCAGCTAATTTTTTATTCTTCCGCTGTGATCAACCTAAGGTTGATTTATGGCATACCTTGCTGAAATGCCGGTTGTTAATTCGTCATTGTAAAAATTATGCCGGATTAGATGAACGTTACTATCGCATAGCCGTGCGCAGTGAGGGAGAAAATCAGTGTCTGATTGCAGCCATGCAGCAGGTTTTTACCTATGGCTGAAGCCGCTTGCCCCGCTTCCTGTGGAGAACTTATACAAGGGTGGCTGTTTGGTGGAGAAAAATTAATCTCTTGCCCAATCAATTGGTTCAGTTATGTTTCTGTCAGTGAAGGGAGCCCGATCCCACACGAACGGCCACGTATGCGGCAGATGGTAAATTTATTGCTGGATTACTGGCAGGAACCACCTGAATTGACTGCTGGCTTGCGTATTGAACATCAATCAACGATTCCGATCGCCAAAGGCATGGCCAGCAGCACAGCAGATATTGCGGCGACCGCCCAGGCCACCGCCAGATTATTGGGCAAGTCACTGACCAGTACAGAGTTAGCGCAGCTTTGTGTCAAACTGGAACCCACTGACAGTACCATATTCGAACAATTGACGTTGTTTGATCATCTCACTGGCCGGACTCAGATTCCCTTCGATTGGCAACCGGATATTGATATTTTGCTATTGGAAAGTCCACAAACGATTTCGACAGCAGCATACCATCAACAGGATCATGACGCACAATTACGGGATAACGCCCCGCTATTCCGCCAGGCATGGTTACAATTTCGTACAGCGAACCAACGGCATGACAATAACCGTCTTGGGGAGGCTTGCACATTAAGTGCCATCGCCAGCCAATCAATACTGGCGAAACCTTGTTTTGATCAACTGCGGGATTTGGTTGAGCAAACGGGCATCTATGGCCTGAACGTTGCTCATAGCGGCAGTGTTGTTGGCCTGTTATTCAATTCACATCACCATGATGCAAATTATCTGCACTGGTGGCTGCACCAAAAGAAGATCGCTGGATATTATCCGAAAATTCATCAAGTCAAACTGATTGCGGGGGGTGTCCGTTAAAAAGCAGGAGAGGCATTTAGCCTCTCCTGCTATTTTGCGTAATTACTTCATGTTTTACTGACTCTAGATTAGAGCAAACAGAAGAGGAAACTTACCAGCTTATACCAACACCAGCGCCAAATACTGGACTACCTGAATTATTCCAGCTGGTTGACAATCTGAGGCTGACATTTTCATTTAATTTATCCTGGATACCTAAAGCTACAGCGCTGCCATTTCTATATTGGCCTAAACCTAAACCAAGACTAAATCCGGTATTATTGCTATAAGGAATATTGCTCATTGCCGCTACGCTGGCAACACCCGCATTAGCGCGTTTTTCAATGCGGTCAATTTTATTATCGAGATAATTAACTTTTTGGTCTGTATATGATTGTAGTGTATCGAAACGTTGATCAGTATATCCCTTCGCTTTGTTAAATGTTTCTACATCTCCTAACTCACGTTGCTTAGTTTCATCACTAAGCGCCTTGTTCAGTGTTACCTGCGACTCAAGTACTTTAGTTTTCACCACATCATCTACTTTAGCTTTCACCACCTCATTTTTCACCACATCATCTACTCTACTATCCAGCTCAGTGCCCAGCTCAGCTTTATCTACTTTAGTTTTCAGCGCAGTTTCCAGCTCAGTTTTATCTGCTTTCAGGTCCAGCGCAGTTTTATCTGCTTTCAGGTCCAGTGCAGTCTTATCTGCTTTCAGGTCCAGCGCAGTTTTATCTGCTTTACCACTTAGCAGGGTATCTGATTCTGTCTTATCATATATCTCTATGTCGCTCACGGACGAACCTTTAGAATCTTTTCCGCTTACTTTAATTACATCTGCACTTGCTCCTGCTGAGAATACGGAAGAGATCAAAACAGACAAAATTGCTAATTTACGTGGTGTAGTTTTCATATTAAACATATTAAAATTTTCCCATTATTAATGAGTGATGAGTGTGTGGAACTACTAACAAAATGTATTGGCTTACATTTTGTTAATTCTTAAATTATCTTCTTTAATAAACTTAATCTTTCTTAAATAAATCATTAGGTTTTTTTTAATTACAAATTCTTCCTTCTCTTGTTAATAAATACCAAATAGATTTTAGATTAATATCCGTGCATTTATGATCTTGGACAAATAAGTGGCTTTATAATAAAAACTATGTTCCTATTCCTTGATATTCCAGACAGTTTTTTTGCAAGCCGTTTTTACTTTGGCCTTTATAACGAAATGCCTCAATTAATTTTACAAAAGCCGATGTATGTTGTTTTCGGCTTGGATAATAAAGAAAATATCCTGGGAAAGGTTCACACCAATCCTCTAAAACTTTAATTAACTTCCCTTCAGCAACTTGTTTTTCTACCGCGTCTTCAGGAACAATAGATAATCCTAGTCCCAAAGTAGCCGCTTCTATACGGAGATCCAGATTATTAAACGTCAACTGACCTTTTACCCGTACCCGCGTTCGCTGCCCGCCCTTAGAAAATTCCCAGGCATATAAACCACCTAAGGTAGGCCGCCGAACATTGATACAGTTATGATTCTGCAAATCGAGCGGCGTTTCCGGTTTACCGTGAGCCGCAAAATATTCCGGCGCTCCCACGACACATACTCTCCAGTCCGGGCCAATACGTACAGCCACCATATCTTTAGCTACCAGCGTCCCCAGACGTACTCCCGCATCAAAACGACCGCTGATAATATCGGTCATACTGTTGTCCATAAACAGCTCTACATGAATATCGGGATATTCACGCACAAAAGGCTGCAATAATGGCCACACTGTAGACTGAAGCGCATGTTCTCCCAGAGTGATGCGGATATTACCTGCAATCCGGTCCCGCATATCCGTCAGTGTGATGAGATCATTTTCAATTTCATTCAAATGTGGGCTGATATTGTTAATCAGCATTTCTCCCGCTTCCGTGGGCACCACGCTGCGGGTTGTTCTGGCTAGTAGTCGAATATCCAGTCGTTCTTCCAGGCTCCTTATGGCATGGCTTAATGCAGATTGCGAGAGTCCAAGTTTTGCAGCAGCACGAGTGAAACTTCTCTCATGCGCAACGACAATTAGATAAAAAATAGCCGTAAAGTTATCCTTCAGCATCTTACTCATACCCCTCTTTTCCATCAGTGTGATCTGGTTGTAACGTGATCATTTTGATATATATTAAGTTCAGCAATGGGTACGAAGAGATGCTAATCAATATAATTTCCATTAACTCTAATAATATGACTGCTATTAACTCTAATGAAAAAAGACAGTCGTCATGTTGTAGCTAAAGATTAACACCCTAATAAATTTTGATTAATACCGGAAAAATGATAGTAGTTATGAATTTTATTCATTAAACGGGAATAATTAACCTTATATCCTACAGATTGATTGCTCTTTGGCTGAATGTACAGCGGCCCCGGACATCAAAAACGCCCAATGGGATTGTGATGAGGGAGTTGTTTATTGTTCTGCCGATAAACTGGCTGGAGGTATTGGCATGGACCGGAAAAATGCATGATAGAGTCACAGGAACTTTCATTGAGCGTGAAAACTATAAATTATATTTAATATATGTATCTAATTATTTAATACATGAGCAACTTGCGCTTGATAGGCTTTTTCAGTTTAATACCCACTCAGCGCCTGCATTGACCTCGTACCTGGCTTTGAATGAAATCATATTATTAAATAATTTATAAGGGAAATAACATATAAGGAATCACTTTATGAAAAATGAAAGAAGAATTTTTCTGAAACAGGCGAGTATTACTGGTGCAATATTTTCATTATTACCTCTGATTCCAGCGGGCGCTCTCGCTTCTTCAAATAGCCAATCAAAGAGAGAAGATGATATTAATATAGGCGTTTGCGAAATGACCCCAGAGGAAATGTCAGGCCCCTATTTTATAAATAACAAACTATTGAGAAGGAATATAACAGAGGATGAACCAGGAATACCTCTTTTATTGACAATGAAAATAATTGATTCTGTCACCTGCAAACCTTTAGATGATATCTTTATTGATATATGGCATTGTAACGCAATGGGGAAATATTCAGGTTGGAAATATATAAACCCAGATCTCAAGGCTCCATCTGGCGGTATAGGGACGATTTCAAGAACGGATGAAAGCACATTCCTTCGTGGGGCGCAACGGACTGATAAAGAAGGCATTGTCAGATTCACCACCATTTTCCCCGGATTTTATGCGGGAAGAGCTCTGCATATCCATTTATCAGCAAGGAATGCGAATGTACAAAAAAGACAGGAAGATAAATTCTATTTTGTAGGCCAACTATATTTCCCTGAGGATATATCTGAAGAAGTCATGATGAATGATATGTATTCTCCAAGGGATGTTAATAGACTTAAAAATGAAGATGATTCCATCTTTTCTGGCGTCAAAAATAGAGCTGCAATTTTAACAGTAAAAAAGATAGGGGATAATCTATTAGATGGATTACATGGAAAGATAATCTTATCGATTAATAAAGACAATGTGTCCAAGAAAATAACCCCTAAAGACTTGGCTAAACACACTGTATAAGTATGCTTACCGAGTACAGCGAACTATGAGATCACATCTAGCCTAATCCAATGCAGGAGAGGCATTTAACCCCTCCTGTTATTTCCTACTTATTTTATGCTTGTATTCTATGTTTGTTCTCCCCCTATAATAGAAATGGAACCAGAAAACAAAAATGGTTATTCAACATATGCCCCAGAAGAGTTTGATTTCGCTGATGAATGGCTATCTCTCGATTACTTATAATTGATAGTGAAAGTGGCCGTGGCATTAACGCTACCGGCAGAAACACGATCACAGGTTTGATAATACTTCGCCATATATGGCAATGTTTTCGAAGAATTTATCGTGCCAAGATCCTGCGGTTGATTAAATTTCACAGGTTTGCTTCCGCTATCTAAAATCTGAATACCGATCCCTGTTGCTGATGAGGTTGAATCAGCATTTATCACTCCATTTGTATCAGTTTTTCCCGGCTCCCAGGTAATATTCGCGTTCGGGGATCCCTTGCATTGCACGTTAATATCGAAAGAACGTCC
Organism: Xenorhabdus siamensis; assembly: GCF_037996745.1. Classification (NCBI taxonomy): domain Bacteria; kingdom Pseudomonadati; phylum Pseudomonadota; class Gammaproteobacteria; order Enterobacterales; family Morganellaceae; genus Xenorhabdus; species Xenorhabdus siamensis. Next base: position 48,953 of record NZ_JBBMXE010000007.1, read on the forward strand.
ACCAACAGTATTACCTTTGTTTTTAAATTGACTAACTAATACAGTTCCCATCGGAACATTAACAACTGGCGTGATTATTTCACAAGTTCTTGCCGTGACGTTAAAAGCAGGGATTTTATATGTGAAAACCGTATTCCCATTTTTATCATCAGCCATCGTTATTATTATCTCCTTTACCGTTCCAGATTGAACTTTATCATCGATATGTATATGAAATTTACTGCTCAATGATCTGTTTCCGGTGCCGATCCCTCTTGAACTGTTCACATTCATAAACTGACTCACCACTTTATTAGGTTTGAGTTCCCATTTAAATCTGACACCAGGAAGACTGGTTTCATAAAAATGATTTTTTAGGGAACCTACATTTACTCCAGTAATGGATTTTACGTATATATGCTGACCGGATATTGTGCAACGGACTTTCATATTATTATTGGAGACTAATTCTGTTTTTGGTAAATTTTTATAGTCAACAGAAATATCACCAAATGTGATTATCTGGGTCTCATTATTAGCCGTACATACTTTTGCTATAACCCGCGTTGAATAACTCCCCGCGAAAATGATAATTAATAATGCCAATAAAAAGTTATTAGCTTTAATCTGAAAGCGATTATTACGTTCAAAATTAAACATGATAAATTCCTTTTAACTGTGACAATCGGCGGTCAAGCGTAATACGCCTGATTTTTCGGGCAGCACTGATAAATCTGTTTTTGCATGACATTGTTGATCTTCATTTTTTCCCCATTGTACTTTTATTTCTGCCTGCTCTGGGACGGCATTCAAATACAGCTCACCGTCATCACCAACAATCCCGCTACTGTCACTGTTTATTAACGCTGCGCTGGCACCAAAAGGTACGGGTTTGCCGTTGTGGTGTAATGTTACCAATATGCGGTGCCCCTGACGGACGCGAAAATCGGCAGCAATCACGGCACCGCGAGTCGGTACAATGTGTTGCACAGAGTTGTCAAGATCAATACCATCAGCCAACATTTCAGTATCCAGGGCAACCCGGTTGTAGGCATAAGGTTCGACCGACGGGATTACGGCATAACCTCGTTTATCCGTTTTAATTCCACTGTGATTTAAAATCTTTGTTTCTGCTGCACCAGCCGCTTTAACCAGTGCTACGGTCTCACCCAATGATTGAGAAAACGTAATGCCGTCTTGATGGGCGACGAGACCACCAGACAGCCCGTAGTTAAGCGACTGGCTATTATTACTGTAGCTGTAACCCAGATTCACACGGCCAAAAGAATGGCTATATCCCAACGAAGCACCGCCACTTGCCCCTTCCATATTATGACTGTGCTCCCCGTGGATACTATAGGACAAGGCATGATCGTCCAATGCACTGCCACTTATCGCCAGTTGTTGACTTCCCTGACTGCGGCCGTTTCTGCTGATGCTGTAAGTTGCCCATCCATTAGGTAGCCACTTATCCAATGGAATAGAGACGTTAAACGATGCCTGTATATCCTTACTCTTAATGGATTCATGATTGGCATTGTAGGAAAGGTTCAATCCATAACTGATCCCGGCAAGGTTAATGTTATAACCCGCAGATAATGATCGGTTGGTGCCTTGTTTTCCCCAGTAATCTTGCTGATAGGCAGATACATAAAGATTGCCAAAATCCCCCATCCCCTGGTTTAGGGTTAGCTCCAATTGGCTTCGCTTATTTTGTGCACGGCTGGCGTCTTTTCTGACTGAGTATTCATTTGCCTCTGCAAATGAATAGTATTCTGGTGTGGAATAACGATAACCGGAGAAAGTCAGGGATGTCCCCGTCGCCTCAATACTTTTCGTATATCGAATTCGATACGATTGCCCTCGTTTATGTTCATTCTCCGGCAATCTGGCGTCTGCCAGTGTCATATCCAGAGAAATTGCGCCAAAATTACCTAGTCCAATCCCCAGACCCGCGTTAAACGCCCGATAGTTTTCTGCTACCTGCATACCAGATAGCAAACTTAACCGATTGGAGAACCCATAAATAAATGCTGCTTCGCTAAAATAAGGTTTATAAGTGTTGGCATTGGAATAACGGTAGCGCCCCAGGGTAACCTGATATTTTAACTGCCCTTCTCGCTGCATCATTGGCACTGATGAAAATGGTTGCACAAATTTACGTTGCCGCCCGTCCTTTTCGGTGATCGTGACATCCAAATCACCGGAGCCGGAGGTTGAATAAAGATCCGTAATAACAAAAGGCCCCGGCGGAACATAGCTTTCGTAGATGACGTAATTATTTTGGCGAATCGTTACGCGCGCGTTGGTTTGGGCAATACCACGAATAATTGGCGCAAAGCCACGTTGGCTGCCGGGCAACATTAAGCTATCGGATGTCATAGAAGCACCGATGAACGGCACGTTTTCAAATATATCTCCGTCAGTAAAGGTTTCGCCAAGAATGAGTTGGCTTTTTAGTCCATGAATGTCCCGTTGGATGTAACTGTTAATGGATGAAAAACGACTCTTACCTTTACTTGTTCCAGGATCATGATCATAAACGGATTGATTCCTTACCCGCCACGGTCCGATATTTATCCCGCTTTGTAAATTTAAAAAATAACTCTGGTTTTTTGTGTTTTTGTTATAATTTTCTGACCCACTAAAATTATAACTCATTAAAAATGCTGACTCTCCTTGTTGCCATAAATGTGATGCCACCGTATCTCTGGCTTGATTATCCAATGCGGCTTGTGGAATACTGATATCCAGACGTTGCTCATAGAAATCAAATGAAGTTGATGACTGTGGAATATATTCGCTAATATCATCAATAACTTGTTCAGGCGAGAGTTTCATCAGCGCAGGAAAAGCCGAGATTCTCACGCCAAGCTGTCTTAAATTATCGACCGTTAGCTGTGGCGACAGTTTGCCGTTTTCCAGTTTAATAAAATTAACTTGTTTTGTTTCTTTCTCTTTGCCGTTAAGAAATATATTCACCTGATATTGACCCGGTAATTGGCTGCCGGGGGATGAAAATGTGCTTAAATCAATTACCGATTGAGTATCATTTAATTCCAATGCTGATAATCGAAAATAATCCTTTGCCATGACGGGTAATGATAACAACACAGAAAAACATAGAATAAAGACCGAAAGCAAACATGTTGGCATGACTGTGCTGCTACTTGTTTTATATTTAATAAATATGATTTTTTGTCCCCAATATTCTTTGTTATCTTTCATCTTCTTTTTAAGGCAAGTTCTTAATGATCTCTTTGCTGACACCACCATAACTGTTAATACTATTCCAGCTAACTAAGCCGGGTGATTCAGATGGCAGAACGAAATGTGCAACACCCTGTGGCGCGATCATGTCAGTCCCTGTCAGGGGTTTTCCAGCCACTTTGATCTGCCCGATGGTTACGTAATAATTACTGGGGTTTTTGACCTCAAGTTGATGACCCATGCGACGAAATGTCAGCGTCTTATAAGCTTCTTCAGCATCACCTTTAATTCCTTCAGGCCGATAAAATAATTTGATTCGGGTTTTCACCGTAATCAATAAAGAATTTTGTTCATTCTCTTGCATAGACGGAATAGATTTTACATTCAGATAAAAAATCGATTCTCTATCCTCAGGTAAATGACCGCCGGTACGGACAATACGAAGAATACTTTCCTTGCCCGCATCCAAACGGAATAGCGGCGGTGTCACAATGAACGGCGCTTTTTCTCCCTTTGAGTCAGTACTGATAAAAGACTGAATTAAATAAGGCCGGTTTTCGTCAAAATTTTTCACTGAAATTGAAGTTTCTTTTTTATTGCCTTTATAAATAACGCGGGTTCCACCCACGGTTACACCTGCCCAGGATGGCAATACAAAAAACAATGAGCATATAAGTGTTATTTTTTTCGTTAGCATATACGATGTAAATATTCTTTTTATTTTATCTTTCATTATTACATAACTATTTATGATGTTAATAGGTCAAGGCCGCAGCCATAAAAATGCCTCTGCGGCCAGGAAATAAATATTTATAAATAATTTTTATTTGTAATTTATTTCGAAATTAAGTGTGGCATTGGCCGTTCCGGCTTTAGCGGTTTCACCATTAGATACATAAGCCACTTCTAAAGGTATTTCCATACTAGCCTTATCGATATCAATATCATCTAATTTGTGAGGACCAGAAGTAAAATCTATCTTTGTACCTTTTGAATAAACCCCAATGCCAATCCCGGCTGCTGTATCCGGAGTTGAAGGTGAGTCTAATGATAATAGATCTTGCTTAGTGGTATCCCTTGTCCCAGATAATGTGATCCCCATTTTTGAAACAGGTGTAGTAACAGGGCACCCAATTAATTTGATTGTAAAATTCTTTCTGCTCCCCGTAACTTCACTTCCTAAAATGGAAGGAATATCGCTTTTGAGATATATCCCCATGTTCACAATCTTGTCAGAACCACTACCAACAGAGCAGGTTGATTCTACAATGTTCCCCTGGAATTTTACTGTCCCTGTTGTTGCCGGAAGGGCCGCATAAGAAATACTGCTTACTGAAACCAATATTGCGGCAATAAAAGATGAAACAAAAGTCTTTTTTATTTACATATCCATAATCATCATAATATACAACTACTTATTATGCATAACACAAAACAATAAAGCGTTATAACCAAAAATTTCGGACACAATTTTCTGTGCGCAGAAGAAAAATTTACCTTAAGAATTAAAAAAGATCAATAATTTGATCGGTATTGACGATCAATTATCAATATATTGATAGGATTTATCAATCAAGAGAAAGTAAAGTAACCGAGGGAAACGTTTTTTACATATGCGTCATAATTGCATAGAGTAACGTTAACAATTGACTGAGGCAACTTTGGCCGCCGAACTTGATATTGGCCTCATCCATGAGGCTAATTTGTTAATTTTTCATAAAAATTTAGTCACAAAATTGACTGATGCTCTCTTTTTCTTGACCGGATACGATGACATTCAGTAGTCGTTCATAATATTCAGCCAGATTATCAATAACTTCCTCTGTATACAGTTCTGGATTGTAATTAAGTGTACACTCGATCTTTTGTGGCATGTATATGAAATTCATCCCAAGTGATTCAAAAGGAACCACCTGGGCATCTATCAATTCCACATCAAGCTTTGGCAGTGATAATTTTCCATTCTTAGATATATCAATAAAATCATAGAGATTTTGCGCATCCAAATAGTTAAACAAAACATTAAATATATTATCTATCGCCTTTTCTCCCACCGCTTCAATCACAACAGACATGTGGATATTTGAATTTTCTATGGTGCGATGAATAGACTGACTAACCTGCTTAATGATTTCTTGCAGGCTCATCTCCTTACTAATGGTCGATTTTACTATTAAGTCACTTAAGAATAACCCGACTGTTTGATGGCTTTCCAGGCGAGTACGATCAGCTTTTGGTGAGGTAACAATATGTTGTGACTCACCGGAGTACATAAAAAGACAAGTGTGGAATAAAGCCATAAATAACATATAAGGCGTGATCTTATGAGTTTCACAATATTGCGAAACGACATTATCGAGTGAATCAGGTATCTTGATATGACGGGCATGAGACCGATATTTTGATGCTAGATGATTTCTAAAAGAAACTGGGAAATTACGTTCTGTACTAACATCGGAAAATTGTTGTTGCCAAAATTTAATCTGTTTTTTAACTGCCTCAGTTGTATGAGTTTCTTGCAAGTCATAAACATAATCAGAATATTGCATGGCAACTGGTGGTAACGGATTTTCTTGCCCCTGAGAATAAGCCGTATATAACTGTTTAAATTCATTCATTATGACATTGATAGACCATCCATCAGAAATAATGTGGTGCATATCAATAAATAATACCGTCATTTTTTCCGAAACAGGAAAGAAGAATGTTCTGATTAATGGGCCATTGTAAACATCAAAAGGTGTTCTTAATTTTTCTTCCCAGAGTTTGTTAATTTCAATAATAATGTGTTCTTTCTCTATTTCTTTTGGTAACGTTTCGATAACTTGCAGGTTGATTTTCATACTGTTATCAGGCTGCATAAAAATCTGTTCATTCTCTTCATAAAACTTAAAACGTAAACTTTCATGCCGCTCTAAGATGGTATTTAAACTTTTTTCCAACGCACTATGATTCAGTTCTCCCTCCATCAGCAAAGCAACTGGTACGTGGAAACTGTCCTCCAATAACTTTTCTCGAATAAAATACCAAAATATTTTCTGACTATAAGAAATAGGTATTTTTCCATCAGATATATTGTGTGTTGTCTTCGGTGTAGATATTTCGTGCTTATGACTGTTACGAATCACTCTTGCAATTTGTGCAATGGTTGGATTTGCAAATAGCTGCTGCATACTAAAATTATTGTTTAAAGTATTTCTTATGGAAGCAGTTATTTTAACGGCCAGGAGTGAATGCCCACCGAGCGAGAAGAAATGATCATAAATACCAATTTGATTGATTTTTAGATGCTCTTGCCATAACTGACAGAGTTTTTCCTCAATTTCATCTCTCGGTGCGATATAAGTCTGACGAAGTAAGTCACTCTCATCTGGAATAGGTAGCGCTTTTTTATCCACTTTGTTGTTTAATGTGAGTGGCATACGCTCCAGCGGAATATAGAGATTGGGCACCATATATTCTGGCAGTTGTTTTTTCAAAGCGGATTCGAGCAGTTCTGAAAGTTCACTCCTCATCGCGGAGATCTGCGGATAGTTCGCCAAATGGGTCTGACTATAATGAGTTCGAGCCTGAACAGGTGGCAATTCACCCCGGCTGAAAATAACATCCAACAAGTCAGATCGTTGTTGTGACCATGTCACGCCACACTGATAACCACACTGTTCGGCATAATGAAGCAAAGACTCCAATGCCTGAACTTGCTCTGTTGCTTGCGGAGAAAAACCGCCTGCATATTCTGACGGCGATATCATCTGATTGGCTGGCCAATGGCGTAGCCCTTCCGCTAAGTCAAAATCATCTTTGATGCGGGCATTAGGTATTCCTGAAATACCGAATGTTTGGTCTATCCCTGCCTGTAAGAAATCACGCAGATTTTCCAGAGTGGAGAAATTGTACCAATTGCAAGATAAATCATCACAAGATGTTATCTGTTCGTTTCTCTTATGCAGAATGACATCATACCGATAGCGCAGTATTTCATTGTCACCGATGCCACGTTTAACCAGAATGTCAACCCGGCTAATTTCAGGATAACGTGTTGGTAACTGGGTAAAATAGGTTGGGCTAAGCAGCAATTCGGATTCTTGTTGTAATCGCCGCTGAATACGATTTGCCAATGTACTGACTTCAATGCGTTGCCCGTTCAGATGGCCTTGCTCAATGGCCGTTACATGCGCAGTTAACAGATCTAAGTTACGAATATCGCCCAACAGGACTTTTCCGCCTGCTTCAATGAGTGACAGTAACTGAGCAAGCACTTTTTCCAGATATTGAACATTGGGGAAGGATTGTACAACGGAGTTAATCACAACGGTATCGAACTGGTCAGGCGCGATTGTGCCCAAATGCAGTGCGTCCCCCCTTTTCAGTTCTACGTGCGACCAGCCACGCTGTTGCAAAATCCTCTGGTGACGAGCCAATACTTCCGCTGAAATATCAGTGGCCAATACCGATTCACACTGAGCCGCATAATGGTACAACAAATCACCTGTCCCACAGCCGATTTCCAGTAATCGACGGGGACGCAAAGATTCAATTCGCTGTATAGTGCCAGCCCACCTCTCTTCTATTTGGTCCAGCGTAATAGGCTGACCAGTATAACTGTTCATCCAGCCACTGAAATCACTGTCTGAATCGACTATTCCGTTATTGTCATGATTGGTATTTTCCGATGTATATTGTCCATCAAAGACATTTTTCCAGTTTTCAATATAGCTCTCATTAAATGCAGTCATTTTTTCGTCTAACCACGCCGTTGTGGGACTGATATAAGCAATGAGTTTTTGATTTTCGCTATCTTGACTATACATGCTTACCACCGCATGACTCACAATATCATTTGCTGCTAAAACAGCCTCAATTTCTCCCAACTCTATCCTGTAACCTCTGATTTTGACCTGCGAATCCAGCCGACCAATAAATTCCAGTTCACCTTCCGGCGTCCAGCGCACTAAATCCCCCGTACGGTAAAGTCGGTCTGCCGGATTGGTGCTGAAAGGATCACGAATAAACTGTTTTTCCGTGATGTCCGGTGCATTACGGTAACCCCGTGCCAGTTGAATGCCACCGATATGCAGTTCCCCGATAGCGCCAAAAGGCACCAGATTACCGTCAGAATTCAGGATACGCATCACGGTATTTGGCAATGGTTTCCCAATCGTCACTCGCTTATCGGCTGTTAATAAGGTGGTAGTCACAATCGACGTACACTCTGTCGGGCCATAAACGTTAAACAGCTTTCTGCCCTGTGACCACTGTGCAGCGATGTGCGGCGCCACCGTTTCCCCTGCTAACAACAAGGTTGAAACGGTGTGCCATTTGTTGAAATCCAGATGAGGCAACAGCGCCGGCGGGAGTACGGCATGGGTTATATGGTGTTTTTCAACCATCTTGTCCAGCCATTCAGGCGAACGGCGGTGTGTTTCTGAAATCAAATACAGCGTGGCACCATAAGCCAGAGTCATTGCCATTTCCAACACAGCGGCGTCGAAGCTCCAGGAAGCAAATTGCAACCCGCGAATATCAGCCTTCGCACCAAATAACCCGGCTTGCGCCTGTGCCAGGTTCACCCAACCCTTATGCTCCAGCATTGCGCCTTTTGGCCGGCCGGTAGAACCCGAAGTATAAATGACATAGGCCAGATGATTTTCTGTCAGAGGCACCGGACGATGAACAATATTACCGGTGGGCTGGTTTTGCATATGCGATTGTACCGTGTCGGTATCCAGACAGATAACGCGTTGCTGGCTGATGGGCAATTTATCAACCAGCGCTGTTTCGGTCAGGATAAACTCCGCCCCACTGTGCTCCAGCATATATTGCAGGCGAGCTTGCGGGTAACTGGCATCTAACGGCACATAAGCTCCGCCGGCTTTGAGAATACCCAGCAGTGCGATCACCGTTTGTAATGAGCGGGGCAGGCAAATAGCAACCAGAATATCTGGCTGGATACCTTGTTCAATCAGGTAATGTGCCAACTGATTGGCCTGAGCATTAACGGCCTGATAACTTAATGCCTCCTCACCAAAAACCAGTGCGGTTTTTTCAGGATTCAGTACTACCTGTTCTTCAAACAGTTCATGGAAGCAACGCCCTGGCGGGTAATGGGTCTGTGGCCCATGTAATTCATGCAATAAAGTCTGTTTTTCAGCTTCTGCCAATAATGGGAGTTCATGGACAGAGGGTTCTTTATTGACTGAATCATCTGTCATCACCTCAACAATGCCAGAAAGCAAGGTTTCGTAATTGGCGATGAATCTCTCAACGGTGCTATTGTTGAGCAGACTCGCGTTGGAGATCCATACTATAAATAATTCGCTTGTCTGTTCTTCTTCATAAACATGGACTTCTAAATCAAATCGAGTCGTTTTAAGTACATTATCGCCAAAATCAGTTATATTATCCTGTTTCAGCGTTGTATCCTGTTGGTTGTTCTGTACTGCAAACATGATCTGAAATATCGGATTATAATTTACGTTGCGTTCTGGATTGAGCGTTTCTACCACCAGTTCAAATGGCAGATCTTGATGCTCATAGGCATCCAGAATGGTTCGACTGTTTTGTTTTAATAATTCACTGAATGTCGGCTGACCAGATAAATCTGTTCGGATAACCAGTGAATTGACGAAAAAACCGATCAACGGTTCAATATCATGGTGTCTTCTCCCTGCCAACCCCGTTCCAATCACGATATCTTTTTCATTACTATAACGGCTAAGTAATACGGCAAAAGCCGTTTCCAAGAACATGAATAAAGTGACATTATGCTTAGCACATAGTCCTCTGATTGCTTGAGTCAGACGCGAGGAAATGCGTTGTGTATGAAAACATCCCTCGATATTTTGTTTCTCCGGACGTGGATTATCCAGTGGCACACGATGGACGGGTGAAATACCCGCTAACTGATTCTGCCAGTATGTCAGTTGCTTTTTCAGCACATCACCTTGTAACCAGCTCTGTTGCCATTGGGCATAATCGGCATACTGAATTTTCAGCGGCGGTAACGGATTTTCCTTACCCAGACAATAAGCTTTATATAGTGTGAAAAATTCACGGAGAAATATTGTGACCGACCAGCCATCACAGGCGATATGATGAAACGTATAAATAATGAGATAATCAGTTTCTGCCAATTTTATTAACCGCATACGCAGCATCAGATCTGTGCGAAGGTTAAAAATCAAACTCTCTTCTTCTTTACCCAGTTGTTTTACTTGATTATTTTTTTCGGTTTCAGACAACGCAGATAAGTCATGGTGTGTAATCGGTAAATCGTAATCAGTGGCAATAAATTGCCGCGGTTCGTTATTGATGATTTGAAAATGGGTACGCAACACTTCATGGCGTTCAAGTAATGTCTTAACGGCTGCCTCAAACGCCTGTATGTTAATGGATTCCCACAACCTGAAGTTTCCCATACAGTTATACTGAGGGCTGCCTCCATCCAGTTGATCAATAAACCATAAACGTTGTTGAGCAAATGAAAGCGGATAATGTTCCGCGTTACCATCACGCGGAATATCTTGCAAAAAGTGATGCGTTTGAGTTTGCTCTTCTGAATCGAGCTGGTTCAGAAAATCAATTAGCGCCTGTTTATGTTGTTTCCATTCACTGAGCAACTCTGGTGGAATACTGTCGCTGCTGGTTTTATATTTCAATTTGTTATCAATAACAAACAGGGTAATTCCCTGATCTAAAGCCTCATTGACAATTCGCACTGCATTTTTCATATATCACCTTTCAATAGTTCTTGTGCTGTTTCTTGCTCAGCCTGGAAATGTTTTCTTTTTTCTTTGATAAGATGAATAGTGACAATTTGCGATAACTGCTCAAGTGTCGGATGTTCAAAAACACTTCTCAACGGTACTTCTACTTTTAAGTCATTGCGTATTGAACTAATAAGGCGGGTTGCCTGAAGTGAGTGACCACCCAGTGTAAAGAAATTGTCATGGATACCGACTTGACTAACATTCAATAATCGCTTCCATAACTGACTGATCTTAATTTCTATTTCATTTCTTGGTGCTACATAGTTTTGTCGGCGTAGATCGTCTTCATTTGGGATCGGTAGCGCTTTTTTATCTACCTTATTATTTAAAGTGAGTGGCATACGTTCCAGAGGAATATAAAGGCCAGGAACCATATATTCTGGTAGTTGCTGTTTCAGTGCAGATTCAAGTAATTCTGAAAGCTCTCCGCTAATGGCGGAAATTTGCGGATAGTTCGCCAAATGGGTTTGATTGTAGCCAGTACGTGCCTGTACTGGTGGCAAGGCTCCGCGGCTGAAAATGACATCCAGTAAATCAGGTTGCTGTTGTGACCACGTAACACCGCATTGATAACCACATTGTTCAGCATATTGCAGTAAGGATTCAAATTCCTGAACCTGTTTTAATACCTGTGGGGAGAAACTGCCGGCATTTTCTGGTGGTGTTATCATCTGATTGGCTGACCAGTGACGTAACCTTTCTGCTAAAGTAAGATCATCTTTAACTTTGGCATTGGAAATGCCTGAAACACCAAATGTATCTTCTGTGCCTTTTTGTAATAAATGACGCAGACTTTCAAAAGAGTCAAAATTGTGCCAAGTTAGCGGTATTTCATGACAAAACTCGGTGTTTTCATCTCTTTTATGTAATATGACATCATAACGATAACGCAGCATTTCATTATCACCGATGCCACGTTTAACCAGAATGTCAACCCGGCTAATTTCAGGGTAACGTGCCGGTAATTGGGCAAAATAAGTTGGGCTGAGTAAAAATTCAGGTTCTTTTTGTAAACGCCGCTGAATACGGTTCGCCAGTACTCCTACCTGAATACGCTGCCCGTTAAGATGACTTTGCTCTATTGCTGTAGCATGGGCGATTAATAGATCTAAGTTGCGAATATCTCCCAACAGAATTTTTCCGCCTGCGGTCACAGCCGGCATTAGCTGTTCAAGCACTTTCTCCAGATATTGAACATTGGGGAAATATTGAACAACGGAGTTAATCACGACAGTATCAAATTCGCCAGCATGTAATGTGCCTAAGTTGAGCGCATCTCCTCTTCTTAGTTGTACATGTGACCAGCCACGTTGTTGCAGAATATGTTGGTGTCGGTTCAGAACCTCAGCCGAAATATCAGTCGCCACCACTGATTCACACTGTTCAGCATAGCGATACAACAATAATCCGCTACCACAACCAATTTCCAGTAAACGGTGAGGATGCAGGGCGTTAATCCGCTGCATGATTCCTGCTAACCACTCTTCCATTTGATCAAGAGCAATCGGCTGTTTAGTGTAACTGTTCATCCAGCCACTGAAGTCACTGGTTGATTCGACTGAATCACTGATATTTTCTTGCAGAGTATTATCCGTTATGGGTTGACGGTACTGCTCATCAAAAATTTCTGTCCAGTTCTCAAGGCTACCCGCGTTAAATTCAGTCGCTTTTTCACCTAACCATTCCGTACTTGGGCAGACATACGCAATGAGCTTTTTATCTTCATCTTGACCATAAGCGATAACAACTGCACTACTTAAAGCATCGTGGCCGGACAAAACTGTTTCGATTTCACCCAACTCTATGCGATGACTACGGATCTTAACCTGAGAGTCAACACGGCCGACAAATTCCAACTGACCATCAGGTGTCCAGCGCACTAAATCGCCAGTTCGATAAAGCCTGTTTTCCCGGCCATCCGTTGAGTGTGGACTGAATGGATCACGAATAAATTGCTTTGCCGTGATTTCCGGCGAATTTCGGTAACCACGTGCTAACTGAACACCACCGATATACAGTTCCCCGATAACACCTATCGGAGCCAAGTTACCTTCCGGATCAAGAATACGCATCACAACGTTAGGCAAAGGTTTTCCAATTGTGATCTTCTCATCGGTTAATAAGGCTGTGGTAACAATGGCTGTACATTCTGTCGGGCCATATACGTTAAACAGTTTTCTATTCTGTGACCAATGAACAGCTACCTGTGGTGGTACGGCTTCACCCGCTGAAAGCAACGTTGAGACAGAACGCCATTTGTTAAAATTCAGATGAGGAAGCAGTGCTGGGGGTAGTACAGCATGGGTTATCTGATGTTTTTCAACGACTTCATCCAACAATTCAGGGGAACGCCGCTGAGTTTCTGAGATCAAATACAGTGTTGCACCATAAGCTAATGTCATGGACATCTCTAAGGTCATGGCATCAAAACTCCAGGAGGCAAACTGTAATCCCCGGCAATGTGAGTCAACCCCAAATAACTCTGCCTGTGAGAATGCCAGATTGACCCATCCCTTATGTTCCACCATCACCCCTTTCGGTTTGCCGGTAGAGCCAGAAGTATAGATCACATAAGCCAGATGATTTTCCGTGAGTGGGAATGGACGTTCGGTAATATTATCCACTGGCATGTGTTGCAGATGTGACTGTATTGCCTCGGTATCCAAACAGATGACTTTTTGCTGGCTGATTGGGAGTTTTTCCATCAGGTGAGTTTCAGTCAGGATAAACTCTACTTCGCTATGTTCCAGCATGTATTGGAGGCGGGCCTGCGGATAATTGGGGTCTAATGGTACATAAGCCCCGCCTGCTTTAAGAATACCCAACAGCGCCACAACCGCTTGCAATGAACGTGGCATACAAAGTGCAACCAACGTATCCGGTTTGATGCCCTGCTCAAGCAGATAGTGCGCTAATTGGTTAGCTTGTTCATTTAATGATTGATAGCTTAGGGCGTTATTATTAAAGATAAGTGCATTTTTTTCAGGATATTGTAATACCTGATCTTCGAAGAGTTCATGGAAACATTTCCCGGTCTGGTAAGAAACTTGTGGCCCACTCCATTCATGCAGTAAGGTATTTCGTTCGGGATCTGCTAATAATGGAATATCATGGACAGATGGCTCGTTGATGCCAGCATGATGCTTCATCACATTAACAATGTTAGTCAGCAGGGTTTCGTAATTGGCCAGTAGTCTGTCAATGGTAGCAATATTGAATAGGCTTGTATCAGCAATCCACTGAATGAATAGTTCACCTTCATATTTTTCTTCATATATATGGACTTCCAAATCAAATCGGGTCGTCAGCAGTGAATGTTTTTCAGTTTCAATGATATTATCCTGTTCCAGCAATGTGTTTCGTTGGTTATTCTGGACTGCAAACATGATCTGGAAGATAGGATTATAGTTTACTTGTCTTTCTGGGCTGAGTTTTTCTACCAACATCTCAAAGGGCAGATCCTGATGTGCATAAGCATCCAGAATGGTACGACTGTTTTGTTTCAATAGTTCACTGAATGTGAGCTGCCCGGATAAATCGGTTCTGATAACCATAGAGTTAACAAAAAAACCAATCAGAGACTCAATATCACGGTGTCTTCTTCCTGCAACCGGCATCCCGACCAGAATATCCTTTTCATTACTGTAACGGCTTATCAGCACAGCAAAAGCTGTTTCCAGAAACATAAATAATGTCACTTTATTCTTGGCACATAATGCTCTTATTTCTTGTGTCAGAGTCTTTGAAATACGTTGAGGATGTAAAAAGCCTTCAAAATTCTGTTGTTTTGGACGCGGTTTATCCAGTGGTAAATGGTGAATTGGAGAAGCACCTGCTAGCTGATTTTGCCAGTAATCTAACTGTTTCTCCAGAATATCGCCCTGCAACCACTCCCGTTGCCACTGGGCATAATCAGTATATTGGACTTTTAATGGTGGCAGAGGATTACTTTCTCCCCGGTAATAAGCCCGGTATAATGTAAGAAATTCACTGAAAAATATCGCCATTGACCAGCCATCACAGGCGATATGATGAATCGTATAGAAAATGAGATAGTCATCTTCTGCTAGTTTCAGCAATTGAATACGTAGCATTAAGTCAGTACTGAGATTAACAACTTGTTTCCACTCTTTTTCGCTAAATTGTTTAATCTGACGTTCTTTCTCTGATTCTGAAAGTGCAGATAAATCATGGTACTTAACAGGTAAGTCATAAGAGGTAGCAATAATCTGTCGGGGTTCATTATCAATAATCTTGAAATAGGTGCGTAACGACTCATGACGTTCAAGCAATGCTCCTACAGCAGCTTCAAACACTTTAAGGTTAACCGGCTCACGTAATCTAAAGTCACCTGAACAGTTATACTGAGGGCTGCCTTCGGTCAGTTGATCAATCAGCCATAAACGCTGTTGGGCAAATGACAGTGGATAATGATCTGCACGTTTATAACGTGGAATATCCTGTAGCCGATGTGTATTCACTTCTTCTTCTGATTCAAGATGTATCAGAAAATCAATTAATTCTTGTTTATGTTGTTTCCATTCATTAAATAGTTCCGGTGGAATACTGTCGCGGCTAGTTTCATATTTCAGCTTGTTATCACTAACAAACAAAGTAATCCCTTGATTTAATGCTTCATTAATAATCTGTGCTGCATTTTTCATATATGACCTTCCGATAGTTTTTGCGTTGTTTCTTATTCAGTTTGGAACTGTTTGAGTTAATAAGGCGGGTTACACCTTGTACAAAAAAGATGTCATGAATACCGACCTGACTGACGTCTAGCATTTCTTGCCGTAATTGACCGATTTTTTTCTCCATTTCATTTTTTGGCGCGACATAATCTGTTGACGGAAATTATTTTCATTCGGAATAGGTAATTTTTTTGTCCATTTTGTTATTTAATGTGCGTGGCATTCAGTCCAGTGGAATATAAAGTCTTGTAACTATGTATTCTGGAAAATATATATTGGGGACTACGTTCGGTCAGTTGGTCGATAAACCACAAATGTTGCTGAGCTCTGGCTCAGAAAGTTGATCAACTCTTGTTTATGTTGTTTCCATTTACTGAGCAATGCGGCTGGAATAGTATCGAGGCTAGTTTCGTATTGTAAACGGTTATCAGCAAAAAATAGAATAACCCCCTGGTTTAAAGCCTCATTCACAATTTTCACTGCATTTTTCATATATAATACCTTTTACATAAAAATAATTTTCAGGCACGTTTTAGTCATCTTTCTAAAAAAGATCTATTAATAATTTTCTTCATCATTTTTTGAAATGGGTAAGATATATTTTTATATAGTTAAAATTTGATGTTTTAACATATATCGTGCAATAGATATTTTTTGAAATATTGAGTCAGACAGGTAAGAAGGGAATTTAATTTTAACATTATTCAAATAATTCTTCATGATGTTTAAAATGGTAAAATGAAAAAATTAATATCCATGCTAGCATATAATTATCGAAAATCCTTAACGACATTGTTTGATTTAGTTATCAAAACAATGAAAAAACATAAAGATTTTTTAATGGTTGCATAATATAAAACTCACATCAAAACTAATAATATTCAGAGGTAAACATCTGTAAATCTCAGTAACAACCGGGTTTTAATTGTGATATCTATTTAATCTACATAAATTTGAATTTAATTAAACAATCAGATGTAAAACTGATATTTTCAAAAAAAAGAGCTTCGATTTTTATACGAAGCTCTCAAATTTAACTCGATTAAATATATTCAATCATAGTGTACGTAAAATTGCCTCAACACTTGCTTTGGCATCACCAAATAGCATTTGTGTATTCTCTTTAAAGAATAATGGGTTTTGCACGCCTGCATAGCCGGTATTCATAGATCGTTTAAAAACAATCACATTTTGCGCTTTCCAAACTTCCAATACAGGCATTCCAGCAATCGGGCTGTTTGGATCTTCCTGTGCCGCAGGGTTTACTGTGTCATTGGCACCAATAACCAAAACTGTATCTGTTTCAGAAAAGTCATCATTAATTTCTTCCATTTCTAAGACAATATCGTAAGGTACTTTAGCCTCAGCCAGTAATACATTCATATGACCAGGCAAGCGCCCTGCCACTGGATGGATACCAAAACGTACGTTGATTCCTCTTTCTCGCAATTTTGCTGTAATATCATGTACCGGATATTGTGCCTGAGCAACAGCCATTCCATAACCCGGAGTAATAATAACTGAAGTAGAATTCTTCAATAGTTCAGCAACATCTTCTGCGGTTGCTTCACGATATTCTCCCATTTCCTGATCATCATCCGCTGAGACACCGTCACTACCGAAACCACCGGCAATAACACTAATAAAGGAACGGTTCATCGCCTTGCACATAATATAAGAGAGGATCGCACCAGAAGACCCCACTAAAGCACCCGTTACAATCAGTAAGTCATTACTCAGCATGAAACCTGCCGCAGCGGCCGCCCAGCCTGAATATGAGTTCAACATGGAAATAACAACCGGCATGTCTGCCCCACCGATGGATGCCACCAAATGCCAACCAAAAGCTAATGCGATTACCGTCATGATGAGCATGGTGAAAACCTGGAAACCGACGCTTTCTGTTTTGATAAAGCTAATCATCAACACAAAAGAGACAACCAAAGCAGCCAGATTAAGTTTATGGCGATGTGGTAACATTAATGGCTTAGATGAAATTTTTCCGCGTAATTTACCAAATGCCACAACCGAACCTGTGAAGGTCACAGCCCCAATGAAGATCCCAAGGAAAACTTCTGTCAGATGAATATGTTCCATAATGGCATCAGAAAAAATATCGTGAGCCATAAAGCTATTAAACCCAACCAGAACAGCAGCCAAACCAACAAAACTATGCAAAATGGCGACTAATTCCGGCATTTCAGTCATCTCTACTTTTTTAGCAAGACGAGTTCCAATGACTGCCCCAATAATCATTGCCAGAATAATCCAGCCAACGTTACCTGTATCCGGCCCTAAGATGGTCGCAATCAGAGCAATTGCCATCCCGGTTATGCCAAAGAGATTACCTCGCTTGGAACTTTCATGGCGAGAAAGCCCTGCAAGACTGAAAATGAATAAGATAGCGGCAACAATGTATGCCGCAGTGACTACTCCATTCGACATAAGTTACCCCTTATCCTTTACGAAACATTTTTAGCATACGTTGTGTAACAGTGAACCCGCCAAAAATATTGATGCTGGCAATCAACACTGCAATGAAAGAGAAGAAACTTACCCATCCACCTTCGCCTATTTGTAATACCGCACCGACCACAATAATCCCGGAAATGGCATTAGTGACAGACATCAATGGAGTATGTAATGAATGGCTGACATTCCAGACAACGTAATATCCAACCACGCAAGACAGAGCGAATACGGTAAAGTGGGACAGAAACTCTTTCGGAGCAACATTTGCTAACCAACCAAAAAGGATAATGGCCAATGCCAGTAACCCATATTTCAACCACGGAGATTTAGGCGTTTCCGTCGATTTAGTTGCTTTCTTGGTAACATCAGGTTTGGAAGGTTGAGCTGAGACCTGAATTGGTGGCGCAGGCCAGGTAAACTCTCCTTCTTTAATGACAGTGACACCACGAATAACAATATCATCGAAATCAATGGCAATTTCACCATTTTTCTCTTTACACAGTAATTTCATCAGGTTAACTAAGTTGGTGCCGTATAATTGTGATGATTGGGTAGGTAAACGGCTAGGTAAATCAGTATAACCAATGATCTTGACGCCATTATCTGTCACAACAAGTTTATCGGCTTCTGTAAGTTCACAGTTTCCTCCATTTTGTGCAGCCAGATCGACAATCACACTCCCCCGTTTCATCGACTCTACCATTTCTCTGGTAATCAGTTTTGGTGCAGGTTTACCCGGAATCAATGCTGTAGTAACAATAATGTCAACTTCTTTTGCCTGAGCGGCGAATAGTTCCATTTCAGCCTTGATAAAGGCTTCTGACATCACTTTTGCATAACCATCCCCACTTCCCGCTTCCTCTTTGAAATTTAATTCCAAAAATTCAGCGCCCATACTTTGAACCTGTTCCTTAACTTCCGGACGAGTATCAAAAGCACGGACAATCGCACCGAGACTACCTGCCGCTCCGATAGCAGCAAGACCAGCAACACCAGCACCAATAATCATAACCTTAGCAGGTGGTACTTTACCGGCAGCAGTAATCTGACCAGTAAAGAAACGGCCAAATTCATGAGCGGCTTCAACAATGGCCCGATAACCAGCAATATTTGCCATTGAACTCAGGGCATCTAATGATTGGGCGCGGGAGATCCGTGGGACGGCATCCATTGCCAGAACAGTGATTTTGCGTTTTGCTAGTTTTTCCATTAATTCAGGATGTTGTGCGGGCCAGATAAAACTGATTAATGTTGCGCCTTCCTTCATTAATCCAATTTCTTTATCTTCCGGAGCATTTATTTTAAAAATAATATCTGATTGCCAAACTTCATGATGTTCTGCGATATCAGCTCCGGCTTTTTGATAAGCAATATCATCAAAACTGGCAAGAGCCCCTGCTCCTGTTTCAACTGATACATCAAATCCTAACTTCCGTAATTGCTCCACTGTTGATGGTGTGGCAGCAACGCGAGCTTCATTGGGAAATTGCTCTTTTGGTACACCAATATGCATAATGTTTCCTTCTCTAAGGATAAAATATTGCTGATTATTACCTGTTGAAGCCAATTTAACGATTAGATTGTTTTTATTACTACTATCAGTAAAACCTATCAATGAGATTTATCAACAAAAATATCAAATGATACAAATAAAATAATACCATTAAGGTAACATATGGATTCTAAAAGACAATATTTCTGAAAATAAAATAACCTTCAATGTAATCGATGATTGTTTTCATATAAGTTACTATTTTTATTAAAATTCTTGGCGTCATGTACCAAAAACAGATAGGCAGTTATTTAAATAGAATACATTCGCGACAATCATGTAATAACACCAATGAATAGCAAATCATATAAAAACAATTTGTTACATGATAAATTTCATGGAAAAAAATAAAATTATGTACACATTCATGTACAAACAAAAAACACGCAATACGGCATGTAGTCATTGATCTTATACCCGTTAGATAGGGAAAATTGAGATTGATTCCAAAAGGCGAGGATAAGAAGAGAGGATAGTCACTATAGGGCAGATTTCTGCCCTTTTGTATAATTGGGGTTTTAAAGCCCAACTCACCAAACAAGGAATTCCACACTTATATCCATATACGATGAACTTCCGTAAACTTTATTCTGATTGCAGTCGGTATTTCCACAAGTAGCGCTCTTGACTATATTCGGACACCCTTTGATTACCGTATACCAATCTAAATTACCTATATCGTACCCGCGTTCAAATCTCAAAGCACAACTCATAGAGCCACTAGACACCGACCACTCAACCCATTTAGGCCTAAGTGTGCAAGCACTAAATAAATTATCATTGTCTTGTAAATGAATACCTTGCTGGTTACCGGGCTTAATCTTTACCTGATCTGCACCACTATCATACATACAGTCGGTGCTTCGTTTGACTATCACGAGCTCATTTACAGAAGAAGAGTGATTTTTAAATTCCATATTATAGTCAGCAGAAAGAATCTGTTGTTTTTCTGTATCCGTGTTTTCTTCAACTGCGAAAGCAAGGAATGTCAATAAACAAGATAACATGACGAAAATGGCGTTAGATAATATTTTCATATTCTCCCCTTTTTTTGATGAAATCATTCAAAATAAGAATTCTTATTACTTCATCATTAATGGAGTACTGAAATGATAACTGCTATATCATGTAGGTTATTCACCTATCCGCTTTAAGTATAAATAAACTACTCTGATAAACGTAATTCAAAAATCCACAGGTGAATGAGGTAGTTTGATATCCTACTGTATCGTGTTGTAAATACTATCTATCATATTTGGAATATAGTTTTTTCATTTGAATTACCATTCCTTACTTATTCTATTTCATAAAATAATTATAAATTTAATAATAGTTTGATTTATATATATTTATTGGTGTATGGATTGATGTTTTTTATAATTCACAATAAATGACATTTAGATATATAATCACCCATAAAATAAAGTGTTTATTAAAATTCAATTATAACAATCACTAATAATGAGGATAAATCATGTCAGAACAAATAATTCAAATCGCACTGCAAAGTACAAACGGAAAATATTTAAGCAGAATAGATCGCGGTAATAGAAACCCAATAGAAGCGTCAAAAGATGCCATAGACCTCCCTTCAAGATTCACTATTAAGTCATCAGGATCTAACCGAGTTGTACTTCTGGCCGATAATAAAATGTACCTTAGTAGAATAAATCGTGGAGAATTAAACCCCATTGAAGCAGCTAAAAGAAAAATAGATGAACTTTCAATATTTACCGTGGGTTATATCTCTGAAAACAAAATAACGTTGCGGGCTGACAACGGCTATTATTTGAGTCGTATTTATCGCGATGGAATTAGTACTATAGAAGCCGCAAAAGAACAGATTGATGATGAATGTTATTTTTGGATAACAACCATCATGAGCTATGATCATGGGCTATAAATAAAAAATCGCTATAATAGACAAAGGAATTTCAAATTATGAAAAAAGAAATAGCTCCAGATTTCACTGGAGTGACATACAGAGAGGAAATCATAGACAACCCTCTTCATGTGATACATTTACCACATAACACGATTAAATCTTTTGCAGGCATTATATCGGCACCAGCTACTGCAAATAGCCTTAATGTATTTTTAGTAAATCAGTTTCCTACTTGGGCGAAATTAGCCGCCCCATATTCTACAGCACTTATTGCATATCTTGCGGCTGAACTTGCCATAATTATAGCTATGGATGCGCGTAGCAAATGCGGGGTTGATTTATATTCTCCGGTGCTTCCTATAGTTAGTGCAGTGCCACTTTGGGGACCAGTTCCCGCTTGTTAATTAGGAATGACATATTTAGTTTATAATTCACACTATTACAATACAAGGGTGCTAAAATATTCAGCACCTTTACTTAATTTAATAAAACTACCGAAAAACTTACCATCCGTTCGGCTTCTCTATTACTGCCTATCCTGCTCTTTATCCATCGTCCACAAATATATGCCTTGCTCAGACGCAGGGCGGATAATCAAAGATTCTGCGATTGGTGTGAACATTTGTTCTCCTATAACCGTTTTGTCACTTCGTTGTGGGATTATGCTTCTTCAACCGCAGAATGGCGTCATCAATAGCGAACCCGATCATCGCAGCATTTACGCGGGTTTCGCGGATACTGGAGATCAGCCCCTTAACAGTTACCGCATTCAACGCTGATTCTTTACGAACACGCTTAACTACTTTAAGATTGTGGTACTGTTCTAATTCCCCACGATAAGATATTACTAAATCATGGGCATCTTTTAAGCTGGTTGCTGAATATGTACCAATATCAATTTGATCTCCTTTTCCGTTCCAACGATACCTAAATTGAAATATAATTTTTCCTTTAGGTGTTACACAAACAGACAAGCTGTTTCTATCGGATTTAGTGATCATTCTTTCTTGGAGGTTGTTATTGGTAAAGCGGAGCCATGAATCGGTGATTGCCATATTATTTCCCTCAAAAAAATAACATAGCTTTAATGTAGTTCATGTACACATTTTTCATGAAAGAAGATGAAGACCTATGAATGACATTGAATATTATAGGGGTGACAATGGAAAAATAATAATTTATTATCATATAGATAAGTGAAATCCCATGAATTAATATGTAAACGTGAGCATATATAGCATCATTACATGTAATCATTACGACCTATGTAATACAGAACAATGTTCAGCACGTTATAAATATTTTAATGCGCAAGGCGAAAGGATTTTTTATGAAGCTGAAGACCACGATCATCGCAACTGTGATGTTCTCATTAACAACAATTACCGCAGCACATGCAGCAAAAGAATTGACTCCAGAGCAAGCTGCTGAACTTAAGCCATTTAAACGAATCGCAGTAACCGGACGTTTTAATGCAATTTATGAAGCAGCCGATGCGGTTTCCCGTCAGGCTGATAAAAAAGGTGCTGATAGTTTCTATATTCAGAGTCTAGATGATTTCAATGGAAGTGGTAATTTACGTGTTATTGCTGATTTGTATCATAAAGATGCAGAAAAAGTAGACAAAACGACTCACTATCGTATTTATCATGGGATCAAAGAATTACCTAAAACCGAAGCTGTCAGTCTGGAACCTTTTGATACGATAACAGTAAATGGTTATTTTCCAACTGATCCTGATCTAAAAGAGGCTCTTGCCAAAGCAGCTAAAAAGAAAAATGCTGCCTCTTTCTTTATCGTTCGTGATATTGCCCCGAACAATGGTGGTAACCAGGTAGTTACAGCCTACATTTACAAAGAAGATGCACCGAAACGTCAAGTACAATCTGATAAGGCAGTGATCCCAGCCGATTCCGATGCGGGCCGCCAGTCTTTAGCACAAGGTGGAGAAGCTGCTGAGAAAGTTGAAATTCCGGGTGTTGCTTCGTCAACATCAACCAGTAATGTTATCGGTCGCTTTTTTGAGACCCAGTCATCAAAAGGTGGACGTTACACTGTAACCTTGCCTAATGGAACAAAAATTGAAGAATTGAATAAAGCATCTGCGGCTCAGATGGTGCCTTTTGATTCCATCACTTTCTCTGGCTATTACACAACTGCACCTGAAGTATCTTATCAGGTCGCTAAACGTGCAGCAGAAAAAGGGGCAAAATACTACCATATTACGAGAGAATGGCAGTCTAATGGCGGCAACGTTACCATTAGCGCAGATTTATTCAAATAATCAATTTATTTCTCAAGTCAATTTATGAAAGAGGCACACATTAATAATGCGTGCCTTTTTTTCTTCTATAGATCGCTTTTGTCATATCCATAAAATTCATTATTTAACCTTCATTTACACAATTTTCATAACTGTTTATTATTTGATTCACAAAGATAAATTCAAGTCTGCATCATTAAAATGTTTATATTATGAACACTTGCTTGTTTCTTAAGAGCCTAGAGAAAAACAGAAAAGTCATTTGTAATTTATTTAAGGAAAATATATTTTTATGCATAATTTTTATATTTTTTTGCATAGTCACCCATTGCATACAACCCCTTCACTCCGTAGAATCTCCCTGTTTTTTAGTTTTAACTACTGAATATTTCTGCATTCCGTAGCATGGATGCAATAAATGTCCAATATGTGTTCGATATTCAGGATAAGTATTCTGGCTAATCGTGTTGATTTTATCTTACTTTTAGGAACGTATCTTTGGAAAAGAAATTAGGCCTTACGTCTCTAACAGCACTCGTATTCAGTTCTATGGTTGGAGCGGGTGTATTCAGTTTGCCACAAAATATGGCATACGCAGGTAGCCCAGCGGCATTAATGCTCGGTTGGGGGATAACAGGCATAGGTATTCTCTTTTTAGCTACGTCTTTACTCTTGCTCTCTCGCCTCCGCCCTGATCTGGACGGTGGTATCTTTACTTATGCTAAAGAAGGGTTTGGTGAATTAGTTGGCTTTTGTTCTGCATGGGGATATTGGTTCTGCGCTATTATTGCTAATGTTTCTTATCTGGTGATCGTCTTTGCTGCGTTAAGTTTTTTTACTGATACTGAACATTCCGTGATTTTTGGTGATGGAAATACCTGGCAAGCGTTGATTGGTGAATCGATTTTACTTTGGTTCGTTCACTGGCTTGTGCTCAGAGGAGTACAAACGGCGGCAGGTGTCAATCAATTGGCCACAATGGCAAAGTTGTTACCTCTAGGAATGTTTATCGTTCTGGCTGTCATCGCTTTCAAGATAGACGTATTTACTTTCGATTTCACTGGCATTGAGATGGGTATCCCCGTTTGGCAGCAAGTCAAAGATACCATGCTGATAACCTTATGGGTGTTCATTGGTGTTGAAGGTGCAGTCGTGGTTTCTGGCAGAGCCAAAAAACGTAAAGATATTGGTATTGCAACTATACTGGCTGTTGTTTCAGCATTAGGTGTTTACGTACTTGTTACCCTACTCTCATTAGGATTAGCTACTAGACCTGAATTAGCTGCAATGCGTAATCCTTCTATGGCAAATTTGATGGTAGGGTTAATTGGCTCAGCGGGTGAAGTTATTATTGTTGCTGGTTTAATCGTCTCTGTCTGTGGTGCTTATCTGAGCTGGACAATAATGGCGGCAGAAGTACCTTTTATTGCTTCCCTGCATGGTTCATTTCCAAAGGAATTCAGTAAACAGAATGATAAAAAAGCACCTGCATCCTCGTTGTGGATCACAAATGGAGCCATTCAGCTTGCATTGGTCTTGATCTGGTTAAGTGGCAGTAATTACAACACATTGCTTTCTATTGCATCAGAAATGATACTTGTTCCTTACTTTTTGGTTGGTGCATTTTTAGTAAAAGTAGCATTTGAGCGTAGTAATCGAGTTTTATTGTTCATCGCTATTGGTGCTTGTACCTATGGTTTATGGTTACTTTATGCTTCAGGTTTAATGCATCTGCTGCTTTCTGTTATATTGTATGCTCCCGGATTATTGGTTTTCCTATATGCACGGAAGCAGAACCAGGAATGTAATGGTTTAAATACGTTAGAAAAATCTGCGATTGCTATTTTATTACTGACAACGATTCCTTCTACATGGTTACTGATTCATTAGAGCCTATTTTTTGTATTCATTAACTATTTATTAGTCTAAATTACCTACCTGTTAAGATTATGGAGAGAAGTTTGCTTCTCTCCAACTCTTTTTTCCTATTCCTCTTACTTCTTTCAAGCCCTTCTTCGTTTTTTGGAATGACATTCTGTTGAATTTTGCTTTTGTTTTTTTGTGTGTTTGGTGGGTGTTTTTTATATTTTTAAAAAGTATGTTGTAACTAATATGGAATTTTAAGATCAAAAAACATGCTATACATAAATATTTATTCTGTTTTATTGTTACAGGATTTTTTTAAGTATCCATTATACAAATTATGCTATGTCAGTTATTATTGACTATGAGTTAATTTGTGTTAATTACATTAACCCGTGTTCTGGGAAAGGCTGGTTTTATTATCCAACTAATGTTAAATATCTGGCATTAACTCCATGCGTGAGATATTCATCACAAATAAATAATATTTAGTGAAATATATAGTAAAAATATAAAATCACAAAAATAAACACATATTTATTTCCTCAGATTTTCTCTAATTAATAATTAATCTTATAAAACAGAATAAAAACTCATTTACGATTAAAAAACATTCTATTTTATGAATTACAATGCTATTAATGGAACGTTATCAGATTAAAGCTCCAAATATTGTGCTTTGTTGAGTTATTATTTTGATCTTTGCTCATTGAGCGCTACTATATTCTTTGAAATATCTGTCAGATAGAAAATATTAATATTACTTTTTACCATCTTTCAGGTATCAACTTAGACTACTCATTTGCTGTATTATAATTGTACGGCTTTAATGTTAATTTAATCAGCTATATCCCTGTTGTATTACTACACCAGGGATGGGATATATTAAAAATGAAAACCAAGTTAATTATTTCATCCTTATTTGTTTCATCTGTATTTATGTCTCTGGCACATGCCGCAAATGGTAATATTCAGGATGGAGAAATCAGATTTACAGGAAAAATTATTGCCGATGCATGTAAAATTGATTCAACCTCTAAAAATCAAACTGTAAATATGGGAACTATCAGTACAAATTCATTTAGTGGGGTCAATAGCACGGCAGCCGCAACACACTTCAGCATTAAGCTGACTGACTGCCCAAAAACCAATCAATATGCGAGTGTTAAATTTGATGGTCAACTTGATAATATTAATAATACACTTTTAGCATTAGACAATTCAAAGCCTGGAGCTGCTGACGGGATTGCTGTTGGTATTTATGAACAAAATAGCAATACGCCAATTCCTATGGCAAAGACTTCCTCGCAAAAAATGATTGAAAATCAAAATGTTGAAATGAATTTCGTTGCTAAATATGTTGCAACCAAACAAACGATTATTCCTGGTACTGGTAATGCGATAGCTAATTTCACTATCGTTTACAACTAAAATATATATAGCAAGAATACCTGATAAAAACACTATTGCCATTCACTATAACCAGTGAGTGGTAATAGTGGGATTAATATATAACCATAAAAAAATAATATTACCCGGAGTATCTATTTTGAAATGCTTTCGTATTCTGATTCTTATTATCATCTACATATTCAGCACTAATGTTTCTTTTGCTGGCGTCGTTATTGGTGGCACTCGTGTTGTTTATAACAGCGATCGAAAAGAAGCATCAATTTCTATCAGTAATCCAGAAACAGATATTTCTTATCTTATTCAATCATGGGTTCAGGGAGAAAATGATGAAACTAAAGTACCTTTCATTATCACTCCTCCACTCTTTAAATTAACAGCAGGAAATGAAACTGTATTACGAATTGTAAAAACCGGAGATAATTTACCCAACGATAGAGAATCCCTTTTCTGGCTCAATGTTAAATCTATTCCCGCAATAGTAAAATCTGAACAAAATCAGTTACAAATCACAGTAAAGTCAAGATTTAAGCTATTTTATCGCCCTGCTGATTTAACAGACAACGCAAGTATTGCTTATAAGGCACTGAAGTTCAAAGTTGAAGGCCGTCAACTGATAGCCGAAAACCCGACACCATACTATGTTTCGTTTTCTTACTTAAGTATTGGAAATAGTTCAAAAAACCATGAAATAAAGCCTGCTGGCATGATCGCTCCTTTTGGTCAGTTAAGCTGGGATATACCTATTAACAATATCAATCATGTTTCCTGGAAAACCATTAACGATTTTGGTGGGGTAACGCCAGAAGAAAAATATACATTTTGAGCATAACTTTCATACAGCCTATCAAGATTAGAAAATGATTATGGATAACAGCGGTCATTATCTTCAACATAATATTTCTGATAATTTGGTGTTATTTATTAAACCAATTAAGGTATTTTTATGTGCACTAGCAACTATATGGCTTTTGGTTTCCAATAAGGTTTATAGCGAAGAATATTTCAATATCAATGCGCTGGAGAGCCTCTCTGGTCACCCGGAAGATATTGATCTCTCGATTTTCATGCAAGATGATCAACAACCTCCGGGCCGCTATTGGGTTGATATTTATCTGAATCGTGAAAAGATAGATACTGGAAATGTTGACTTCGTTATCGTAAATAATAAGTTATCACCCAAGATTAAACTTAGACAACTCAAAGAGATGGGCGTAGATATTGATTTATTTCCATCTTTGTCGGCTTTACCACCAGAAACTGAGATTACAGATCTTGGTCAGTATATTTCTGCTGCATCATCTTCTTTTGATTTCAACAAGCAACGGTTGGATATCAGCATTCCCCAAGCAGTTTTGCATAATAAGGCGAGAGATTATGTTCCTTCTCATCTGTGGCAACAAGGATTAACTTCTTTACAAATTAATTATAGCTATAGTGGCTCAACTAACTGGCTGGATGGTCAGCCCGGATCAACCAGCAATAACTTTCTCAACCTCAGAAGTGGTGCTAACTGGAATGCCTGGCGTTTACGAAATTATTCCACTTACAGTAGCCAAAACAATAAGTGGCAAAGTCTGAGCACTTACCTGCAACGTGATATTCATTCCTTAAAAAGCCAACTAATATTTGGTGACAGTTATACACCTTCACCCATTTTCGATGGGTTTCAGTTTCGTGGTATGCAATTAGTTTCAGATGACAATATGCTACCTGATAGTCTCAGAGGATTTGCACCAACAATACGAGGAATTGCCCAAAGTAATGCCCAAATAACCATCAAGCAAAATGGTTATATTATCTACGAAACCTATGTTTCTCCCGGCCCTTTTATTATTAATGACTTATATCCAACAACTTCCAGTGGTAATTTAGAGGTTATTGTCAAAGAAGCTGACGGGAAAGAGCACCGTTCTGTACAACCTTTTTCGGCTGTGCCTGTTATGTTACGAGAAAATAGTCTGCGCCATTCTCTGACATTTGGGAAATACCGTTCACCCACTCACCGTGGTAAAGAACCATACTTTATGCAAGGTACGATCACTTACGGGGTTTCCAATAATATCACTGTATATGGTGGAACAATTCTCTCAAAAAATTATCATTCTATTGCATTGGGCACAGGTTATAGCCTCTCTGATTGGGGTTCATTTTCTTTTGATGTGACTCACGCAAGGTCAGAACTTACCCCCAATATTTACTCATCCGGGCAATCATATCGATTTCAATATGCAAAAGATCTTACCCAAACAGGTACTAATTTCACTTTAGCGGGCTATCGTTACTCAACGCATGATTTTTATGATTTTAAAGAAGCCAATGAGTTTAATATTACCAGCAATAATGGCTACAACCCTAATAAACGCAGTAAACTGCAATTGTATATCAATCAATCTTTAGGTGATTTAGGCGGTATATATTTATCTGCTTTTCAACAAGACTATTGGTCACAAAAAGGTCATGAAAGAAATATCAGTGCAGGTTACAGTACCAGCCACAATTCGATCAATTACACACTGAATTACACATACAGCAAGCTACCAAGCACAAATCATAATGATCAGATTTTATCACTCAACATACAAATTCCTCTTGAACGCTGGCTGAAAAATAGCTGGGCAAGTTATAGCCTGACCAACAGCAGAAAAAGAGAAACATCTCATCAGGTCAGCTTAAATGGTACAGCGCTGGAAGATAACAATCTGACTTATAGTCTTCAGCAAAACTACACTAACCATAACAGGGGCATTGGCGGGAATATAAGCGCAGAATACAAAGGCGCTTACGGTCAGGTTAATGCAGGTTATAACTATGATAAGCAATCCAGACAATTAAATTATGGTTTAAATGGTGGAATAGTCGCTCATCCCTATGGCATCACTTTCTCTCAATCATTGGGAGATACATTGGTGTTAGTGCGAGCCCATGGTGCTAAAGGCGTTAAGGTCCAGAATTACACAGGTATTGCAACTGACTGGAAAGGTTATGCCATTGTTCCTTATGCCAGTAGTTATCGTAAAAACCGTATCTCTTTAGACACTTACTCAATGGGAGATAATGTTGATATCGATATCAATACGCAAACTATCGTCCCTACCCAAGGTGCACTGATTTTAGCCAATTTCCAGACCCGCATTGGTTATCGTGTGTTACTAATGCTTTTTCACAAAGGCAAAGAGATCCCATTTGGAGCAACAGCCACATTAGTGCAACAGAATGAGTCAGATGACCCCAATAGCACCATTGTCAGTAATGATGGACAGGCGTATCTCAGCGGTATTCCTAAGTCTGGGCAGATATGGGTGAAATGGGGCCACAAAGATGCTCAAGAATGCCGTGTTGATTATCAGCTCCCGGAGAAAACACCGGAATCTGGCCTGTACATGCTGAACGCGGCCTGTAAATAACAGAAATTGAGCATTTGTTTGATATTATTACATATTATGGAAACGAGTTATGGTTAACGGCTTAAAATTATTATTGGCGAACATATTTATCATCAGCATGATGAGCAGTTTTACCAGCGAGGCCAATTATGAGAGTTATGAGAGTTATGATTGTCAATATTCGCCGGGTTTTCATTCCGGCATAACACGAGTCTCTTTTGGCTCTCAAATAGTCATACCCAAAAATCATCCTATTGGAACAACGATAAAGGAAATCCTTTTAGATCAATTGAGTACAAAAGGTCATGTCGTTTATTGCAATAGATTAGTTCCTACATCATGGGATAAACCCGATTTTGCTCCTGCACATTATAATAATGATGCAATTTATGAATCCGGTGTACCGGGTGTTGGAATCCGTATCAATAATTGGGGGCCGACTAACTATGGTATTGATTGGTTTCCTCGGAAATCAACTACCCCATTCACCTGTTCTCCTCCTCCCCGCTGGCCTGACTACAAATATTATTGTGGTCAAACATGGGGGTATTTGACGGTTCAATTAATCAAAATTGCGCCCACTACGGGTTCAGGGGTAATTGCAGGACGGATCCTAACCAGAGCCAGATTTGGGTACGGCAGTATTGTTCACTCTTTTTATTTAGCGGAAACACGTATTGTTACTCCAACGCCAAGTTGTTCCCTCACTCGTAAAACAATGCTAGTCAATATGGGCGAAATTAGAGCGAGTGAGTTTCGTGGTATAAATAGTACCGCAGGGACAAAAGATTTCCGCTTAGAATTTGACTGCGATCCAAACGCCAAAGTCAACATAGTACTGGATGGACGCCCGGCAAAAAGTGGCATCAATAATATCTGGGCATTGGATTATAGTAGTGACAACGTCACGGCAACGGGGATTGGTCTACAAATTTTGTTTTATAATCAACTATTAGAGATACGTAAACCGATTAAAGCAAATGCTGAATACGTAACACACTTTTCATTTCCACTGCGAGCACGCTACATTCAGACTCACCCACAGATCACCCCCGGAAAAGCGGATGTAACAACAACAATTACGTTGACTTACGAATAAATAAGAACTTAGAAATGGGGCTATAGCGTCTTAACAACCAAAACCCTAAGCCCCAAAACATTATGCAGCGATACTTTCCATTGCTTGCAAAATACGCTTATCAGATATCGGATACGCTGTACCCAATTGTTGAGCAAACAGACTGATGCGCAGTTCTTCGATCATCCAGCGTACTTCTTTTATTTCTGGCAATTGCTTTTGCTGAACAGAAAGTTTCGCTAACCACTGCTGCCATTGTTGCTGGATATTTTCAATCCGGCTCATGTGTGCCCTATCCTTGTTTGGGTCAATCGCCAGTTTTTCCAAGCGACGTTCGATGCCATTCAGATAACGCAAAACATCCGCCAGACGTTTCCAACCGTGGGCTGTGACAAATCCTTTAAAGACCAGACCGGAAATTTGTTCTTTAATATCGGATAAAACCAGTGCCAGAGCGATATCGACCCGCCCTTTCAAACGCTTATTAATAGCAAAAACTGTCGTCAGGATCTGTTCTACCTGTTTGGCAATTTCAACCACTGTGTCATTCAAATCGGCGCGAACTTTACTCTGTAAACGTGCAAACGCCTGTTCATTCCATGCCGGCCCACCATTTTCTGCGATTAATCTGTCCACACCACAGGAAATACAGTCATCAATCAAATCCAACACTTTTCCATACGGGTTAAAATAGAGACCAAGTTTGGATTTATTCGGTAACTTTTCGTGCAGATATTTAATCGGTGAGGGAATATTCAATAACAGCAATCGACGAGTTCCTTCCCACATTGCATTTTGCTGTTCAGACTCCGTTTCAAACAATTTAATACCAATACTGTCTTTCTCATCCACCAACGCAGGAAATGCTTTAACGGAATAACCACCACGTTTCTGCTCATAGCGTTCAGGCAGCTCACCAAAGCTCCAAATATGTAGCCCGCTTTGTTCGATACCATCATCTGCTACCGCCAAAAGTGTTTCCTGTACTTTATCTTTCAGTTTCAGCTTCAATGCCGAAAGATCTTTTCCTTCCGCCAGAGTCTTATTTTTTTCACCAATAATGCGGAAAGTCATTTTCAAGTGGTCAGGAACCTGCTCCAGTTGCCACTCATCACGTGACACTGTCACTCCTGTCATGCGACGAAGTTCTTTCTCAAGGCTATCCAGCAAGGTCGCCTGTGGCTGCGTTACTCGCTCCAAAAATGCCTGCGCATAATTAGGTGCGGGGACAAAATTACGCCGGATTGGTTTCGGCAGCGATTTAATCAATGCCACAACCAACTCACGGCGAATTCCTGGAATTTGCCAATCGAAACTTTCATCCCTGACCTGATTTAATACCGGTAGCGGAATATGTACAGTGACACCATCTGCATCGGTTCCCGGTTCAAATTGATATGTTAAGCGGAATTTTAAATTATCCTGATACCAGTAATTCGGATAATCCAAGGCACTGATTTTATTGGCATCACCTTTAATCAACATGCTCTTTTCAAAATTGAGCAGTTCCGGCTGATCTTTACTTACTGTTTTCCACCAGCGATCGAAATGGCGGGAAGAAACCACGTCTTTGCCAATTCGTTGATCGTAAAAACTAAATAAAGTCTCATCATCCACCATAATATCCCGGCGACGAGATTTATGTTCCAGCTCTTCAACTTCTTCACGTAACTTAAGATTAGCGCGGAAGAATGAATGACGAGTCTGCCAATCCCCTTCCACCAGCGCATGGCGGATAAATAATTCACGGCACAGTATCGGATCAATCTGGCCGTAATTGACCAAACGATCAGTCACAATCGGCAAACCATATAATGTCACTTTTTCCGATGCCATGACCGCACCTTGAGATTTCTGCCAGTGCGGTTCACTATAGTGACGTTTGATTAAATGTGCCGCCAGAGGCTCTATCCATTCCGGTTCAATGCGCGCAGCAATACGCCCCCAAAGTCGGCTGGTTTCTACCAATTCAGCAACCATCGCCCACTTAGGTGGTTTTTTGAATAACCCGGAGCCGGGAAATACAGAGAACCGGGCATTACGAGCACCAGTATATTCCTGTTTCTCCACATCTTTCTGGCCTATGTGAGATAACAACCCTGTCAGTAACGCAATATGAATGCTGCGATAATCTGCTTCCTGACTATTGACTGGAATACCGATCTCTTTAACGACCTGCCGGAGCTGAGTGTAAACATCCTGCCACTCTCTGACCCGCAGATAATTCAGGTAATCCTGACGACAAAGTTTGCGAAATTGGGAACTGGAAAGTGCTTTTTGCTGTTCTGCCAGAAAATCCCACAATTTTAGAAAAGCAATAAAATCAGAGTCCTTATCGGCAAAACGACGATGTTTTTCATCCGAAGCCTGCTGTTTTTCCAGAGGCCTTTCCCGCGGATCCTGAATGGATAATGCTGAAGCAATCACCATCACTTCCCGCACACAACCATGAGTTCTTGCTGCCAATACCATGCGAGCCAAGCGAGGATCGATAGGCAATTGTGCAAGCTGTCGCCCGATTTGCGTCAGTCGGTAAATCCCGCCAGATGAAGTTTCCGTATCAATGGCGCCAAGTTCTTCCAACAAACGGACACCATCCTGGATATTGCGTTTATCCGGTGCTTCAACAAATGGAAAAGCACTGACATCTCCTAAGCCAATCGAAGTCATCTGCAAAATAACCGATGCCAGATTGGTACGCAGAATTTCAGGATCGGTAAACTCCGGGCGGGATAAGTAATCTTCTTCTGAATAAAGTCGAATACAGATCCCATCAGAAACACGACCGCAGCGGCCTTTACGTTGATTCGCTGATGCTTGCGAAATTGGTTCTATCGGCAAACGTTGAACTTTAGTCCGATAACTATAACGGCTAATACGTGCATACCCGGTATCGATAACATATTTAATTCCGGGGACAGTCAATGAGGTTTCTGCGACGTTAGTTGCCAATATAATGCGCCGTCCAACATGTGGTTGGAAGATCCGGTTCTGCTCGCTATTGGACAAACGGGCAAACAGCGGCAACACTTCAGTATGTGGAAAACTCTGTTTATTGAGTGCATCCGCAGTATCGCGGATTTCCCGTTCTCCACTCATAAAGACCAAAATATCACCAGAACTTTCCCGGCTTAACTCATTTACTGCATCAATAATGGCTTCCAACTGATCCCGATCACTGTCATTATCATCACCTACCATCGGACGGTAACGGACTTCCACCGGATAAGTACGGCCTGACACTTCAATAATCGGAGCATTATTGAAATGGCGGGAGAATCGCTCAGGGTCGATAGTCGCGGAGGTAATAATGACTTTCAGATCAGGGCGTTTCGGTAATAACTGCCGCAGATAACCTAATATAAAATCAATGTTCAGACTACGTTCATGTGCTTCATCGATAATCAGTGTATCGTATTGTAATAGCAAACGATCCTGCTGCAATTCGGCCAGCAAAATACCGTCAGTCATCAATTTGACCAACGTATTATCACTAACCTGATCATTAAAGCGAACTTTGTAACCCACTGTTGAACCAAGTGGGGTTTCCAGTTCATCCGCAATACGGCTGGCAACCGAGCGAGCCGCTAAACGACGGGGCTGGGTATGACCAATCAGCCCTTTTACCCCTCTGCCCAATTCAAGACATATTTTCGGGATCTGAGTGGTTTTACCGGAGCCTGTTTCCCCTGCAATAATGACAACCTGGTTATCTCTGATTGCTTTATAGATATCGTTTTTCTTCTGGCTGACAGGCAGGTTTTCAGGGTATTTAATCGAAGGGTATGCAGCTTGACGATTGGTAACTTTTTGTTTTGCCGCTGTAATATCCGCAGAAATAGATTGAGCTACAGCCTGTAAGGAGGCTTGATTTTTTATTTTTGCTGCTCCTTGCAGACGTTTTTTTAAACGGAACTGATCGCGCAACAGTGTGTGCTCAAGTTCAGCATATAATTCAGCAATGGGTGCTGTCAAAGGTGATTCCACTGTGATAAATCCTTGTGACATTCTTAGTTGAGTCGCGTTGTCTTTTTTCTTAACACCGCCTTTAGTTATGTTATTACATATTCGGCTGACAAATCTATTGTTCAATAATTTTGAACGCCAATCTCGAAATATTGAGCTATTGTCTGAATGATAACCTCACTAAAATAGCTAACACATAGAAACAATCGGCAATGTATTAGTGGCAATACATTAGTTACTGGTGTTATGAAGGAATTAAAAATGAGCAACGTACTGGTTCTGAAATCCAGCATTATGGCGCAAAATTCACAAAGCAACAAAATGGCTGACTCTTTTATCGAAACCTGGCAGGCCAATCATCCAAATAGTCATATTAGCACACGTGATCTGGCTGCAAACCCGGTTCCGGTACTGGATGGAGAATTAATCGGTGCATTACGTACCAATGGTGCTGAGCTGACAGAGCGCCAGAAAGCAGCATTAGCCTTATCAGATGAACTAATCGCAGAATTAAAAGCACATGATATTGTTGTAATTACAGCTCCCATGTACAACTTCTCTATTCCAACTCAATTAAAAACCTATTTCGATTTGATTGCTCGTGCCGGTGTTACTTTCCGCTATACCGAAACCGGCCCGGAAGGTTTGCTAAAAGGAAAACGTGTCATTGTGCTGACCAGCCGTGGTGGTATTCATAAAAACAGCCCATCCGATTTGATAACCCCATACCTAAGTGTTTTCTTCGGATTTATTGGTATTACTGATGTGGAATTCGTGTTCACCGAAGGCCTGGCTATGGGTGAAGAGTTAGCAAATCAGGCACATCAGAACGCCCGCGATGCGATAACTGAGATAGTCGAAAAAATGACGCAGAAACAACCAGAAAAAATTGTTGCCTAATCAGGCTTAGCGCGTCAGATAAAAAAATGGCGCGCTTATTTCTTCACCCAATTACCATTAATACCAAGCACAAATTCCCCTGCTTCTGCACGATTAACTAATTTTTCACCTGCTATTTTTGCCACTTGATCCGTTGTCATATTGTTCTGAGCGGCAATCTCGGCATATCTTTTTTCCCGCTCACTATTGATTTTTCTGACCACGGATAGTGCATCCTGAGAATTCTTGACCGCTGCCAGATAACCGCTAAATGTTTCTCCTACCAAACCTTGTTGTTTCGCTTCATTTAGCGTCATACTCATAGCAAAAGAACTGATGAATAGCAGGCTTAACAAAAGTATTACTCCTGTTTTTTTCATATTCTAACTCCTTAGAATAAATCAGAGTTGTTTTTGAGCATATCTTCAATCTGCCGATCGACTTTGATATGAATTTCATGCTCAATTTTGACATTCATATTGATATTGATAGGCTTATCTGGTGTTGCCACTTCCAACCTGACACACCCTGCCAAGCCTGAACAGATCAATGCCATGCCACTAATAACTATCGAAAATCTGAGTCCACTCTTTGTTATCATTTATCACTCCCGTTTTAAGTTAGCAGTTAACCCCGTCTGTTGACCGGAGTTACAAGAATAAATGGAAACGACTTGTTTTTTTATTTCTCTTCAATGAATTCAACTGGAAAGTCGGATAGTCTTTCAAGATAGAAATAATAATATTTTCCATTAAAAACAATATCAGGAAATCCCTCAATGGACTTCCCATTCATCACACCAAGTAGGGTGTTATCATCAACTTTTCGGAAGTGATCAAAAATAGGAACACCGTCATATACCATTGTTGCAGAACATTTTCCTCTAAACTCAACGTTCCAAAGAGATGCTTCACCTTTCATTATATGATTGGAAAATAATTTTCCATCATCATTAAAACAAACCAGCGGAATTGCATCAAATTTGCTTCTAAACCATTTACCAAACCAATTCATTTTGATCAAGGATTCATGGCCCCAGTGGCCTGTGTTAAAATCTCCACCTTTCCATTTGCTTAATATTTCATCAACCCGCACCGCAGGGAGTGAATCAAAAAAATTAAGCAACTCGTTTTCATCTTCAATTCTTTCTCTGGAACAGAGTTCATCAAAAATCTGTTTGATGTGGTTTTCTAGAACAAATGAATAATGTTAACTACCTACAAATATATTTTTCTCTAACCATTCTTCCAGATTACTGCCAAAGCGCAGACTGCGCCATAACTGGAATATATTTTCTTCATGGCGATATTTAAGCCTGACTTCTCGTTTTTTATCCACAACTGGATTAACCCCATTGATTTCTGATTGCAGTACCAAAATACCCAGATTATCGAGTGTCACATATGCCTTAGAACGACTAATTTCCAAATAACGCAACCAATCCATCGCCAAACCCGCAGTTACATCATTTTTCCCTATAGAATCAACCGTGTCCTTGTCCAGCCTTAGTGTCAGATCGCCATCGTTGGCTACCCATCCTTGCTGAATAATCCACTGTTTATCATTTAATAGCACTGGCAATTCACCGCTAATTTTCCCTGACATGGCAAGTTGCTTAACTTTTAATACGTCGAATAATTTACTCACACTCAACTTGTTAAAGTTTAATACAGCGGCCTGTTTTTGGGGCAGTTGTAATTTATTTAACCTAAGTTTGCCATCCAACATATCAATATTCACATTAGACAAGGTTAGCGGCTGTATTTCAGTCGGAGGATAAAAACCTTGTAAATCCGCTGATACATTGTCCATATCAAATAACCCCTTCACAGCCTTTATCCTGAGCTTAACAGATGACGTTACACCTAATTGCCAGATGTGTTCCTGTAAACGCCACGGTAACACAAAGTCCACCCCATCAACGTTTCCATTCTTCATCCACATACCCGCATTTTTTACTACCCAGTGTCCTCCGGCACGTAATCCTTGCCCTCTGGCCGCCGAAAATGCCGCTTGTGCATAGATATTCCCACCAAGCACAGTGATCCCTAAATCAGCAGGGATCAAAGTTTGAAACGCCAGCAAAGATTGTCTCGGCCAACGTGCTTCTCCCCTTAATCTTGTACCATCCCAACGTCCATAAACGGGAATTGGCCCAATCCCCTTTCCGTACAATTTACCGTTTAACATAAAATTATTGGGTGACTGGCCAGTCAAGGTTGCGCGGAATTTAACGGGAGGCAAAAAACCACCGGAGCGAAAATCCGTTCGCAAAGTCGAAAATTGCAGATCTCCCATTAATGCAGGTTTAGTGGCTGATCGTTCCCATACCAACGGTTTCATCAACTGTAAACGCGGAGCCTTCATCTGTATAAGGCCATAGTCGATGGTATCAAACCCCGTATTTAATGCATTTACTGTTATCTGTGACTGCTTCCAGCTTCCTTTACCTGAGATATCCCACTTCGCCTTTAGTGGCGGTAAATCCCCATTTCCCCAATAGCGCCAATTCCAGTTTCCATTATCGGGTATAAAATCTTCAGCATAACCATCAAAATGCAGTCTGAAAGTTCCCCAATAACTCTCTTTTGCTGTTACTATCGCCTGTAAGCGGCCAGTGAAACCATTACGGGTTAAATAAGCGCCTGCCAAAGGTAAGCGGGCTTCCTTAACAGTAAAATTTTCACTGACTTTTCCCCAGCTCCGGAATAGTGATCCGGGCTGGAATGTAATTTTAGGTGTCGCCAGTGAACCTGTAACGATTGCCGGTAACGACATCGTCATGATCATTTGCCCTCTGTTCATTTGCCCGGTTAACTGAAGAGAAATATGAGCATTCGTTAAGCTGATTGGTGTCGGTTTTATAGAAAGAACAACATTACCTTTACCAAATTTATTCTGAGTGAGCAGATTCATTTTTCCACTCACCTTCATACCATTAAGTCCTTTATTCCACTGTTCGAGGGTAAGATTCACGCCGCCGGATAACGGTTGGGCCTCAGTTATCCAACGCCATTTACCATTCCGGATCACAAATTGAGATTGATTGAATGACCATGGTAATTCTGCCCATATCTGTGGTTCATTTTTCTCATGTACATTGAGTTGGGTAACTGTGAATTTTCCATTCTGCCCCTGCCATTCCAACGCTATCAGCAAAGGTTCAGAATACTGGCTGACAGACAACTGCCCTGCTATCCGATGTCCCTGAAGTGATGAGTCAAATTTGAGCTTTCCGGCAAATTCCTGCCATGGTGCAGGAACAAAATGATCAATGACCAATTTAATCGCCGGAATAGAAGACAATATTTCGTTAACAGATATAGAGGGAGCAGACTGTGTATTTGTCGCCGGTAATTGTGATAAACATTGGCTCTGACTATAAACTTCAGCAAGATGTATATCCCAATAGCGCTCTGCGCCCCGCTCATTATGCAAATATCCGGCAGACAAACCGGATACCCTGAGCAATTCACATTCTTGTATCTTCAACGATAATTGTTTTATAAGTAATCTATTCTTTTCCAACTTTGGTTGAGTTAACGAAAGAGTCATCCCCTGTGGCAACCAATGACTGGCAATCAGTGGCAGCCAACGCGGAAGTGTGAACCAACCAATCAACACTGATAACACCAGCAGTATTATTATCACTGCGAACACTCTTAATATCCTGGTCATCTGTTCTTGAACTCTTCTTTTCAACCTGAATACAACTTCCTGTTATGATAGTCTCATATCAGACTAGTAAGTCGGTTTATTATACAGGCTAGGTATAATAGCTTAACAAGTGCTTTATTCGAGTATAGCGAGAGATAGCGCTGAAAACCTACCTCAATAGATGCCATTATTGCCAGCAGTTAAAATTTGTGCAGTTAACACATAGCAATGTGAATTCAACGAGTAGCTCGAATGAAATTAAGAATCACACAGTCAATATATGGCGGAGATAATATGATGAAATTAGTCGCTTACAGTACAAAACAATACGATCGTAAACACTTTGAGTTACTCAACCAAAAACTTGGCCTTGATTACCATATTGAGTTCTTTGACTTTCCCCTCAGCCTACAAACCGCGAAGAATGCCGTTGGTGCAGATGCTGTTTGTATTTTCGTTAATGATGATGGTGGACGCGAAGTTCTGGAAGAGCTGGCAGAAATGAACATTAAAATCCTGGCATTACGTTGTGCCGGTTTCAATAATGTCGATCTGGATGCTGCCAAAGAACTGGGTATCAACGTTGTTCGTGTTCCGGCTTATTCACCGGAATCCGTTGCCGAACATACTGTCGGGTTGATGCTATGTCTGAATAGACGTATCCACCGGGCCTATCAACGCACCCGGGATGCCAATTTCTCTCTCGAAGGGCTGACAGGCTTCAACATGTATCACCGCACCGCAGGTATTATCGGTACTGGAAAAATCGGTCTTGCAACCTTAAGGATCCTAAAAGGCTTTGGTATGCATTTATTGGCACATGACCCCTATCCAAATCAGGAAGCATTAGATCTTGGTGTTAAATATGTGGATTTAGATACTTTATATGCTGAATCTGATGTGATCTCACTACACTGTCCAATGACACCTGAAAACCATCACTTACTGGATGAAACAGCGTTCAGTAAAATGAAAGATGGTGTGATGATCATCAACACCAGCAGGGGTGCCTTAATTGATTCTATTGCTGCTATCAACGCATTAAAACAGCAAAAAATCGGGGCATTGGGGATGGACGTATATGAAAACGAACGCGATTTATTCTTTGAAGATAAATCAAACGACGTTATTCAAGATGATATTTTTCGTCGTTTGTCTTCCTGCCATAATGTCTTGTTCACAGGTCATCAGGCATTTTTAACAGAAGAAGCATTAACCAGTATCAGTGAAACAACGTTACAAAATATCCAACAACTCACTTCTGGTAAACCCTGCCCGAATCTTGTTGGATGAAGTACAAATATCAGGAGATCAAATGAACAGAGCGATTCTATTAGCGGTCGCCACCTTGCTACTTACAGCATGTCAATCTACGGGGGTCAGTGCCACTGGAAATATTACTGCTAAGGACTTACAACACCGTCATTTTGCATTGGTTAGTGTAAATGGTGAGAATGTCTCCAATAAAGAAGATACAAAATTGTCCATTACGTTTGGTGATAAAATGTTTGTTTCCGGGACAATGTGTAACAACTTTATGGGGGTAGGGAAATTAAAGGATAATGTTTTAACAGTAAGTAAATTAAGCAGTTCTCAGATATTCTGTGTCAATGAAAAACTCAATAAATGGGATCAGGTCATGGTTGATATTCTGACCCAAGGTGCAAGAGTGAGTTTAAAAGACAAGCAATTAATGTTGACAAGTAAAAGAAACAAGTTGATTTATACTTCGAAGAAACCTGTTCGATAACCCAATTAATTAAAGCTATTTTACTTTTTGTTCCACAATAACACATCCAGTTACTGTTAATTTTTCTGACTCCCTTATTATCAAATAAATAAATAGTGGCAGCATCACATAGACAAAATTTTAATTATTTCATACTAAGATTTTACCAACCTTTTCCTATATATTTATTTAATGGTTCAAATACTATTCCATTATTTATTACTTGCGGAATAATCTGAAACACAAGGAGCTTTATCCAAATAAATTTACTATTTAGGCCATCATGTTTTTATATATCTGAGCAATTAATTTTCAGGGTGCTCCTTGTCAGGGTATAACGCTGCACTCCAGTTACTGTAAGTACAGACAAATATAGATGGTTCTTTGCTTGAGTAAGACTTGGCAATGGATTTGATTTTTTCCGCCAGTTGAAGGGAGCCTAACGCAGATTGCCAACATAAGTTCCACTTGGAAGACGATGCCACTTTCCATTAGGGAAGCGTATAGATCTACTGAATTTATTTGCTGTCATTCTCTTATACAGCTTTTCATACCCTGTAGCTCCCGTGCCATACAGTTCCACACGAATTAAATAACTTGCCATTTATCTTTCCTTGTCTTGACTGCCGAATAGACAAATTATCAGTTTTTCTTCACTGATAAAAGTGGGAAAAACGAGAAGAAAATCCGGCATTAATGGCAATTTAAGAATTTGAGATATCCATTGATATAAAAAACATTTTATATCAATGGATAAAATAGTTATTCAGGTCTATTTAAAATATGATCTTCCCAGTCCACGACATCGGATTCACGCACAGCAATGTGCCTGACGGAAATACGTTCCGCGTGCATAGCTGACTTTGAACCGCTGACTAATGGATGCCAGGGCAGAAGATTTTTTCCTTCTTCAATCAGACGGTAAGCGCACGTTTTCGGTAGCCA
Source organism: Xenorhabdus siamensis (assembly GCF_037996745.1). Classification (NCBI taxonomy): domain Bacteria; kingdom Pseudomonadati; phylum Pseudomonadota; class Gammaproteobacteria; order Enterobacterales; family Morganellaceae; genus Xenorhabdus; species Xenorhabdus siamensis. The sequence continues at coordinate 91,690 of NZ_JBBMXE010000007.1, forward strand.
TTCAAATGTCACCATATTTTCACGGGTCAATTTGATACAATCAGGTTCATAACTGAAACGATCTTCATAATTTTTGCATTGACAGGTTTTGATATTCAGTTGATTGCAGGCGACATTAGTGAAATAAATTTCGTCAGTATCTTCATCCATTAACTTATGCAAACAACACTGACCACAACCATCACACAATGTTTCCCACTCTTGATCAGTCATTTGTTCCAGGGTCTTCACCTGCCAGAAAGGTTGAGACATAATTTCTGTCATTCCTCATTACTAAATCACTCTGGTTGTTAAAACATGCTCATTAAGAGAGACGTTCAGAACATCACCAGATTTCAATGCCCCTACGCCTTCGGGTGTCCCCGTCAGGATAATGTCACCAGGACGAAGAGTAAAAAATCGTGACATATAGCTAATCAATGGAATGATTGGCATTCGCATGTCACACGTATTGCCGTTTTGACGTAATTCACCATTTACTGCCAGAGAAAGCTGGATCTTTTGTGGATCCTCAAAAGCATTAACAGAAATAAAGCCCGAAATCGGGCATGCACCATCAAATGCTTTACTTTTTTCCCAAGGCTGGCCTGACTGTTTAAATTCGCGCTGTAAGTCACGCAACGTCAGATCCAACGCGACAGCAAAACCTGCAATCGCCTGACTGACCCGCTCTTCGTTGGCATTTTTAAGCGTCGAACCGATTAAAACCGCCAATTCAACTTCATGGTGTACAGCCCCCCGTTTTTCCGGAATCGATATGGGCTGACACAAATCACAAAGAGCCGTTTCAGGTTTTATGAATATCACCGGCTCTTCCATTATGTCTGAGCCCATCTCTTTGATATGTTTGTCGTAATTACTACCGACACAAACCACCTTATTAACAGGAAAATTCAGCAATACCCCTTGCCAGTCTTTATGCTGGTACATAGTATTCTTCCTTAGCTGTTATCAACTCATTTTTCAAGATATGAAACTCAATCAGTAAGGTAATGAATGCTCGATACTATCAGCCATCATACCAACACTGAGAGCAAAATAGTAAGAGCGATTCCAATGCATAATGGTACGGAAATTTTGCGTCACCCAAAACGCCCTCGGTTCAGCTCCGTCAGTGATTATAATCCAACCTTTTATTTTATTAGGTAAGTGTGCAAACTCAGGGGAAAAGACACCTAATGCTTGCCATTGTGAAATAGTTTTGCCCTGTTTTACTTTAATGCCTTCTAAAGTTTTATCGAAATTATCCGGCAATGAAACGGCATATCCCCACGGTAACCCTTCCCGCCATCCCTCTTTACGCAGATAATTAGCCGTAGAGGCAAAAACATCTTCCTTATTGTTCCAGATATCAATTTTTCCATCACCATTGCCATCAGCAGCATAAGTCAAATAGGAAGTCGGCATGAATTGACTTTGTCCCATCGCACCTGCCCAGGAGCCTTTTAATGTTTGATCACCATCAATATATTTATTTTCTATGATATTAAGAGCCGCTATGAGTTGTTTTATGAAAAAAACTTCCCGACGACCTTCAAAAGCCAGTGTGGACAGTGCTGATACAATATCTTCCTTTCCCTGAATACGGCCAAAACCACTCTCCAGCCCCCACAAAGCAACGATATAAGATTTCGGAATGCTATATTTACGACTTATTTTCTCTAATTCAGGGAAATTTTTTTGATACTGCTCAACACCCTGCTTTATTTTCCATTCCGGCAGAACACGTTTTAGATATTCATCCAGAGTCACTTTTTTCTCTGGCTGATTGCGATCCGATTTAATAACTCGTGGAATAAAATGAACATCAGCAAATGCACGCGTCAACGTCTTTTCACTGAAACCTTGCTTCCGTGCTTGTTGCTTTAACAAAGCCACATAAGCAGGAAACTGAGATGGTTCACGGGAAGCAAGTGGGAATTGTTGATCCAGCGTTTTGACCTGCATTTGTAATAAAACTGTTGCCCCTGAATTCTGCAATATTCTTCCATCGGATGAAACACATCCAGTCAGCAATATTACACTCAATAAAGGTACATTGATGGTTAATTTCATGAACCTCTCCTCTTAATTCAGGATCAAGTCACTGCCCATGACTCTTTTCATAGCCTGGTTGCAGCCAGATGTTCATTGATTAAATTTTCTACCGGAGGGGGAACCTGCAAATAAAATCCTTGCTCGCTCAATGCCACTTTCACTTTTTCAATATCCGCATTAGCCAATTTTTTTCTTTCTGCTAATGAAATCATCATAGAGAACTGTGGTTGACCAAATGTTTTCAATAACGCTTCAGGAACGCGTGAAAAATCTCCTTTTTTTTCAATGTAGAGATAAGTTTGTTCACGTTTTGGACTTCTGTAGATTACACAAATCATTGTCATAAACTCTTTTAAATTAACACTGCGACTTGCTTGAATAATTCAGTAACTATAACATGCTTATTATATTTAAGAATATCGTATCCTTGGGGCTGTTCCAGGGATCTTAACCTTGCTGAGTCTGAATATCGATGTCACAATCGCCAATTGAGCTAAAAGGCAGTAATTTTACGCTTTCGGTCGTTCATTTGCATGATGACCAGCCGGATATCATTCAAAAGGCCATACAAGAAAAAGTAGAGCAAGCGCCTGAATTTCTGAAAAATGCACCTGTGGTTATCAATATATCCCATCTGCCTGTAAATGCAGATATTTTTGCACTCCACCAGGTCATTGAGTCTACAGGATTGCGTGTTGTAGGTATCAGTGGCTGCCAGGATGAAGCACAACGGGAAATGGTACTGAAATCCGGGCTTCCTTTATTAAAGGAAGGAAAGAGCCAGAAAGTTCCTAAAGAAGAAAATAAACCATCTGAACCTATTTTCAGAAAAACTCGTATAATTAATACGCCTGTCCGTTCAGGACAAAGAATTTATGCTCCAAATAGCGATCTTATTGTCACCAGTAATGTCAGTGCTGGTGCAGAATTAATCGCCGATGGAAATATTAATATATATGGTGTGCTACGTGGACGTGTATTAGCAGGCGCATCTGGTGATAAAGAAAGCCAGATTTTCTGCACGCATTTAAATGCTGAGCTAACTTCTATTGCAGGCCAATATTGGCTCAGTGAAGAAATTCCAGAAAATTTTGTCGGTAAAGCGGCAAAATTACGTCTGGTCAATAACGAATTAACTATTGAAACCTTAATCTAGCCCTTATAACAAGGAATCGCTTCATGGCACGCATTATTGTTGTTACATCTGGTAAAGGTGGCGTTGGCAAAACCACTTCAAGCGCGGCCATTGCTACCGGCCTCGCACAAAAAGGGAAAAAAACCGTAGTCATCGATTTTGATATTGGGCTGCGTAATCTCGATCTCATCATGGGATGTGAGCGTCGTGTGGTTTTTGACTTCGTCAACGTGATCCAAGGTGATGCCACGTTAAATCAAGCGCTTATAAAAGATAAGCGCACCGAGAATTTATATATTCTTCCTGCTTCTCAAACTCGGGATAAAGATGCCCTCACACGTAACGGTGTCGAAAATATCCTGAATGAGTTAACTGAGCAAGGATTCGAGTTTATTATCTGTGATTCACCAGCAGGTATTGAGAGTGGTGCATTAATGGCACTCTACTTTGCTGATGAAGCAATTATTACAACAAATCCGGAAGTTTCATCTGTTCGCGACTCGGATCGAATTTTAGGTATTCTGGCCTCTAAATCACGTCGTGCTGAACGAGGTGAGGAACCTATCAAAGAGCATCTTTTGCTGACCCGTTATAACCCTGGTCGCGTGAACCGTGGTGATATGCTCAGTATGGAAGATGTCTTGGAAATTTTGTGCATTCCTTTAATTGGTGTCATTCCAGAAGATCAATCTGTTTTACGTTCTTCAAACCAGGGGGAACCTGTTATTCTGGATAAAGATTCTGATGCAGGTAAAGCATACGAAGATACTGTTTTACGTTTACTCGGTGAAGAACGGCCTTTCCGCTTCATTGAGGAAGAAAAAAAGGGTTTTTTGAAACGCCTGTTTGGAGGGTAACGCATGGCTTTGTTAGATTTCTTCCTGTCGAGAAAAAAGTCGACAGCCAATATTGCCAAGGAACGGCTACAAATCATCGTGGCAGAGCGGCGCCGTGGTGATGCTGAGCCTGCCTATTTGCCCGAAATGAAACGCGATATTCTGGCGGTAATTTGTAAATATGTACAAATTGACCCGGAAATGCTTTCTGTACAGTTTGAGCAAAAAAATGATGACATCTCGGTACTGGAACTTAATGTAACATTACCGGAGGTTGAGGAATCGCCAAAATAACGCTATCAAATAGCGCTATTTAATTTAATACTGTGATTTATTAGTAAATAAGTATCCCCCGGCTATGCCCTGTCTCTTCTACACAAATCCCTCGATTGAATCGAGGGATATTTTTGAACCTTTTTCTGCCTGGCTGATCTCAACAAGAAATACCACGTTGAGGTCACGTATGATGTTTTCTACAAATACTGAGCAATGGGCAAAAGACACTTTTCAATATGCCGATTTAGGGGATAGTCGCCGCACTAAGCGCCTGGTCAAGCTTGCTTCTTCTCTTGCAAATCATTTAGGACAGTCTCTCGTGCAGTCTTTAAAATCACCTGCGGATATCGAAGCCGCTTATCGTTTCACTCGTAATCAAGCTATTAATCCTCACGCTATCGCAGAAGCTGGGAAAGCTATAAATGGGAACGGGCTTCACGCGCAATGGAAACCCGCCTCGGTGCTGACATGCGGAAAGTTATCTCTGTCTGTGACCGAGAAGCGGATATTATTGAGTATCTGACCTACAAGGTCTCAAATCATCAGCGTTTTGTCGTCCGCTCTATGCAAAGCCGCTGCATAGAAGAAAGTGCCGAAAAACTTTATCAATACAGTGGCGCTTTGGCGCATGCGGATACGAGAACGGTTCAGGTTAGGCAAAAAGGGGGACGAAAAGCGCGTGATGCACACTGCGAAGTTCGTTATGCGGCTGTGACCGTAAAAATCCCGGCAAATAAAATCGGTGACTCTGTCCCGCTGTACTATGTCGGTTGTCAAGAAATGGGAAATCATGACGGCTTGAACTGGCACATTGTGTATTCTCGGTGACTACGAAAAACGGTGGCTGATTGAAGAATTTCACAAAGCGTGGAAAAGCGGCGGAACCCAGGTTGAAGACTTACGCATGCAGAGCAAAGAGAGCTTAGAACGCATGGTGGTGATACTCGCGTTCATTGCAGTCCGTCTTCATCAATTGCGTTACCTGGGACTCAATAAAGAGGAAGCAGAAAAGCAGAGCTGTGAAATGATCCTGAGTCCGCTAGCGTGGAACTTACTGTGGTCAAAGCAAAATAAATCAAAGCCACCGAAGAAAGCCCCCAGCCTCTACTGGGCCTATATTAACCTCGGAAAGCTTGAGGGTGACTTGCTTGCACAGTCTCTTGAGCTAGAGATGTGATCAAAAGACAGGGCTATGCCGGGGGATACTTTTTTAAGACAATGCTTTTTATAAACTATTTCTGCTGTATTTCAGATTATAACGCAAATAATAAACAGATTTAAAATTATAAATTCGTCAATATTTGCCTGACTATAACCCCCTCATAAAGGTGAAATTACTTTCAAAATAAGCAAATTGTCCACAAAATGGAGCAGAAACCGACACACTTGCGTCCATACCACTATAACGGCTTATATAAAAGCTCCACCATCCGTTAAGATCTGCCACTGCCTGTGTCGGATTGCTGGTTATAACTAAATGATTATTAGTTTTTTTTATTTATTATAAATCCAAATCAAAAGATGAAATATTCATCTCATATATGGACGATAACAAAAATTTCTTTCAGCCTGAATCAGTAGCCCACAAAATTGTGCGGAAACCGTCACATTCTGCGTTCCAAATTGACTAAGTTTTGCGTCAAAATGCCAGTATCCCTGCTCATCAGCCACTATACTTCCTTTTTTAATATCTCTAGGTGGAAAGAGTTCTTGAGATAAAAGAGTTCTATTACAAAAAAAATCCCTATTATTCTGAACGTTATATAAAACTTTCATTTTTGGCAGCGCATTTCCCGCTATTTTCGCATCTATTGGAGGATGATATGAAACTTTAATACTCCCTTCTGGCGGTACTGAAATACTCAAAACAGACGCATCAACATTACCTTCTTTCATTTTTTTATGGAGCTGACCATTCACCGTAATAGATTGTGTGGCTTCTATCTGATATGTTCCCGGCTGTACATTATGTAGACTACAACGCCATTTACCATCCGTTTTTGAAACCTGTACAGGGCCACAGTTCCGAGAATCTCCATTTGCAGATGTAGCTTTCAAAGAAATATAAGCACCTTTTGTTGCTGTTCCTGTAATAGGAATAGAAATAGTCTCATTACTTTTCATCATGGGAGTAAATTCCTCTAATGATTTTGCAATCTTACTTGTACTTGAAGCTGTACAGATCGGCTTAGCTGTAGGATTAATAGTAATATCCGATATGTAAATCACTTCAAAATTGCGTGTTACTGGCTTTCCTGAAGGCTTATTATCTACCCATTGCTGAGCCAAGATCCTATAATCTCCCGGTTTAGATTCGATTTCGTCAGGGCAAACCCAATCCTGATTTTCATCCACATCAACTTCGCAGATTTGCTTACCGGCAAGAGAAACTGTGATACGGGCTCCCGCCTGCCCCTTACCATTGATGGTATACATCGGAGTCGTAATTTGTTCCCCTTCCGCAGGCCTAAGCACACGCATTTGCAAATTATCCCCATAACGCACTTTAAAACTTCTGTTAATCTGGGAGCCTGCATCATCCACGATTGTCACATCATAATCCCCCGGCACAGAACTATAAGGCCCACATGTCCAAGTGTAATCTTCCCTATTGAGTTTCGCAGAGCAATCATCATGACCGCCAAATGCTTTTACCGTAACGGTTTTTGCATTACCCGGCATCGTGCCACTAAAAACATATGAAGGTGTTTTTATGATTTCAGCTTCCTTAGGGGATTTCACTGTTAACTTGATTTCTCCGGGAGCAGGCACTATCTCAAATGTCACTTTCGCTGTGGATTGCTTTACCTTGTCCAAAAAGGCTGTAGCTACCAGTTTTTGTTCTCCTCTGACGGAGGTATCCAAACCATCAATCCATTCCCAATGCCCTTTATCATCCACTGTGACGCCATTCTGACAGATCTGTGTCAGTGCTTTTTTGTCCAAACACACTACCGTTCCCGACTCTCCGGTGCCTTTAGGCAGAATATTTTCGAGATGCTGATACACTCCGCCGTTATGCGGTTGTGTGATAATCACCGGCTTAATGGTTTTGGTTTGTACTTCAAAAGAAACAGATGAACTGGAGTTCAATGTGTTATCAATAAGCTGCTCTGCTACAACAGAATATTTCCCCTCTTCCGGCTGATAAGGTCCACAAGACCATTTACCCGATGCGTCAACGGCGGTATTACAATCTTTAGTGCTTCCAAACCCCTTGATGTATACCTTAGCTCCTTTTTCTCCCGTACCTGCAATAGTAAAAGGCAGTGTCGTTATCTTTGCGCCATGAGAAGGGTGAGCGATCTGTATTTTTGTTTTGCTGACTTCGTACTTACGCGTCACTTGCGAAGTTCTTTCATAAGTCCCGCCAAACTCCGTCGAACTTGTTTTTTTATACTGAGCTGCATAAAGAGAAAATACCCCTTCATTAATCGCCGTCAATGCAGGTTGATGAGAACAGGCCCATTTTCCACTTGACTCAACCGTGACGAAACAAATTATTCCCTCATTAGACATCGGTAATGTCATCCCTTGTGGCAGAAACTCTTTCGCCGCGGCGACAAGAACAAGCTGACCAGGAGTTCCCTGACCTTCAATGGTAATCCCGTCGTACAGACGATATTGCGCTCCCTTAGCAGGAGATGTGATACGTATAGGGATAGTAAAATGCAAAGTGACAGGATCTCCGACGTGTACCCCATTTTTAGTTTCCTGTATCCCCAAGGTATAAGTATCTCCACCTAAAATAGCTCCAGGCATGATCGTAAACTCCCAAAAGAAGCCAAGACCACTGCTAAGGGCAGAACCAACCAAAGATTCAACCCCGCCAAAAACTGCTCCGGTTAAGCTACTTAAAAAACCACCAAATCCGCCGCCTCCACTACCTCCAGAACCACCGTATTTACCAGAAAGACGGATTGGGTTATCCGGATCAACAGTTGAATTATCCTTAGGATTATCGATTTCAAGTTTTTTTTCGGGGTTATCGTCGTCGTCGTCATTTTTATCTTTAACGGTAAAACGTGTAACATCTGTGGCAACCACTTTGCCTTCTTTGATTAATTCAGCAGTGAGTTCATAAGTCCCCTTAGTAAAAATGATTGGCCTATCACACTGCCAGTTACCATTATCACTAACCACAGCACCTGTACAGATAGAGGTCTCCTTAACAATTCCTTGATTGTCTCCCTCCGACTTTGGTGAAAAAGGATCTATTCTGCGTCTTTTAACATCAACTTCATCTCCGGGAACATTAGAACTCCCTGATAGAAAACTTGAAGTACCCACTGTGCTTGTCTCACCTGTAGAGGGATGAGTAATCTTAATTTCAGGAGTTGTTATTCGGAAATAACTTCTTTCAGGAGGTGAACCGCCCCAATATTTTTTAAATTTTTCCAACCCCAATGGATGATATTTATCCGCTACTTCAACATAGTAAAGTCCATCTTTTAATGAATAATACGGAAGAGAAATTTCCCAAACAGGATGATTATTTTGCCCAGAATAGATTGGAATAGAGGAAAAGAACCGATGTTCACCTAATTTTATCGGAGAAAAAGTATTTTTACCCTCATCTTTAATTTTTATGGAATATTCTGATGGTAAAATTATATCACCATTTGGCCAAATATATTTTTGTCTATCACCGCCATAGCCTAAAAATTTCTGATCTTGTTGATCTTTGAAATTTATCTCTCTCGGATTATTAATATCATTTTTATCCTTAAACGTCGGGCTTAAATACCCTCCTAATTCATTAGATTTATTCCATAAGATTGGATCAAGCGGGTCAACATGTTCAATTTTCTGTATTGCAAAAATATTGAATTGCCGTAACCCGGCATTTAATCCATCTATTTTCTTATTAGGAATATAAACTCTACTTATCTTATCATTAACATCATCACAATATAAATATGACTGATTAAAAAAACAAAAAAAACTGGCTTTATTATCTAGCCCCAGATCAAAAGGTAACATTTTACTATATTTGCTGTACAAGTTATCTTTAATTGGTTTAATATTTGGACTGTTACTCTCTTCAGGTTGAAACAATATATTAACTTGATCATAAATATTTAAATTATCAGTTTTTTGAATCGCTGTTATTTTATAATTCCATTCTGTTTCATCACTAGGATCTTCTATTTCTTCAATAACTGAGTGATTTATAGTACATGACCAAAATCCATAATCTGTTGTTTCTATTATTTTGCTACCAGTTATTCCCTTACATAGTTCGTCTTGTGTATAGTAATCATCATCGCTTACAGTAGATTGCAATACAAGTTCAACTTTTGACCCAGGATCAGCATAACCACGTATGGTAAAATCCTTCGTAAATACAGTTGATTTATCTGCCGGGTAAACAATACCAAACTCTTTTGCAATAGAAGGTATTTTTGCTTGTACGCTATCTTCTCTCCACGATACACTTTTTGATAAATTATCTGATGATTCCTGAGCTGTAATAATGACATTATGTTCTTCTTCTTTATTCATTTCCTCAGTGAAAAAATCATTATTCGGGATGTTACATTTCCACTCTCCACTATTATCAACAATATCTTTACATTTAAAAGATTTTTTTGCTCCATCATTGATAGAATAAATTATTTCTATTGCACTTTTTGGTCTTCCCCATCCCTTAACAAGAATATCTCCATCCCGCTTTCTTAAATGAGCATTCCAATCTGGGGTATCAATCCAGATCTGCTTCATTGTCTGAGAAAACCACTTGCCAGGAAAAAATTTATCGATAAAACCGATTTTATTATACTTGCCAGTAACATCTGAAACGACAAAAAAAGGATAATCACGCTTATCATCAGTTTTTTGTTTTACACTAGGCACCTCAAATCCAAAGGATGATACCCCAACAATTGTATCGTTCCAAATAATCGGACCACCAGAATCTCCATGCTGTATAACACCTGGTTTTAAACCTGCCTTTTTATTTTTTGCTATAACCAGACCTTGGTTATTAAAATAATCACGAGCTGGAGAAATAATTCTAACATCAGCATAATACTGAGCATTGTCGCTATTCTTTTTCGGCTCGCCTGTTGTTTCATCAATTCCTCTATAACCATACCCATAAATAGAGGCTTGGTAATAACTGCTATCTAATTTTTCATAAGCTTCATCATAATTGAAGAAACGACGAATGCGACCATATTTTCCATCCAACTCTAACGGTTTATCCAGCTTTAAAATCGCTACATCATGCGGGTCCAGTCCAAATATCCCTGGAATTTCCATCTTTATAAAATTATAGGTAGATGCAGTGACTTTTTTATTTTTATCATATGAACTAATCACATAATAATTTTTAGCTTCTACTTCTTCACAATGTGCAGCGGTTAGAACGTAGTTTGGTGCAATCAACGAACCGGTACATAACATCTTTTCTTCGTTTTTTTGATCAACATAATAAATACTGACAACCCACGACTTGCATTTATCGCTGTTAATATCTTTACAGCTTTCCTCTCCCCCTGCAATAGCCTTCAAAGGTAACGATTTAATTGAACTATCAGAAAATGAATGACTACAATGGAATAAAATGAGTAATATCAACACTGCTCTAATAACAATCATTTCAAACTCCTTAAATATAATTCCACAACTAATTTTTATTAATGCAATTCATTCCGCGATCACTGCCTATGCATTTAAATGTTTTATTGCCTCTACTTTTATAAAAATAGTTATCGCTACTTTCTTGGAAAGTAAAAAGATACTCTCCTCTCTTAGCATAATGCTTATACTCATATGTCCAATTGCCCTTTTCATCGGATAAAATTTCTTCTGGATCCCCAAATATATTAAAATAGATATCGACACCGGACATCAAATTTCCTTTATCATCATCAATAGTTGGCATAGAGGTCCCATAAAACTCAGTGAAAACACTATCATTTCTGATTTTTACAGAAAAAACTTTAGAACTTAGTATTATCACTTCATCTTTGTTGTTTGGAATAGGTTCGCCTGAGATATTTCTGCCAACTGCTCTTACCATTATAAAACCTATTGGCACTCCCTGAACTTCATAGCGCCAATTATTATTATCAGGACTTACAGAATATGATGGAGATTCAAAATAATTATGTTTATATGATATATTGACCGTGCTTCCATTAGCTGCTTGACCTTCAATCAGGATATTTTGTGTATCTTGAGTCGTTGAAGAAATTAGCTCATCATTTTTAGGATTAGTTATCTTTACAGGGCAATTTTGCGCAGAATAGCTCACCTCTTTTTTACCCTGCACACCGGGTAAAAAAGATTGATGAATGGATTGCAATTCTGATGAATGATCGAATACAACTGCTTGATAAGAAATAAAACAAACAGCTTCTAAACCGTCCAGTCTCCATTTACCTGTACCGGTATCAACATCAGGAGTATAACTCTTTGCTGGTGTATAAATCGTCCCATCACTGTTATAACCCGTGATTTGAACCTGTATACGCTTTGCGTCATCAGCCGTATCGCTATTCACCCGGCCCGATAAACTGTATTTTCCGGCAGAAATGGTTTGCCCATCCTGCATTGAAGTAATGGTTTCTCCACATGGCGGACCATTAAATGTGACTCCTGAATTATCGATACCCTCAAGGCTAACTGTACCGGTAATACCACACGGCATCCAGAGTTGCCCTTCCCAATTATCTCTAACTCCTGTAGGTTGAACTTCATAAAAATAGGAATTGAAACTTGTGTTAATATTAGGAAGAGTTCCATCCTGATTACGGCCTTTACCTGAAATTGTAATATAATTATTTTCTACGGTTGAATTAGGCTTAGGGCTGGTTATTTCTGGAGGGCAATTTTGCACAGAATAGCTCACTTCTTCTTTTCCTGGTATTTCTGGTAAGAAAGAATGATGAGTGGCCTGCGATTCTGATGAATAACTGAATACAGATGCTTTATATTGAATAGAGCAAAATGCCTCTAAACCGTCCAGACGCCATTCACCTGTCCCAGTATCAACATCAGGAGTATAACTCTTTGCTGGTGTATAAATCGTCCCATCACTGTTATAACCCGTGATTTGAACCTGTATACGCTTTGCGTCATCAGCCGTATCGCTATTCACCCGGCCCGATAAACTGTATTTTCCGGCAGAAATGGTTTGCCCATCCTGCATTGAAGTAATGGTTTCTCCACATGGCGGACCATTAAATGTGACTCCTGAATTATCGATAGGTTGAACTTCATAAAAATAGGAATTGAAACTTGTGTTAATATTAGGAAGAGTTCCATCCTGATTACGGCCTTTACCTGAAATTGTAATATAATTATTTTCTACGGTTGAATTAGAGAAGGGCGAAATAATTCTTGGAGGTTCTTTACTATCAAGTGTTATCATCTTTGATAGTGATAACAATATTACTGGGATTATAACTTGTTACAAATTTATCTACTCCTGAGCATCCATTAAAAAAACCATTATTATCTCTGAGATTTGTAAATCATCATATTTACTTTTATTCTCAAAAGTTAAATTATAATCAGCATATAAAGCACTTCTATTTTTATCAAATTTATAACCTGCTTCATTAAAAATGACATTGTCACTTTTCAGATCAATTGCAAAAGAGTTGTTAGAAACAATAGATATAATAAAAAACAAAAAGATACATGGGCTTGTTTTTATTACACTCATAATTATAACCCTAAAAAATGGTATTATTATGAAAATTAAAATAATTCTTTAAATCATACCGATCTATTAAATCAAATTTATGACTGAATTATTTCCATAAAAAAAGAAACAATGGTAATGAATATAGTTGCATTAAATTGAAATAAAATATCATTAACTTTTAAAAAAAAAGAATATAATCTTGTTTTTATATTTTTTGACTAATCTCCATTCATATACAGGATCTTAAAAATTAAGCCTTGCAAAACACGCTTCCAATGTCTTGTTTTTACATGACTTTCTTTGTCGGGTTTTGAAGGCATTCCGGCATAAATAATCCTTGGCTTTTTCCAGCCAAAAACAGGTTTCCGACCATGCCCTTTGTAGCAGGTTTTCAATTATTGGCCGCAACCAGATATCCGTATTTTGCGCCGCTTTAAGTAAGGAAACCTCCGGAAATAATCGTCTTGCCATTGTCCGTCTGACCAGTAAGGTGAGCAGACTTGACCAGATAAGTCCGGTGACTAACGAGTCTTTCCGGGTGGCAAAACCTTGCCAGTTTGTGTGGGATTTCAACTCCTTAAATAACAGCTCGACCTGCCATCGACAGCGATAAATATCCATCACATCATTAGGTGTAAATTCTTCCGCTGGTAAATTCGTCAGCCAAATACAAAACCGTTTTTCCTCCTTAAGCCAACGGCGGATAATGCGAAATTCATAACCGTTACGCTGACAATGCAAATCTAACACTTCAGAGCGGTGAATTCTGCACGTGACCGTTTTTAACCTTTTTCCTGCCAGTTTAGGTAACAATTTTCCTTGTCCATTGTGGGCGGCGACAATCAGGGGATTGAGGGATTTTTTCCCTCTGACAATAAATGAAGCATCTGAATGCGAGAGTTGTTCAAAATAGTCAAAATCAGGATACCCCGCATCAGCAAGCAGAAGTTGTCCCTTCAATTCGGCCGGAGCAGGCAAATAAGCGCGTTCCGCTGCGGTATCTGCTGTGACGGTCATTGCTGTTGGTGTTTGACTGAATAATGACATGGTTATATGACATTCAACGGCGGCAGCGGTTGTTTTGAAGCGATAAGGAAAGACTTCAGCGAGAGCAGGATGAACCTGAAATGAGCTGCCATCTTGTAAAATAACATTTTGGAATTTAGCTAATTTTTGGGGTATCGCTACTTGTTTTTCAACCCACTGAGCCATAAAAAATCGGACGATGATTTTAATAAACGCCTCAAAAGCCGGTTTGCGTAATTGATTATAAAAAGGCCGGTAACTGACTTGCTGGGCGTCGGGGCATAGGCCGTTATACTTCTGATGTAATTGGGCAATGGCGTTAATTTTACCGGTACTGAGTGCAGAAATCAGACTGAGGATCAACGTGCGTGGCTCAATATTTCTGACACGTTGGGTGAACCCACAGCCAAAGGCTATTTTATTCAAAGAAACGTCACTGAATAATTGCATTAACTGGTGTTTTATAGCAATAATCGTCATAGGCTTCATCCGTGGTTTTTGATATTTGTTTGGCGACGATAATCAGATCATAAATGAAGCCTTTTTTCTATCTAAAATATACGGTTACTGCTTAAGATCCTGTATATGAATCTCCATTACTTTTACATTTTCTACAAACACAAAAAACTATTGACAAGTGAATCACGAATCAGTTTACTAGTACGAAAGATTGATTTGAATATATTTTATTAATACTCTACTTAACAAGGCACTTAAAATGAATGTACTGATGAAAACTACTCAGGAGATGCGTTGGTGGCTCAATTTCCCGTTCAGGGCGGTTGAATGACGCACATAAGTAGAGAACCAAAGTGCCAATAACCCGCTCTGAAAAGCGGGTTTTTTTATACCAATTTTCTGTAGATAAAGATCACAAAAGGGGGTGGGTATGATAGGTAAGGACTTCAATATTTCGATAAATCAAATAGAAACAGTCTATCAGGCTGATCCGACACTGCTTTTCAATCAACTTTGCAACAACCGACCAGCAACGTTATTGCTAGAATCTGCTGAAATAAACAGTAAAAAAGATCTTAAAAGTATGTTGATCATTGATAGCGCGATACGTATTACCGCCAGTGAGCAACAGGTCAATTTTACAGCACTTACTGAAAATGGCCAGAATTTGCTGCCTGTTCTCGCTGATTTACTGTCAGAGAAAGCCCAAATCAGTATTGATACACATTCCTTGCAGGCAAAATTTCCTATCATTGAGAAAAACTTAGACGAAGACAGCCGGTTAAAAGCAGATTCTGTTTTTGACGCATTACGCGTTCTAACCACTTTATCTTCTCTTTCAGGAACCCCTGAAGCCATTTTCGCAGGTGGATTATTTGCCTATGATTTAGTCGCTGGATTTGAACCACTCCCTAAAGTCAAAACTTCTCAACACTGCCCTGATTTTTGTTTTTATCTGGCAGAAACCTTAATGGTGATCGACCATCAAAGCCAGCATACTTTGTTACAAACTTCACTATTCGGTGCATCAGATACAGAAAAACAACGCCTTGAAAAACGCTTATCGGCACTGGCTGACATCATTGCTCAACCTCGTCAGCCATTGGTCCCCATAACATTACCTGATATGGAAATTTCCTGTAACCGGAGTGATAAACAGTACGCAGATATCGTTCAACAATTACAACAATTTATTCGTCAGGGTGAAGTATTTCAGGTAGTGCCATCCCGGCGTTTTACATTACCCTGCCCTTCCCCATTAAATGCTTACCGTACCTTAAAAAATCAAAATCCCAGTCCTTATATGTTCTTTATGCAGGATCAGGATTTTTGTCTGTTTGGTGCCTCACCTGAAAGTGCCCTGAAATATAATGCTAATAGCCGACAGGTTGAAATTTATCCAATAGCAGGAACTCGTCCTCGTGGACGCAATACTAATGGCGAGTTAGATGCCGATTTCGATAGCCGAATTGAGTTAGAAATGCGTACCGATACCAAAGAGATGTCTGAGCATGTCATGCTGGTTGATTTGGCCCGCAATGATTTAGCCCGTATTTGCGAACCGGGAAGTCGCTATGTCTCTGATTTAACTAAAGTCGATCGCTATTCGTTTGTTATGCACCTTGTTTCCCGTGTTGTCGGTACAATTCGCCATGACCTGGATGTCTTTCATGCTTATCAGGCTTGTATGAATATGGGAACGCTGACAGGTGCACCAAAAGTCCGGGCGATGCAACTTATTGCGCAATATGAAGGTGAACGCCGGGGCAGCTATGGCGGCGCAGTGGGTTATTTCACCGGCAAAGGCGATTTTGATACGTG
Organism: Xenorhabdus siamensis; assembly: GCF_037996745.1. Classification (NCBI taxonomy): domain Bacteria; kingdom Pseudomonadati; phylum Pseudomonadota; class Gammaproteobacteria; order Enterobacterales; family Morganellaceae; genus Xenorhabdus; species Xenorhabdus siamensis. Next base: position 107,939 of record NZ_JBBMXE010000007.1, read on the forward strand.
CATTGTTATTCGCTCTGCCTATGTAGAAGACGGTAAAGCCACCGTTCAGGTAGGTGGAGGCGTGGTTTTGGATTCCGTTCCCGACGCAGAAGTCACGGAAACTCTCAATAAATCCAGAGCTGTCATTCGTGCTATAGCTCAGGCTCACAATACGGAGGTCGCATTCTAATGGCAAATATTCTTCTGCTCGATAATGTAGATTCCTTTACCTACAATCTCGTGGATCAACTCCGTACCAGTGGTCATCAAGTTGTTATCTACCGTAATACCGTTTCCACAGAGACAATAATAGCGCAACTTGGAAAGATGGGCTCTCCCTTGCTGATGTTATCCCCCGGCCCAGGAAAACCGTCAGAGGCTGGCTGCATGCCACAATTACTCAGGCAAGTGATTGGGCAAATTCCAGTGATTGGTATATGTCTTGGACATCAAGCGATTATCGAAACATACGGTGGCGATATTTCGGCAGCCAAAGAAATTCTGCATGGTAGATCAACATTGGTGACACATGATGGACAAGCTATGTTTTCCAATCTGCCTAATCCTCTCCCCGTTGCCCGTTATCATTCTCTTGCAGGCATTAACATTCCGGCAACACTAACTGTTTCGGCTTCTTGTGGCGAGACAGTCATGGCTGTACGTCATGATAACGACAGAGTCTGTGGATTCCAGTTCCACCCTGAATCAATCCTGACAACGCAAGGAGCCAGGTTGCTTGAACAAACTCTGGTATGGGCGCTGCATCCAAAGCGATTTGAAAAATAATAAAAAGAAGAGGATGAAAAAATGCAATTAATTTTCGAAAAACTGTTCAGCGCCCAACCTTTGACCCAACAAGAAAGCAAAAAACTCTTCACTGCTATTATTTGTGGTGAATTAAGTGAGCCTCAATTAGCTGCTGTCTTAATCAGCATGAAACTGCGTGGCGAACAACCGCAGGAAATTGCAGGCGCGGCACAGGCACTATTAGCCAATGCATCTCCGTTTCCACGTCCTGACTATTCCTTTTGTGATATTGTCGGTACAGGCGGAGACGGTACAAACAGTATCAATATTTCAACTGCCAGTGCTTTTGTTGCCGCAGCCTGTGGCCTTAAAGTCGCAAAACATGGCAACCGCAGCATTTCCAGTCGTTCAGGTTCATCTGATTTACTGGCTGAATTTGGTATAGCACTGGATGCCAGTGCTGAAAAATCCCGCCAGTCGTTGGATGAAATTAATATTTGTTTTCTGTTTGCGCCGCAATACCACAGTGGATTTCATCATGCAGTAGCAGTTCGCCAGCAATTGAAAACCCGTACTTTATTCAATGTGCTTGGTCCACTGATCAACCCTGCCCGACCGCCTCTCACCTTAATTGGTGTTTACAGCCCAGAATTGGTAGATCCTATCGTGCGTACATTACAAGTATTGGATTATCAACGTGCTGTGGTGGTACATAGCGGAGGCATGGATGAAGTTGCTTTGCACGCGCCCACACAAGTTGCTGAACTTAATCACGGTGAGATTACTCAATATCAGTTAACAGCGAAAGATTTTGGACTACCTAATCATCCGATATCATCGCTGAATGGCGGAACACCGCAAGAAAATTGCCATATGTTGAGTTTATTACTGCAAGGACGGGGGGAAAAAGCGCATGCCGATACGGTGGCCGCTAATGTCGCACTCTTAATGAAAATACACGGAAACGAAGACTTACGGCAAAATACCCAACTGGCATTAGATACGATTTATAGCGGTCAAGCCTATGAAAAAGTGATCGCATTAGCAGCAAGGACTTAATCATGAAAAGTAATATATTACAGAAGATTGTTGCAGATAAGGCGCTATATCTCATCACTCGCAAGGAAAAACAGCCACTGGAAAGTTTCATGGATTCCGTTGTACCAAGCCACCGTCCGTTTTATCAGGCACTGACTCATAACCAGACGGTTTTTATTCTGGAATGCAAAAAGGCGTCTCCTTCAAAAGGCTTGTTACGAACAGATTTCGATCCAGTACACATTGCCAAAAATTATCAACCCTATGCAGCAGCGATTTCTGTACTGACTGACGAAAAATATTTCCAGGGCAGTTATGATTTTCTTCGCGTAGTCAGTGCGGCTGTACATCAACCCATTCTGTGTAAAGATTTCATTATTGACCCCTATCAGGTTTACCTTGCCCGCTATTATCAGGCCGATGCCATTTTGTTGATGCTTTCTGTTCTTGATGATGATACCTACCGTCAACTGTCCGATCTGGCACATGGCCTTGATATGGGGGTATTAACAGAAGTCAGCAACGAAGAGGAACGCCGCCGGGCAATAGCACTGGGTGCAAAAGTGATTGGTATTAATAATCGGGATCTACGTGATTTATCTATAGATTTAGATCGTACCCGCAGGCTGGCCACCGATTTGCCAGAAGATACTATTGTTATTAGTGAATCCGGCATTCACCGCCACCAGCAAGTACGAGAATTAAGCCAATTTGCCTGTGGCTTCCTGATTGGTAGTGCTTTGATGGCTCAATCTGATTTGGATCTCGCTCTACGGCGACTAATTCTGGGTGACAATAAAGTCTGCGGTTTAACCCGCTCACAAGATGCTAAAGCAGCATTACAGGCTGGTGCCGTTTATGGTGGTTTGATTTTTGCTGAGAAATCACCACGTAAAGTCAGCCTGCAACAAGCACAACAAATCATTAATGAAGTTCCTTTGTTATATGTTGGTGTATTTCAGAATCAGTCAATGGAATTCGTCAATCATACTGCGCGCAATCTTTCACTCACAGCCGTTCAATTGCATGGTCATGAGGATCAAACCTACATTGATGCGCTCCGTTCTGCCCTACCAAAACATTGTGAGATCTGGAAAGCGATTGATATGTCAAAGGCAGAAACCCTTTTCGATATATCCCATTCCAATATTGATCACCTATTATTGGATAATGGCTCTGGGGGTACAGGAAAAGCCTTTGATTGGCAATTGATCAACAAAAATTTTCAGCATAACTGTATATTGGCAGGTGGTTTAAATGCTGAGAACTGTAGACAGGCCGCAGCTCTGGGTTGTTTCGGACTGGATTTTAATTCCGGTGTTGAAATCAGGCCAGGGCTCAAAAGCAGCCAGAAAATAAAACAAGTATTCCAGCAAGTACGCTGTTATTAGTCATATTTTCAGAAAACTAATATTCAAGAGATTCATATTCGGACAGTTAAATTTTAAACAGAAAGTGGGAAATAAAAAATAATGGCTAAGTTAAATCCGTATTTTGGTGATTTTGGAGGGCAATTTGTTCCCCAGATCCTAATCCCTGCCCTTGATCAATTGGAAGAGGCATTTATCGAAGCAAAGAATGATCCTGAATTTCAACAAGCATTTCATAGTTTATTGAAAAACTATGCAGGCCGTCCTACTGCTTTAACACGATGCCAAAATTTAACCAAAGGCACAAAAACCCGTTTATATCTAAAACGAGAAGATTTACTCCACGGAGGGGCACACAAAACCAATCAGGTTTTAGGACAAGCATTACTGGCAAAACGGATGAGGAAAAAAGAAATTATTGCTGAAACAGGTGCTGGTCAGCACGGTGTAGCGACTGCTCTGGCCTGCGCGCTTTTAGGTTTGAAATGCCGCATCTACATGGGAGCAAAAGACATTGAACGTCAATCTCCCAATGTATTCCGTATGCGCCTTATGGGCGCTGAAGTCATTCCTGTTCACAGCGGCTCCGCAACACTAAAAGATGCCTGTAACGAAGCTATGCGTGATTGGTCTGGCAGCTATGATAAAGCACATTATTTGCTCGGAACCGTTGCTGGCCCACACCCTTACCCCACAATGGTACGTGAATTTCAGCGCATGATTGGCGAAGAGGCCAAGATCCAGATTTTGGAAAAAGAAGGACGCTTGCCTGATGCTGTTATTGCCTGTATTGGTGGTGGTTCAAATGCTATTGGATTATTTGCGGAATTCATCCCAGAAACCCATGTTCGCCTGATCGGTGTTGAACCCGCCGGACATGGTATTGAAACCGGGGAGCATGGTGCACCATTAAAACACGGTAAGTTGGGAATTTACTTTGGCATGAAATCATCAATCATGCAGACAGAAGATGGGCAAATAGAAGAGTCATATTCCATCTCGGCCGGACTGGATTTTCCTTCCGTTGGCCCTCAACATGCCTATCTTAACAGCATTGGACGGGCGGATTATGTTTCCATCACTGATAATGAAGCACTGGATGCGTTTAAGGCACTATCACTTAATGAAGGTATTATTCCAGCCTTAGAATCTTCACATGCGCTTGCCTACGCTTTGAAAATGATCCATCAGGAACCGAATAAAGAACAATTATTAATCGTCAACTTATCCGGTCGTGGCGACAAAGATATCTTTACCGTTCACAATATTTTGAAATCAAGAGGGGAAATCTGATGGAACGTTACGAATTATTATTTAAAAAATTAGAAAAACAAAATCAAGGCGCTTTCGTTCCCTTTGTCACTCTGGGCGATCCTAATCCTGAATTATCTTTAGATATTATCGACGCCCTCATTTCTGGTGGAGCCGATGCCTTAGAAATCGGCATTCCATTTTCCGACCCTCTTGCAGATGGCCCGACGATTCAGGATGCTAATTTGCGTGCATTATCTGCCAAAGTCACACCGACATTATGTTTTGAGTTATTGGCACAAATTCGGACAAAATATCCTGATATTCCAATCGGTCTGCTGATGTACGCAAATCTAATATTTCATAATGGAATAGATGAATTTTACAACCGCTGTAAAAAAGCAGGGGTTGATTCGGTTCTGGTTGCTGATGTGCCATTATCTGAATCACGCCCTTTTTATTCAGCGGCCATAAAATATGACATTGCGCCGATTTTCATTTGTCCACCCAATGCAGATGATAACTTGTTACGTGAAATTGCCTCATTCGGGCGCGGTTACACTTATCTGCTATCAAGAGCCGGTATTACAGGAACTCAAAATCGGATGGAAAAACCATTGACACATTTGGTTAATAAACTAAAAGAATACCATGCAGCACCGGCCCTACAAGGTTTCGGAATTTCTGAACCAGAGCAAGTTATATCTGTCATCAATAGTGGCGCTGCTGGTGCTATTTCAGGTTCTGCTGTGGTAAACATCATTGAGAATAATTTACATCAACCTCAAATTATGCTGGAAAAACTCACGATATTTGTCCGCTCCATGAAATCAGCAACCCAGAGATAATCTCTCTCTTTCCCCCATAGCTTAGTTTATGGGGGGGAAAATTGCTGTCTGAAAAAAGCCTCCGTTATTTGTAAGTTCCTCTGTCTTCAGCAATACTTCTTAATTATTGTCATCACATTATTACCCTGTAATAAAACCATGTAACTAAATGAAATGAAAAATCGAAGTAATAGAAGAATAATGTTTATGTTTGACAGCATTATTTTTTGATATCAAAGGAGACTTACCATGAAAAAGTTGAAGACCATTTCTGCATTTTTTATTGCAACCGTTATAATCGTTACGATATCTGCATGTGCTCCAACAGCAACAACAGAAAGCACTGGGAACTATATTGATGATACGGTAATCACTACCAAAATAAAAACTGCACTGTTTGAGGCTAAAGATTTGAGATCCAATGACATTAGTGTAGAAACTTATAAAGGGCGTGTTCAATTAAGTGGATTTGCGCGTTCTCCTGAGGAAGTCAAACAAGCCATTCAAATTGCAAGAGGAATTAAGGGAGTGAAAACCGTTATTAACTCTATAAAACTCCGGTGAATAAATTTAAAAAATACCGTAAGAATGGGGCAAGCATATGCTGTACCCCATTGGTTCTCTCTTATACCCTTTATTTTTCAAGTTGCAGATAACAAAGTTGCACCTTAAAATCTATTGGGTTATCAAACACACAGGTTAATTACACTCGCATCATCAAATAATCAGAATTTATAACCGACACCAAACATAAATACCCAAGGATCAAGACGGGTTTTATATTTATAATCCTTATCTCCTGCTTTAAATTTCACATCAGTTTCAATATTCATCCACCAGAGTGAAGTATTCAACATCCAATTTTTATCCAGTTGATAATCTAAACCTACCTGACCTGCAACCCCCCAGGAATCTTTCAGATCCAGGCTATTTAAATTCGCCGCTTTAACAGTTGCATTATTATTAAATTTTTCATCAAAGAATGTTGTATAGTTTACACCTATACCAATATAAGGGCGTAAATCATTTTCTTTATCACCAAAATAATATTGTGCCATTAATGTTGGTGGTAAATGTTTAACCGTCGCGATCTCACCGACTTTTGGCAGGTTAACATTATGCTGAAATGGCGTAGCAGCCAATAATTCAACACCAATGTTATCAGTGACCATATAACCAAAAGTTAAACCTAACTGCGTGTTATTATTTACGTCAAACGAACCTAAACCTAAAACATTATCAGAGCCAGCATTTGGTCTTACCGTTGCTGTACCTGCACGGAATAGGAAATCACCGGCTTCATGGGCAAAAGTCAATGATGGAGCCAGAGTTGCAGCAGCCAAGACAAGCGCAGAAATCTTTTTCATTATCAATCCCATTTATGTGGTTTTAGTATTTACAAATTTATTATTTCACCTATGGGATATTTTTAATTGATCCAAATCAAAGTTACCTGAATATATATTTATGATGAAGAAAATTTTATATTTTCCTATCAATTTTTGATTACAACCTATAATTAAGAATATTAGTATTATATTGACAACTAATATATATCAATTAGATCCTGTTCAGTTAACACAGAATTAACGCAATTATCGTGAGAGCAAAAATTAACCAAAAAACGGTTTCTGGTAACAAATATTGTGCAATAGTGGCTAACTTTACTTTTAGGTATCCAATAATCTGCCGAACAAGGTACAATTGGGTATCATCATTGTTTTATCTGATAGGAGCCATTTTCATGCCCATCACGGCAAATACCCTGTATCGTGACAGCCTCAATTTCTTTAAGCATCAACTGTTGAATATTGTCATACTCTCTGTTTTGGCCGCGTTGGTGACAACATTGCTGGAGCATGTTCTCATGCCTGATGGTGAGCAACTCAAATTACTGGTTGAAATACAAGATGCTTTCAAAGAATCAGGCAATGCGGGCATTAAAAACTTCGTAGAGCAATTGACCCCGGAAGAGCAGTTAATGTTCTTGCATACAGCATTCGGGATCTTATTTTCCAACATATTTGGCGATACTTTACTCACTGTTAGTGTATTGATACTTATCAGTGCCATTTCAAATGGGCATCAAACCAATGCATTACAGGTCAGTAAACTGGCTATTATTCAACTACCTAAGATGTTATTGCTGATGTTTATCTGTACTCTATTGGTTCAGATAGGTTATACGTTGATGTACATCCCAGGGGTTCTGTTTTCAATCACATTCGCATTTGCCCCGATTTTTTTGCTTGATAAAGGTAAAGGGATCTTTGCTTCCATGCAAGAAAGTTGGAGATTAGCGTTCAATCATTTTCGCCTGTTAGTTCCTGCTGTATTACTATGGCTCGCAATAAAACTGATTTTAGTACTGGGCTTGTCTAAGCTGCCTGATATCGCACTATCATCACTGAATAATCTGCTGTCTTCTATGCTGCTGATTTATCTATTCCGTTTGTATATGCTGGCCAAACCACGAAATCAGTGAACTACAAGTTAGTTACATATAAGAAAACAATTGCCTCGCTCTACTCAGCGAGGCTCTCTCTCTTCAACTTGTTTCTTACTCTGAATCAAACGAATAGCAAAATAGAGATCAGGAACAACAATTAAATCCTCATCACTACGCTTGAGTTTGTTTTGTTTAATCCAGTTCTTCAATTCAGTTCTGCGGCCTGCAAGGATTAACGTTATCCTTTTTCGTTTTAGCTCCGTAATGAGTTCATCCAACGCAGCAAACACACTTACATCATCATAGGTAAAACTGACCGTTGCATCCACAACTAACCATTCAGGACGTTTTGGGATGCTATTTACATGCTGTGAAATCCGTCTTTTAAAATACCCAACATTAAAGTAAGTTAAAGGTGAATTAAAACGATACATCATCACGCTATCTACCGCTTCAATATCATTACCTTGATTGATTGAGCGGATCATACCTTGCTCATTCACACCCAACAGCTGATCAGAAGGACGAAAAATAATACGTAAAAATTGCAATAAACCCAGTAATACCGCAAAACCAATACCATCAATCACACCGACTAATAAGACTGCAATCAATGTGAAAATGGACAATATAAAAGCCTGACGATTACGTTTCCGATATGCCCAGATATTTTTTAATCCAAGTAGTGACCATGTAGAAAATATCAGGACAATGCCTAATGATGATAGTGGGATATATGACAGAAATTCAGTCATAAAAAATAATACTAATAATATGGCTATTGCAGAGATAACCGATACCATCTGCGTTTTCCCACCAAGAGCATCATTGACTGCGGTACGGCTGCTGGCAGCGCTGACTGCAAATCCCTGTGATAACGATGACGCAATATTGGCAATGCCCAACGCCCGTAATTCTAAATCTGCATCCACCTGATAACCATTTTTACTGGCAAAACTGCGTGCTGTCACCATGAAACTGACAAAACTGATCACTGCAAGGTTGATGGAAGGAACAACCAAATCACGTATGCTGCCGAATTCAAATTCAGGCATTGGGACAATCGGTAAACCGTGTTCCATATGACCAACAATCTGAATACCATATTGATTCAATTCAAATTGCCAACTCATATAAGTAGAAATGATCATCGCCAGCAACGGTGCGGGCCAACCTGGTCGCAGAAAACGTACACTCAGCAGAACGAATAACGTCATTGCGGACATCCCGACAGTCGGCCAATGAGATGCCAGCAACTTATGCGATAACGCAACCAATCGTTCAATCAATTCTGGTGGTAAACCGGAAAGCCCAAACACTTTGGCGATCTGATCCGCCATAATAGTAATCGCAACCCCATTAATAAAACCTTTTAAGATGGGTCTGGAGATAAAATCAGCAAATGCTCCCAGACGAAAATGACTTGCCAGTATGCACCAAAATCCCGTCATCAACGTCATCACGATGGCGAGCTGCCAGCGAACATCTTCATTCCCTAACGCCAGCGGCGTTACCGCAGCCGCAATAACAGCACATGTCGCAGCATCCGGCCCGACTATCAACTGACGAGATGTTCCAAACAAGGCATAAGCAATCATAGGTAAAATACAGGCATACAGGCCAATGATAGCGCTTATCCCCATTAATTCAGCATAAGCAATCGCAACAGGCAGAGCGACAGCAGCAACAGACAAACCGGCTCGTATATCATGACCGAAATACTCTTTACGATAGTGACAAAGACTCTCCAATCCCGGCATCCAGCGATATAACCTTTTCCACAACATTCTCATCCACAACATCCTCATCCACAACATAGCCTTACAGTCCTTTCGCGAAATGAAACACATTATAATGCGGTGTTAAATCAAAACTCACAATCCTACTCCGCTCCCTGCCTTTTTCTTTAAACCATTTCATTGAGATCTGATACACTCTGACATAAATTCAGGAATGTGCCATCATCGGTATTAAAGTGAGCCCAATTTATGAAACAACTTTTAGACTTTTTGCCATTAGTCGTTTTTTTCGTCGTCTACAAGATGTATGACATTTTCTATGCTTCAGGAGCGTTGATAGCAGCGACAGGTCTGGCCGTTGTCATCACCTATTTGATGTATCGCAAAGTTGAAAAATCCTCCTTAATTACATTTGTCATGGTTGCCATCTTTGGCACGTTAACATTGGCTTTTCACAGCGATTTGTTCATTAAATGGAAGGTAACTGCCGTTTATACTATTTTTGCCTTAGTTCTGCTTATTAGCCAATGGGTTATGAAAAAGCCACTAATCCAACGGATGTTAGGTAAAGAATTAAAATTACCTGATACTATCTGGAACAAGCTGAACATGGCTTGGGCAATCTTCTTTATCGCCTGCGCGTTGGCAAATATTTATGTTGCTTTCTGGCTACCTCAAAATATTTGGGTAAACTTTAAAGTGTTCGGGTTAACAGCATTAACACTGGTCTTTACCGTGTTGAGTGTGATATATATCTATCGCCATCTGCCTCGCGAACAAGAATAATAATAACTTTCATATGGATACCTGCTGAATTACTGGCAGGTATTGTTGTAATCACCAAATAAAGCAAGTTTTCTAATGACACAACAACAATGCTTACCAAACGGAGAACTGGTTCTCCGTACACTGGCCATGCCTGCTGACACTAACGCCAATGGGGATATCTTCGGTGGCTGGCTGATGTCTCAAATGGATATTGGCGGCGCAATTTTGGCAAAAGAAATTGCTCTGGGACGCGTAGTTACTGTTAGCGTAAATGGGATCAGTTTCCTAAAACCAGTTGCGGTAGGTGACGTCGTTTGCTGTTATGCCCGTTGTCTGAAAACGGGAAATTCATCCATCACCATTCATATTGAAGTTTGGGTGAAGAAAGTGGCCTCTGAACCTGTTGGGCAACGTTACCGGGCAACAGAAGCTGTTTTCACATACGTGGCCGTTAATGAAAATAATACTTCCCGTCCTTTACCGGAAGGGAAAAGAAACTTCAAACTGGAAAGCAGTGATTCAGAGTAACGATTCATTAGAAAAGTAACTCACAAATTAAAGGAGCACATTGAATGAGCTCCTTTTTTATTACCCATTTTTTCTGCTGATAAGTAACGACAAATTAAAAAATATAAAGTTTAACGCTTATAATGCTTTTGTGGTCATTTTACTGGCAAGAGGTATTATTTCGTATTTAAATAGCTCAATTAAAGGTTTCTACTTGACCATCTCGATATATCGCAGACAGACGATAAACCTGCTTATCACTACACTCAACCGTTAGATATGTATATTTTTTTAAAGGAGAGAAACTTTCCGCGGAAGGTGATGAGGAACCTGGTGATTTTAATAACAGACACATTCCCTGATGATTCCATTCCATCATCTTATGTTTCCATCTATCATTATAGTCTTCTGCTAAGCAAACAATATCTGCCCATGGATCACAAACCCATGAGCCTTCCGGCAATTCGTGATATATAGTCCCAATCTTTGGCCTACGAACTAGCGAGTCAGGATGATCCAGCAGTAAAAATACATGATCGTATACACCCAATGTGTAAATCTGCTGAATGTAAATAGGACAAGTTAACTGAGGGTATTCGTAATTCCAACTTGCGTTATATAACTCCCAGATATCTTTTGCACGTTCTTTAATTAAATAAATGTATGTTGCTAAACAAAGTTCAGGGCAGTTCCCAACCAGGTTGTTATGTTCATTACTTAATAAATACTGATGTTTTTGATTAATATCTTTTAAATTATAGAGTTCAAGACGGATTTTATTATGTCTATCCATCCTGCTGACAATCACATTTCTTTGATATATTGATCGTTCAGATTCTGGTAATACACTGAGATCAGGATAAAATTTATTAGTCGTTCTGTTACCAAAGAATCTTTTGGCATACTTAATTGCATCTTGTAAAATATCTTCAATCATAAATTAATCTGCTTTATTGAAATAGAAAAGAACTCAGTTAACTTGCAGCAATATTCCAATTTGACTTAGATATCCCTTATGATTATTGCATCTTAAAATTTTTTTAAGATTATCATGAAAGAGTGTTTATTCCTCTTCCCTTGAATTCAGTAAAACAAAGTTAAATATAAAAATCCAGAATTTTATGTGAGAGCAGGAGACGTTACATATCTCCTGCTATTGATGTGGAATATTACGGATAAGACGTTATGATAGTGAAATGCCTGACAATCTAAATTCAATAGTCGTCACATATCCTGTTGCTGGTTTCTTTTCATACCGCCATTTTCTCATGGCTTTTTTCACCTCACGTTCGAAAACATTTTTAGGATTTGCAGAAATAATTTCGATGTTCTTAACCCGACCATTTTCATCAATATCATATTTTACCCGCACAGTGCCTTCTGTACCCAACTGCTGTGCTCTGGATGGATAAACAGGATCCATCCTGCTTAACACCTTCGGCCCATTTTGTGCTTTAAAGGTGGCTCTAATAGCAGAATCAGTTGATTTCTGGTCATTCAAATTCTTTGTTAACAGCGGTTCCTGGTCCGTAATCGGTTTCACAGGCTCTTTTGACGTTTTTTCTGTCTTTATCTCTTTTGGCTTAGACTCTTTTTTAACAATTTTCTTCTCTTCTGGTTTCTTTTCAGGCTTAGGTTTAGGTAGCGCTATTTTTGCAATAGGTTCCGGTTCAGGCTCTGGTGCCGGAGGTTCAGGCTCTGGTTCAGAAATAGCAGGCTCTTCAACAGAAGACTCTTCCGCCGCCAACTGGATCATGGCTACAGACATCGGAGGAGCTTCCGGCGGTTCTCCAGATTTAATGGAGCCCAAAAGCGCCACAGCAATGGAAATATGTAAACAAACAGAAAGTAGTACTGGCCAATGTATCCAACGCATAAGAAAATTCTTGATTAGCAGCATGATAGTCAATTTTAGGATAGCCATTAGTTTAAATGCAAATGACTATCATATTCAATAAAGATCCAAAAACATCTGCATCATGCCACATACACATATCATATTTGAAACAGCTACAGCTCTGCGTTTTGTATGAACAAAATTGACCTGCGATGTTTATAATTATCTATCTTACGCAATGTATAGATGCGTGAATTTCGGCGTGACTGAACTTCTAACCAACGACGGCGGCGGCGGATATTTTGACGAAGGAGACGCCATCTTCCTACTTCATTCCTGCTTTTTTTCATAAAATACCCTGATTGTTTAAACTTTCTCTCAGTATAAGTGAGTAACCGTATTATTCTTAAATGTCATAATCAAGAATGTCAACTAATCACAGGATTGTCTCAATATTCATATTGAATATGTTTCATCATAATTTAATAAAACAAATAAATAACATCTGATTGAGCCGAATCCAATCATATAATATATAAGACTGTATTTGATTGTATATTGACAATATTTTGGTTATTTTCTGCCAATTTGGCTGTATACCCTTGATAGTTTTTCTAAATTTCCAGAAACTTGCACTAACAACAGTATTAAAATACCTAAACAGGATTGATTGCCACCTATGACAACCATTTATTCTGTACTGAGCTGGCTGGCGTTTTTCTTATACTGGCTGATTATTGCTGGTATCACCATTCGAGTCCTGATGAAACGTCGGCCAGTGACATCAGCGATGACTTGGGTGCTTATCATTTACATTCTTCCTTTAGTCGGGGTTGTCGCTTATCTGTCATTTGGCGAACTGCATCTGGGTAAACGCAGAGTTGAGCAAGCAAAACAGATGCGCTGGTCTGTGGCGAATTGGCTCTCTGAGCTAAGGAAATCGAAGCATATCTTTGCCTATGAAAACAGTGAAGTGGCTGCGCCACTGTTCCGGTTATGTGAACGCCGCCAAAAGATAAGAGGAGTCAGAGGCAACCAAATGCAACTCATAACTTCTTATGAAGAGTCTCTGAAATCCATCATCAATGACATAGAAAACGCCGATCAAAGCATCGAAATGGTGTTTTATATATGGCAGGCTGGCGGGTTAGTTGATCAGGTTACTGACGCTTTAATGCGTGCAGCTAAGCGTGGTGTCAAATGCCGTATAATGGTGGATTCAGCAGGAAGCTGGCAATTTTGCCGCAGCCCCTATTCTGACATTATGCGTAAGAGCGGCATTGAATTTGTAGAGTCACTAAAAGTTAATATTTTTCGTCTGTTTTTACGTCGCATGGATTTGCGGCAACATAGAAAAATTATTCTTATCGATAACTATATTTCATATACCGGAAGTATGAATATGGTAGATCCCCGTTTTTTCAAACAGGATGCAGGAGTTGGTCAATGGATCGATATCATGGTAAGAATGGAAGGCCCTGTCACCGCAACGTTGGGAATTATCTATGCTTTCGACTGGGAAATGGAAACGGGTCAACGCCATCTGCCACCGCCACCTGACAGTAATATCATGCCTTTTGAACAGGCATCCGGGCATACCGCTCAGGTCATTGCTTCCGGCCCAGGTTTTCCCGATGAATTGATTCAACAATCTCTGATGACGGCTATTTTTGCTGCCAGAGAGCAACTCATTCTTACTACGCCCTACTTTGTGCCCAGTGACGATTTAATGCACGCAATCTGTACTGCGGCCATGCGCGGGGTTGATGTCAGCATTATCATGCCAAGCCAGAACAATTCATTTCTTGTACGTTGGGCAAGCCGGGCGTTTTTTACAGAATTGCTGGAAGCAGGCGTGAAAATTTATCAATTCGAGGATGGGTTATTACATACCAAAAGCGTTTTAGTGGATGGACAACTCAGCATGGTTGGCTCTGTCAATTTGGATATGCGTAGCTTGTGGCTGAACTTTGAAATCACAGTTATTATTGATGATGAGCTGTTTGGCAGTGACTTGATGCTTGTCCAGCAGGATTATATTACCCGTTCTACACTACTTGATAGTGAGGAATGGCTAAAGCGCCCCGTCCGGCATCGCGTCCTTGAACGTCTTTGTTATTTTTTCAGTCCACTTTTGTGAGTTGCAGCGCAAAAAGCGCTGCTAAATACGGATAAATGGGTATTCATCATAGCCCCATCAATACTGATGGGGCTATGATTTTAGGTTAACAGTATCTAATCACTGCTGTTCATGTTTTAATTTCTCTCAGTTATTTATTAAGTTCAGGCAATACCACTATGAAAAATCGATCAACACATCCACATTCTCTGCAATTAGACCTCAATAACCGAATAACCGAAGATGAAGCACTGGAAAAAGCCTACGACCTATTTCTGGAACAAGCAGCCGCTAATCTCGATCCTGCGGATAGTTTACTGTTTAGTTTACAGTTTGAAGAACGTGGTGGTGCAGAGTTATCAGAACCGTCAAAAGTATGGCTGGAACATGTGGATTTTGAGTTAGATCCTGATTTCTTTTCGGAGGTGATTATTGGGCTGGCAGAATGTGACGACGCAGAAATTGATGATATATTTGCGCGTGTACTGATTTGCCGGGAAAAAGCGCATCCAAATTGGTGGATATTGTGGAGAAAATAAAAATATTAAACCAATTAATTTAGAGTATATTGATATTTCTTGCATTCACATAAGTAACCACATAGTGGAAAATGCCAGTGCCAATACACTGGCGAAACATCAGATGAATTTATTATATTTTATTGTTATTCAATATAAACATTTAATTTCGACAATCACATTTTCTATCACATGTTGATAACAATATAAAGTTATTTAGATTAAGTTGAATTTATATAACTAATAGGTAATATTCCATCGTACATTTTCTAAATTCTGATAATCATCAGTATTTACTGACATTGTTTTAATAGGACTATTAAAGTAACCGAATGCACTACCATATAAAAACTCTTGAAAAGATAAATTATCGGTTCGCAATAATCCTATTGATTTATTTTCCACATAACCATAACCTAAAAAATCTATAACTGTTTTTATCATATCAAAATGAGACATACGATTATAATTATTCTGAACTCCCTCATTCATTTCAGGAATATCGAAGTTTGCCAATACCAGCAAAGGCACAATACCTTCATCCACTAGTGGCCTACTCGATGAGCTCGTTCAGGCAATTTTACCTTAGATAGTTGTTCAAAGAACTGACCAGTCTGATAATCTATAGCATTAACATATTGTTGACGTTTTTTATTATTACGTATATATGGATGTTCCATTATTGACAAATCAGACTGAAAATCTGCGGGGTATCTATTCTCATAAGGGAAATGAGAGCCTATTTTTATGATATAGGTGAAACTCGGTTTATCAGTAGGTAATGTACTTAATTCATTAACAAGATTAATATCATGTTCTGTTCTTATATCCGGTTTATAATCAATCATTGATAATTCTTTTGCATCAAAATAATTATGTCCTTTCCCATTGTGCTGAGCATCTAATAACCATGTTGTAAATCCTGCATTATGTGCTAAATTCCAGATTAATGGATGATTATACACATCATGAGTAATTGTATTTTTTTCCACAAATTTACGTAACATAATATTGCTCTCTGCACTACAATTTGCCATAGCGGTTGTAATACCAAAATCATAAACATACCAACCCTTCATAGACAACCGAGAAAGTACTATTTGTTTGAAAAAGTCATATCGAATACTTTCATCGACAATTAAGATGATATGATCAGCTCGCCGAGTCTTGTTAGGTTGAATATTTGTGGTATAGATATACTCCGAAGATTGATTATCAAGAGCACTGGAAATCATCATACCATATAAACTGGTTGCGGATGGTAATAGATTAGTTGCTCCTGCTTGCTTAACTATATTTACAGTAATAAAAACAGCAACAGAAAGTAAAAATAAACTTGTAACCCAAGGAAATAAGCTTCGGTGTGTCTCAGGGATGAGAGCAAAACCTAAAACTAACGGTATCAAACGTAATGATGCTTCGAAAAAATCAACCAAATATTCATAAAAAGCATCATTAATATTAGCTTTTGCTCGCCACAATGTTAACCAGTCTGGATAACCCATAGTATGGCCTGTTACTTGATAAAATACTGCACTAGTCATAAGAGAGAGCGAAAGCAATAAAAATATCCACCATCGTAAGCTATGTGTGGTAAACGCAGCTAGCAAAACTACCGCAAGAGATAAACTAAAAATACCAACAATAACGACTATTTTTAGTATAGTTGAGGTTGAAAGAGTGTAACTGGTTAAAATGAAATGCATAACAGATAATATAGTTGGCGGCCAATAGAAAAAAGTCAACACAATCAATAAAACACCTATTATGACACGAAAATATACAATGATTTTTGAGCCAAACTTCATAACACAATAGTTAAAAATTATTAATATGCATTGACGTTTTGTATTCATAGCTTATTTTCCATAAATTTATATAATTAAGTACAACTCTTATGAAGAAGAAAAGTGGACGAATAAAATGACTGTTATATTTCTATATCTTCAAAGAGAGTTTTCGAATGTATTCTTTTATTTTTCTATAATACATTATTTTTCATACATCTTATTAATAAAACTGCCAAATCGCTGCGTATTTTAATATAACTATTCCCTTAAATCTAAATATAATTTTACAGAGCCATCAGCTTGCAATATTCGATCGTTATTTTTTCATTAAAAATGATTTTTTCATCGAGCTCATACCCTAACAACTCAGCCAAAATATATTTATTCATTAATCCACTTAATTTATTACTTTCATTTATATACTTATGAACTAAGTTACATATTTTCTTGGATTGGTTTGGTGAATAAGAAATGAAAGGCACTTCATACTGCTTGATTCCCGTCAAAAAACCATAGAGTAAGTGACGTTATTGATATTAATAACCATATTAATATTTTTTTATTACATTTCAATTTATTGGAGTTAAAAAATTCCATGAAAGAATCACAAACACAGGAAAAAATATAAATGTATAAGTATATTTATATTGCTCAAACATTTTTCTAGATTCTATCGAATTAGTCTCAATTGCAGAACTAAGTATGAACATAGATATCTTTTCTCCAAAGAGAATCCTATAAATTGATATCAAAACTCAAATGTATTCTGTTTTTTTATACAGCCTTAGCCATTGAATTGATAAATTTTCTATAGAGAAATTATTTTCGATATGTTTTCTTGCATCTAATCCTAATTGATGTTTTTTATCCCTATCTATTTCTATACTCTTTTCCATAGCATCTGCTAATTTTTTCGAATTTCCTATTGGCACTAATGAACCATAATTATTAAGAACATATTTCACTCCACCACTATCAGTTGCTACTATGTATCGTTGGCAAGCCATAGCTTCAGCAATAACTAATGGTTGCCCTTCATATTTAGAGGATAAAACAAATGTATCGCACGAACTCATTAAAGCTGGAATATCATTTCTAGCTCCTAAGAATCGTATTTTATTCATTATATTAAGACTATTTGCTAATTCCATTAGTTTATCAATTAGAGGACCATTACCTACAATAATTAGGTATGATAATGGTTTTTTTTCAAAAGAATTGAGAATGCATATAGTAAATTCGGATAGTCTTTTGAATCATGCAATCGGCCGACAGATAAAAACAATTTTATATTATCATAAATATCTAATTCTCTATGAATTTTCTCTCTCAACTCATCTGAATAAATAAATTTATTAGTATCAATACCATTAGAGATACTGATGATCTGATTTTCTTTCATTGCTTTTTTTTTAATAAAAGAATTTACGGCATCTTGACCGACATTTGTATTTATATCTGAGAGCCAATTAGTTATACGATACATAAACATTCTAAATGCTTACAGTGCTTCCTGAAGAATGAATTGCTCCAGATAGATATATATTATTCTGAAGTAATATCAAATAAAAAAAGAAAAGTAAAATTACTGTTAAAATTATATAATATGCTAGAAAAAATAACTTTAAATTTAATTCTCTCGAATAAATAAAAGGTAATAACATTAATAGCATAGCTGCTGATTTATGGAAAAGTATACCTAATAATATAAATAATAAAAAATATATTTTTTTATTATTAAACAAAGAATTAAATGCAAATACTACAAATGCAATAGCAACAGATTGTCTAGTATACCCCATTGATACTGCAAGTATTGTATACGGATATAATATTGTAACTGGAAACCAGATATTTTTAAAGTTTTTTGAGAAAAAATAAATTGATGAACAGAAGATAAATGCACATATAAAATTTACAAAATAAATCCCTCCTAATCCAAATTTTCCAGACATCCAATTTAGTATACCATATAGAGGATCTGTCACAAATACGGCTTCTTTAAATGGTAATTGCTCAATTTTATTATATATATTTAAGTAACTAAACCAATCTCCACCAACTTCTTGTCGTAGTCCTATAAAAAAAACAAGAAATAGAGAAAAGACAAATAAGCCTATTTTGTTTTCAGAAAGAAAGAAATTTTTAATTACTATTAACAGCCATATGAATGAATAAATTGCCATATATTACCTTGTTTTTATTAATATGGTATATACGCATTAAACTTCAAGTTGCAATTTAACTATATGAAACCTGATTTCTCCCCGCTTCGCGGGGAGAAATCAAACGCATCTTGAAGTTAGATTGGTATATAAACATCTATTATTTTATTACACAGCAGAACAATAGAGGCTACGTATTAGATAGTTAAATTGATCACTAAAATAGTATTTACGTTCAATGAAAATCTATATGACTTTATTATACATGCCTTAATATTTGGAATAATATATTGTTCTTTTTTCGATTTGGTTTTTTATTTGAATACTATTGGGTCCTTTCTATACGTTGGGTAAACTCTTTCCAATAAAATAAACTTTTTCAGAAAAATTATCATAATATCTAGCTATTTAATACATGATATAAGATTAAATTATCAGTAAGAGGTGATTTTTTCATGATATTGGTAACATCCCCAATACATTAAGATTAAGATTATAATAAAATTCCAATTATGAGTAATCGGTTTTTAAGGAAGGTTATCAATGTGACATTCATTTTGCATAAAATTATATATGGATATCAAAATAAACATTATCATTTTTCATCTTCCAAACTTGTATATACTTATTAACCATTGTTTCTATACTAAATCTCTCTTTTATTGAATTAGAACAGTTATCACATCTGAGCAACCATTTTTCTTTATATAATGAGAATTCATCATATGCATTTTCTAAAACACTTTCTAATTGGGAACCATTAGAATCAATTATCCAACAATTATTATTAATAATAATTGATGTATCTCCAATATTTGTTGCAATGCATGGAGTTCTTGCTATCATTGCTTCTGCAATAACATTTGGAAATCCTTCACCAAAAGAGCTTGACAAAATATGCAGATCAATCATATTCATGAAATTAGGTATATCGTTTCTCTCCCCTAATAGCAAAACTTTATCTTTGATATCTAATTCATAAATTAGATCACACAATTCACTGTTTTTATTATCTATGTTTTTACCAACTAATAATAATTTTGATTTTTCACATTTAAATTTCGTAAATTTCTTGAAGGAAGTTAGTAATAACTTATGATTTTTTTGAGGATCGTATCTTGCTACCATTCCGACTAAAAAATCATCATGATTTAATGCTAACTCATATTTCAATTTATTTTTATCCTGCTCTGTGTAGTTGGAAGAATTTAAATCATAACCATTTTGGATTACTATGAGTTTGTCATCAGAATACCCTAATTTTTTATGAGCATCTAATGATGAATATGCACAACAAATGATCTTTTTAGGAATTTTATCACTTAAAAATGCACATAGCTTTGCAATAAGTAAAGTTGATTTTTTTGAATGTTTTGGATGTAAATCTGTATGTCTTATATTCCAAAAAATATTTTTTATGCCAGCCAATTTAGCTGTTATACCTCCTATTAAATCAGCATGATACATCCAAGTTTGCATTAATGAATAAAATGATTTTATATTTTTCTTGATATTTAATGTATACACTATTATTTCTTTATCTTCTAAAAGTGCTCCGTATTTTCCTATAGAAGTCAATGAAATAACTATATGTGTATTTGTACTATCATATTTGCAAAGCCTATATAATACACCTTCAGCACCGCCGTTATCTAAACCTGATATTATATGAATTATTTTATCTTTTTTTCTCATAATAATGATTTCATTCTTTTGCGTATATTTTTTTATTTTTCTCAACCCAGGCTTGAAACATTAAAACACTCCATAAACGAAATGAATGGTCTTTAACTCCCCTTATATGTTGCCTCCAAGCATTATTAATTATAGCGGAATTTAGGAAACCTTCATTATCTATCCTTTTGCTATCTAATAAAGTATCAGCCCATTCTTTTAGCGGTCCTTTTAACCATTTCCCTATAGGTATAGAAAAACCTTTTTTTGGTCTTTCTATTAAATGCTTAGGAACATGTCTATACAATACTTCTCTTAAAACCCATTTCCCTTTATTTTTTCTTATTTTCATAGATAGAGGTAACTGCCAAGAAAATTTAATTATATTAGGATCCAACAATGGCATTCGGGTTTCTAAACTATTAGCCATAGCTGCGCGATCTACTTTTACTAATATGTTATCAATCATATATTGTTTTGTATCAATGGCCATCATCCAATGTTCAAAGGAGTCAGTCACAGGCCAGTTATTTCTATTTGTAATGAAGGTTGGTAGAATTGATGAACCTATAACCAAATTTTCAGAAAACTGCCAATGACTCATTAAAATAGAATAAAGCTGTTCTTGACTGTTAGAAGGAAGTATACGTAGCAATTTGTGAAATTTATCAGATAAAGGAATATTTGATAGTATAAAAAAAATCAATTTTCTTAAAAAGATAGGAAGTTTACTGATTTTATTCCAAATATCAGGAGCAAATTGGTATGGCGTGTAACCGCCAAAAAGCTCATCACCAGCATCGCCACTTAGTGCAACTGTTACATGTTGTTTAGCAAGTTGACTGGCCAGATATGTTGGGATTTGGGAACTATCAGCAAATGGCTCACAATAAATTTTAGGTAAATCAGGAATTATTGATAATGCATCTTGAGCATTTACATAAAGTTCCGTGTGATCTGTATCTAAGTAATTTGCGATTTCTCTAGCATATATTGCTTCGTTATATTTTTTTTCATAAAACCCTATAGAAAAAGTTTTTACCGGATTGTGGCTATATTTTTTCATCATAGATACGATAATACTACTATCTACTCCTCCACTTAAAAATGCTCCAATAGGAACATCTGAAAGCATTTGTGAAGTAATACTATCTCTAAGTAAAGAGTCTAAATGATCAATTGCTTCATTATCTGAACCTTGGTACGGATTAGAGATACCATATTCAACTATTTCATTAAAATTCCAATAAGATTTGATAACAACATCTTTAGATTTTCTATTTTGATTTATAATAGCATAATGGCCAGCTTGCAATTTATTAATATCTTTATAAATACTATATGGTGCTGGTATATAGTTATGATGAAAGTAAAGAGATAAAGCATTTCTATCGATTTCTGCATTAAATGCAGGATGTTGTTTTAATGCTTTAAGTTCTGAACCAAAAAATAATGTGTCATTACACCATCCCCAATATAATGGTTTCTCACCCATTCTATCTCTTGCTAAAATTAGAGTCCTTTCATAAGTATCCCATAGTGCGATGGCAAACATTCCCACTATGGATTCTAGCGTTTTTTCTATTCCCCAAAAATAGAAACATTCTAATAAAGTTTCCGTATCTGAATACCCTTTCCATGATATGCCAGAATATTCATCTTCTAATTGTTGGCGAATATTCAAATGGTTATATATTTCACCATTAAAAATAATAACATAACGTCCAGATATTAGTTCAGAAATATTTTTTGTTGGTTTATAGATTGGTGACAAGACACCAGCGATTCCACACATGGAGACTCCTATATTTGATAATAAATATTGTATCTATTTTTTTGGTCATGTATTAAATGGTTAGTTATTCCGAAGACATGTACGATAAAGTGATGGAAATTTTTATTAAACGTGAACACTATTTTTAATATTTAATCTAATCATTTAATATAATCATTTAATATATGACCATTTTCATGATTTAACTTTTAATGAAATTATAAATCTTATATTTCTTAAAAAATTAAGAAAAGATTTTATATGAAAAGTTTCAAGCCACATTTTTAAAAAAAGCCATTTTGTTGACCTATTGTTTTTGAAATCCATTATAACATAAGTTAATATAGCAGTATTTATTTTTAGTCTATATTGGGGGTATTTTTTAAAAAAATACATAAAATTTTCAGCCAAAATATTTCTTATATATAATTCAGAAGATGAAATTCCTATTCCTACTCTGTAAACACCTAGAGGTTTATGTCCTGTGAAGCACGCGAAACCATCTTTAACTTGCTCTACATTAATATAGTAATCAATAATAAGGCTAATATCATGGATAAAAAAATCTCTTAAGTCACACCTGTACATTTTAGAGCTATTTGTTCCTATAGCTAGGAATTGAATTATATCTGATCTAACATATGATTTTTCATATAATTTCTTATTTTTTTTTGAATTATCAACTATATTTCCATTGGGTAATTCATATAAAGCTGGATGCCAAAGAATATTACATTTTGGGTTTTTATCCAAGAAATCTTTTTGTGTTTGTAACTTATCCGGAAAGTAATAATCATCTCCATCTACATGAGCAATGTATTTCCCTTCATTTTACTATGTATAAATAAATAATTTTTAAAAGCACCAATATTTTTTTCTTGAAAATAAACCTTAAAGAGAAAAGGATATTTCTCTTCAAATCTACTGATGCATCATCAGAAACAATGATTTCATATTTGAAATCACAAATTTGTTCCACTAAGCTTTTTAAGCATTTCTCTATGTATTTTTCTTGATTATAAGTTATAACGCAAACGGATACTTTAATTTCCTCTGAATTCATTTTAGTTTCTCTTTATTTAAAAGAATAATACCTTACTTTATTATAAGAAGAAGCAGTAATGAAAAATATGATCATATATTAAAGAATAGTAAGGCTGACCACTTAGCCTCTTCTGACTTCTGACAATAACATTTAATAAACGTCAATCTTAGTCATGTTTTACCACTAAAAATCTGGGAATATATTCAACAGCTAACCATTTAATATATAACCTAAGAGAGCGTTTTTTCTATATATATTTATCTGAGATATAGTCTTATTTTTTTCTGATTAATTTCTTCTAAATCAGAATAAATCGGCAAGCATAATACTTTATTGGAAATACTTCTAGCATTTGGCAAATCTTTTGACAGAGTTAATCCTCTGTACATCGGCATATCACTTATTAGAGGATAAAAGTACTTTCTAGATAAGATCTTGTTTTCTTTTAATTTAGAATACAATTCATCTCTTGATATAGGATAATCTTCTCCTATTAATATAGGGAAATATGAAAAGTTTTTTGTTGAATGTTCAGATAATCTTGGGATAATAATTCCTCTAACTTTTTTTAATTCTCTCCTATAATGAGCATCAATTTTTTGTCTTTTAATTATTCTTTCTTTAACATATTTTAATTGTAATAACCCCAATACAGCATTTACTTCGCTCATTTTTCCGTTAATACCTAAAGTTGCAACAGTGGCTTCATCTAAAAAACCGAAATTTTTTAGATAGTCAATACGTTTTTTGTGTTAAAATCAGAACAAATTATTGCTCCACCTTCAAATGTATTGAATATTTTTGTGGCATGAAAACTTAGGATTGATAAATCACCGTAGTTTAATAAACTTTCACCTTTATAATCAATATTGAATGCATGTGCTGCGTCATATATGATTTTTATCCCATATATATCTGCTATTTCTTGTATTTCTTCGACATTACAAGGATTTCCATAACAATGAACGGGCATTATAGCTGTTGTTCGTGAGGTTATAGCTTGTGCAATTTTTTTAGGATCTAAATTGAATGTTTCTGGGTCTATATCTACAAATACAGGTGTTAAATTATTCCAAATAATAGAATGTGCAGTTGCAACAAAAGAATATGGAGTTGTAATAACTTCTCCGCTAATCTTAAGAGTTTGTAGGGCTATAACGAGTGCTATAGTAGCATTAGTGAATAATGATATATATTTGACACCAAGATATTCACATAGTTTTTTCTCTAACTGTTGGTGAAATGGTCCATTATTTGTTAACCATTTATTTTCCCATATTTTTTCAAGATATGGAATAAGTTCCTCAAGCGGTGGTAAATCGGGTTGAGTTACAGGTATTTTTTTCATTTTATTCCTAATATATTCATTAAACTAACGTTAATTTTATGGCAATCATATTTTTTTCTAGCAATAGAATAACTTTCCAAACCCATTTTCTCTATTTGATCAGGGTTTTCTATGAAAAAAATCATTTTTTCAGCTAAGGCTTCTGCAGACCATGGGGGAATTAAAAAACCATTTTTCCCTTCATAAACAGTTTCTTTACATCCAGGAACATTAGTAGTAATTATAGGGCGACCAGTGGCCATGGCCTCCTGAGTACTTCTTGGTAAGCCTTCTCTATAAGATGGTAATACAAAAATATCACTGTTACTCAGCCATTCATTCACATTTGTTACAAATCCACGGTAATTTATTATTTCTGTTTTCTTTAACTCCTCTAACTGTTCGGGTTTTATTCCACCTGGATTTTCTGGATCTATTGCTCCTAACACATTAAAAATGATTTGAGGATGTTTTCTTTTTTACTATTTTTGCTGCTGAAATATATTCGAAAATACCTTTCTCTTTCAAAAGTCGAGCAATAAAAATAAAAGATATGCCTTTGTTTTTTCTAGGAGGAGTATAAGGATACTCATTTAAATCCAGACCTATTCCACCCAAGATAAAAGTCTTAACACTGATATTATTACTTTTTATTAAATCTATTTCATCATCTTTGTTTAAGAGAATTAATCCATTTATCTTAGGAAAAATTATCTTAAATAGATATATTTGTATTTTTCTTAAAAAGAATTTTTTCCATTCCTTCCCCTCTTTTTGTGAAGTAAAGCAATATCCTAACCCTTCTAGCATAGCAAATATTTTAGGTGTTTTAGCTAACTTGGCAGCCCATGAACCATATATAGATGGCTTTGAAAAATAAGATAACACTATATCTGGTTTAATATCCTTAATTATTCTTAATAACTTTATAGTATTATTTATATCCGAAAAAGGGTTTAATCCCGAACGACTTAATTTATAATCAATAGGTATAGCACCTAGTTTTCTGATCTCACCTTTCTGTTTTTTATTATAGTCTATAGAAAAACAAAATACTTCATGATTAGATTCTGACATTTTTTTTATTAGTGTCCCCCTGAAATTAATCATTGATTCTGCTGTTGTTCCTATAAGCATTATTTTCATTTGATACCTTATTCAATCTTGTTTTTAGGATGAGATTTGAGTAAAAGCATAAATGCTCTATGTGCTCTGCTCAGGAATTTCATAGCATGTTTACCTGAACGCTAACGATTCTTTTTGATCCCAGTTATAATTGAACATTATATGAGGAAAATAGCATGGATCACTGAAGCTAATTTGGGGATATATCCATTTCACTATGACTAAATATAGACTTATTCATTTTTTTAAAAATAAGGATATTCATTATTAAACACTAAATGCCTAAAAGTGAAATTGATAAAAAAAACACTAATCTATAAAAATCATTACAATTGACGCAGATAAAACACCCATAGAATAATAACCAAAATCTTCTAACTGTAAGATATGACTTAATATAAATTTGTCCGATTGAGTCATTAACACCCACACACCCGATATAAAAGCGATTCCTATAGAAAATTTAAATACAGGTATTGAATTATATAAAAATTTCTTATCTAATCTTATATTTGTTTTATTGTAAGGAGTATAGTATCTAGAAAATAGATAAAATAACATATATTCAATAATTGCAACTATTATTTGATAGATAAAATAAACTATTAATAAATTATTGAAATATGATAATATTAATATGGAGATTGGGAATTTCAGAGTAATTACAAATACATTAATAATATTAAAAGGTATTTGTTTTTCTAAACCTACTAATGTACTTTTCCATGGCCCGCATAGCCAACGTAACGATATAATACAAAAAATTGATATTAAAGACACGTTTAGTGTATCGTAGGATAGGTTGGATATTAGCCAGTTATGAATTATATAGTTAGAACTAAAATATCCTGAGAGAAATACTACAATC
Source organism: Xenorhabdus siamensis (assembly GCF_037996745.1). Classification (NCBI taxonomy): domain Bacteria; kingdom Pseudomonadati; phylum Pseudomonadota; class Gammaproteobacteria; order Enterobacterales; family Morganellaceae; genus Xenorhabdus; species Xenorhabdus siamensis. The sequence continues at coordinate 134,856 of NZ_JBBMXE010000007.1, forward strand.
GAAATAACAAAAAAAATGTAGAAACAAACTCTTTGTATTTGCCGAAAAAATATTGCATGATTACTGCTGTTCTTTGATATAGCAGCTTCTCTTGATATAGTTGTCGATATTCCCATATCGAGCAATTGCATCCAACTTTGCAACATTGTAAAGAATGCAATAAGTCCATAACCTTCAGAACCTAGTCTGCTGAGATAAAATGGAACTATAATAATTCCAGATATTGCTAAATAAAATTGACCAATATAATTTGCGATGACATTTTTCTTTATCATTTATTAATTACCATATTATATAGTTTTCCTATTGTTAAATACATTTTTATATGTCATCAGAACTCATTTTTTCTATATACAGAAGATTCAAGCAACCAAGCAACTTAAATTACATATTATTAAATTTACCCAAAGCTACCGCACCAGGTTGTAGTTCCCAGGCTGCCTAATAAATTTCATACATTGATCAATTAGATTAATACAAATAATGATTTTGATATGATCGATTAATAAGTGTAGACAGCATTCTGTACTTAACCTGCTGATTTTAAGAAAATGTGATCTTTAACATGTTTTGAACATTTTTTGTTCTGATGGGATTGGCAGCAATATCCAACTTTAACTAATTAATTTTGTTTAATAAAAATTAAGATATTCAGCGCCGAGTCTATATTTAAATGTTTTGTTACACTAACGTGACTCATCACAATAGAGATACTATTCTCACTGCAATACCAAGTAGATTGCATGATGAAAATATTTTTCAATCAGAAATTAAACTGGAATCTGCAAAACTGTTTCTTGATATTGCTGATTAATCTGCTAACTCGATGAGTTTTGTTAAAGAGGCTATGAAAGCAGCCTATGATCTGGCGAATATCACCAATCAAAATGCTGCATCAGGGCACGGATGTCCAAGTGATCTCTTTTCATACACAACCACTTTTTTCATCCATAAAGAAGCCCTCACAATGAGGGCCTTGAATAAATATTAGTGACAGCATCATATAATCGATTCACTTATCACAATGCCTATTTTCTTGCTATAACGGATCAACCTTAAGACAAGAAACCGCATGTTTAAAGCTACCTTCCAGTAATGGGCGCGTTCTGGCACATTCTGCATCAGCCATCGGGCAACGGGTGCGGAATACACATCCAGATGGAGGGTTAATCGGTGAAGGGAGTTCCCCTTCCAATAATTCAATGTGTTTGTTACGTTCTTTATCTGGATCAGGAATAGGTACTGCTGACATCAATGCGCGGGTATATGGATGCAGAGGATTGTGATAAACCTCGTCGTAAGTCCCCAGTTCCACTGCGTTTCCCAAATACATGACCAATACTCGATCTGAGATATGTTTTACTATTGAGAGATCATGAGCGATAAAGATCAAGGAAAGCCCCATCTCCCGTTGTATTTCCTGCAATAAGTTTACAACCTGCGCCTGAATGGAAACATCCAATGCGGAAACGGGTTCATCACAGATGATCAGTTTAGGCTCCAGAATCAGGGCACGGGCAATGCCGATACGCTGACATTGACCACCTGAAAATTCGTGGGGATAGCGGTTAATCAGGTTAGGCAATAAACCAACCTTCATCATCATCTTTTTAACCTTTTCTTTTACCTCCGCATCTTTCATTTTGGGGTAATAAGTTTTTAATGGTTCGGCGATGATGTCACCAATCGTCATACGTGGGTTAAGGGATGCCAGCGGATCCTGAAAAATCATCTGGATGTCATGACGAATATCCCTCCACTGTTTTTCATTGATATCAAAAAGGTTTTGGCCAAGCCAAGTCACCGAACCACCAGAAGCTTTGACTAAGCCAATAACCGCTCTGGCAAGGGTTGATTTACCGCAGCCTGATTCACCTACAACTCCCAACGTTTCTCCTTCGTATAGTCTCAAGGTAACGCCATCTACGGCTTTCAATGTTTTCGCAGATTGCCAGAACCACTGCTTGCCATCTTTGATATCAAAATAAACTTTTAGATCGTCAACTTCCAGGAGAACTCTTTTTTCAGTTATTGTGTTTGTACTAACTGTATTCATGCTAATTCCTCCTGACGTCTGAAGCAGGCACGTAAGCGCCCAAGGTCAAACTGTTCCAATGGCGGTTCTTCGCTCACACAATGTTCAGTAGCAAACTGACAACGTGGCTGGAATGGACAACCTTTTGGCAAACGCAGTAAGTTTGGCGGATTGCCCTGAATTGTTGTCAGAGATTCTTCATCACCATCCAGTCGGGGAACGGCATTAAGCAATCCAATCGAATAAGGATGTGTCGGACGATAAAATACGTCGCGGGCAGTCCCATATTCCATAGTTCTGCCCGCATACATAACCAACACTTTGTCACAAATACCGGCAACGACGCCCAAGTCATGGGTGATTATAATGATAGCGGTGTTAAATTCTTTTTTCAGTTCGTTAAGTAAAGTCATAATCTGCGCCTGAACGGTGACGTCCAGCGCAGTAGTAGGTTCATCCGCAATCAGTAACTTAGGCTGACACAATAGCGCCATTGCTATCATGACACGCTGACGCATTCCACCAGAAAATTCATGCGGGAACATTTTCATGCGCTTACGCGCTTCTGGCATTTTAACGGCATCCAACATTCGAATAGATTCTTCGACAGCTTCACTCTTGCTCATATTTTTATGCAGCATTAGCACTTCGGTCAGTTGATCACCGACCCGCATATAAGGATTGAGAGATGTCATAGGATCCTGGAAGATCATTGAGATTTCTTCCGCTCTCATCTTATTCAACTCTTTTTCTTGCAGGTTAAGAATTTCGCGCCCGTTAAAAACCGCGGATCCACTGACAGCACCATTACTGGCCAGCAATCCCATTAAGGCAAATGCTGTCTGAGATTTACCGGAACCTGATTCCCCCACAATGCCCAGAGTTTCTCCTGCCTGCAGATCAAAATTCAGTTTATTCACTGCTGTTACGTTGCCATCAGGCGTACTGAATACCACGTTTAAATCATTCACCGTTAATAGTGGTTCAGCGCTTTTAGCATGTTTTATCGTTTTTACGCTATTCATAGGCTCTCCTTAACGGTCTTTCGGGTCGAGGGCATCTCGCAGGCCGTCGCCAATAAAGTTAAAACAAAACAGGGTCATTACCAGAAAGCCCGCAGGAAATAAGAGTAACCACGGAGCCACTTCCATTGAGTTAGCACCATCACTTAATAAGGCTCCCCAACTACTTAGGGGTTCTTGCGTTCCCAATCCAAGGAAACTCAGGAAAGATTCAAACAGGATCATACTTGGCACCAGCAATGAAGCATAAACTACCACCACACCCAGTACGTTTGGCACAATATGGCGTAAAACGATGTGACGGGTAGATACACCACAGACTAATGCAGCTTCAATGAATTCCTTACGCTTAAGGCTCAATGTCTGCCCCCTGACGATACGTGCCATGTCCAACCATGACACCATACCTATCGCAACAAAAATCAGCAGGATATTTTGCCCAAAGAAAGTCACTAACAGGATGACGAAGAACATAAATGGGAAGGAGTTGAGAATTTCCAGTAAACGCATCATGACCATATCGACTTTGCCACCAAGATAACCTGACATTGCGCCATATAATGTGCCGAATATCACAGCAATCAAAGCAGCCGCGATACCGACCATTAATGAAATGCGTCCGCCGATGGCAACACGAACTAATAGATCACGACCGGATGAATCTGTACCAAAATAGTGGTGCGATTCGAAATCAGGTGGCATGGTCATCATGTTCCAGTCAGTATCGTCATAGGCATACTGAGATAGCATGGGTGCCAGAATGACAAACAAAGTAATTAAAAATAGGATACATAAACTTGTAATTGCTGCTTTATTGTGCATAAAACGGCGGCGTGCATCCTGCCACAAACTGCGGCCTTCAATTTCCAGTTGCTCAGAGAAATTTTCCAGAGCTTCGCTATTTTTCTTGTTTAGTAACATTGCGTGCTCCAGTGTTAGTAACGGATTTTCGGATCGATGACGGCATACAACACATCAACGATAGCATTGAACATAATGGTCAACCCACCCACCAAAATCGTCAGGCTCAATACTAATGAGTAGTCACGGTTTAAAGCACCATTAACGAATAATTGCCCCAGACCGGGTAAACCAAAGATAGTTTCAATAACCATTGAACCAGTAATAATGCCCACAAAAGCTGGTCCCATATAAGAAATCACTGGCAATAAGGCGGGTTTCAACGCATGGCGGAAAATAATTGTTCGTAATGGCAGCCCCTTGGCTCTTGCTGTTCGGATAAAGTTGGAATGCAAAACTTCAATCATAGAACCACGAGTAATACGGGAAATACTGGCAATATAAGAAAGAGATAACGCAACCATCGGCAACAGCATATATTTGGGTGCTCCACCATTCCAACCGCCTCCCGGCAGCCACTTTAATGTAATGGCAAATATCAGAACCAATAAAGGGGCCACTACGAAACTCGGGATAACAACCCCTGTCATAGCAAACCCCATTACCGTATAATCCCATTTAGTATTCTGATTCAGCGCAGCAATAACCCCCGCACTGACACCAAATATAACGGCCATAATAAAAGCAGCGGCACCTAACTTAGCAGAAACGGGCAACGCTTCTGCCACCAAATCATTTACGCTGTAGTCCTTATACTTGAATGAAGGGCCAAAGTCCCCTTTGGAGAGTTGGATTAAGTAATTAACATATTGTTTATAGATAGGATCATTCAAATGGTATTTTGCTTCGATATTCGCCATCACCTCAGGTGGAAGTTTTCTTTCCCCGGTAAATGGGCTACCCGGAGCAAGCCGCATCATGAAGAACGAAATCGTGATGAGAATGAAAAGTGTCGGGATCGCCTCTAAGCAGCGGCGTAAAATAAATTTAAGCATTGCCCATTCCTATTAGCTGACCAAACCTTGGTCTTAATTATCTGATACACAGGCAGCTCATTACTTAAGCTACCTGCGGATTCCTAATGTTTTATGATGTACATGTCCTTGGTATGGAAGTTATCCAGCGGATCTTTGCCGGTGTAACCACCTACATAAGGTTTTAATAAACGGGTATTTGTATAGTAAAAGAGAGGAACCACTGCAGAATCTTTATCCAATTGCGCATTAGCCTTAGCATAGATTTCGGCTCGCTCTTCATCCGTTTTAGCTTGCAATGACTGCTTCATTAAGGCATCAAATTCTTTGCTCTTATAATGAGAAGTATTGTTACTACTATTGGATAACATAGGGTTCAAGAAGGTAGAGGCTTCGTTATAGTCAGCACACCATCCGGCTCTGGCGACGTCATAATTGCCCTGATGACGGGAATCAAGGAAGGTTTTCCATTCCTGGTTTTCAAGAGAAACTTCAACACCGATATTCTTTTTCCAAACAGATGCGGCTGCAATGGCTAATTTTTTATGTAGATCGGAAGTGTTATACAATAATTTAATTTTCAGTGGGTTATCTTTGGTAAATCCAGCTTCTGCTAGTAGCTTCTTCGCTTCTTCGTTACGCTGCTGTTGATTTAGCTTAGTGTACCAATCTGGTTTTTCATCTTTAAAATTAGCGATATAAGGTGGCGTATAACCATAAGCGGGTATATCACCCTGATTTTTCACCTTATTGGTCATAAGATCGCGATCCATACCTAATTTTAGCGCGGTACGAACTCGAGGATCATTAAATGGCGGCTTCTCATTATTAATCTCGTAGTAGTAGGTGCACAATTTTGGGTTAGCACGCAATTGTTCAGGGATCTCTTTTTTCAGTTTTTGGAATAACTCAACGGGTAAATTGTCATAACTCATCTCAATTTCGCCAGCACGATAACGATTGACATCAGTGACTTCAGAAGAGATAGGTAAAACGGTGACTTGATCAATGATTGTATTTTTATTATCCCAATACATTGGATTACGTTCTAAAACAAGGCGCTCATTAATCACCCAACTTTTCACTTTATAAGCACCGTTACCAACAAAATGCTGTGGCTGTGTCCATCTTTCACCGTATTTTTCAACAGTCGCACGATGCACTGGTGATGTTGATGTGTGAACCATTAATCGGACTAAATAAGGTACAGGCTCGCTGAGTGTTAATTGTAATGTATGGTCATCTATTGCTTTAACACCCAATGTTTCCGGTTTTTTCTTACCCTTGATGATATCATCAACATTCAGAAGATGAGCATATTGCATGTAACTTGCATAAGGGGATGCCGTGTTTGGATCAGTCGCTCGACGCCAACTGTAAACAAAATCTTGCGCCGTGAAAGGATCACCATTTGACCATTTCGCATCTTTACGCAGGTGGAATGTCCAGACTGTGAAATCCGGGTTATGTTCCCAGCTCTCAGCAACACCCGGAATAATTTTGCCATCAGGCTCATTAATCACCAGTGTTTCAAATAAATCACGAGCAATATTTGATTCTGGTACACCTTCGATTTTATGGGGATCCAATGATTGTGGTTCAGTGCCATTATTGCGTACCAGAGTTTGTTTTTCTGCCAGTTGTACACCCGCAGGAACTTTTGCAGCAAATGCCTGTACCCCGATCATCATGCTTAATGCTACTGTAATGCCAGCAGCAATCTTATTTTTTGTTATGTTTATCATATTCTTATTACTCCTATTGATTCATCAGGCTCTTATAAAAGCCACCCTATTTTCAGGGCTCATTATTTTCTCATTTCAAAAGAAACCGTTTTATTTACATTTACAGTAATGGAATTCCTGTAATAACAATCAGTTATCTATTTTCTTGATATATAAGTTCTTAAGATCAACGTAATCTAAAGGATCTTTTCCTGTCATTCCTCCGACCGTTGGGCGAATCAGGCGTATAGAAACCCTGTAATAGACAGGAATCAAGCCCGAATCAGCATCAAGCTGAGCTTCTGCCAACTGGTAAAATTCCTTGCGTGTTTTTTCGTCTTTAGCTGTCAGGGCCTGCTTAAGATAATTATCAAAGGCCTCATTCTGGTAAAACGCCGTATTATTACTGCTGTCCGACAATAGGTAATTTAAGAAGGATGAAGGCTCGTTGTAATCGCCACACCATGTAGCTCTCGCCACATCATAATTTCCCTGGTGGCGATTTTGCAGTGAAGTTTTCCATTCCTGATTTTGCAATGTGACTTTTGCACCAATGTTTTTCTGCCACATGGACGCCGCGGCAATAGCTTGTTGTTTGTTCTGCTCTGAGGTGTTATAGAGCAAGGTAAATTTGAGTGGATTACTGGCATCAAAGCCGGCTTCTTTTAATAACTCTTTTGCCCGTTGATTACGTTGTTCTTGTGTCCAATTCGCCCAATCTGGATTAATCGTAAGACCGCTACCAATAAAAGTAGGTGTAAAACCGTATGCCGGAATTTGCCCCTGTCCCATAATCCTTTGAGTGATAATATCTCTGTCAAGACTCAGCTTAATGGCTTCACGTACTCGTTTATCTTTAAATAATGGTTTTTGGTTATTAATTTCGTAATAAAACGTACATAGATAAGGTGAAATTTGCACTTGCTCAGGAATATCCCGTTTCATTTTTTGATACAGTTCTGGTGGAATAGCATTGTTGGTAATATCTACTTCCCCACTACGGTAACGGTTAACATCACTGATACCAGAGACGATAGGTAAGAAAGTGCCTTTTTCGATAATGGACTCTTTATCATTCCAATATTGTGAATTACGCGTTAAAACAATACGTTCATTAATGACCCAATCTTTTAATGTGTAAGCCCCATTACCGATAAAATTCTCTGGTAACGTCCACTTAATACCAAATTTTTCCACAATATCTTGCCGGATGGGTTTCAGTGGTGTATGGCTCAACATATTAATAAGGTAAGGAACAGGACGGCTTAATGTCACTTGAAAACGGCGCTCATCAAGCGCTTTAACACCCAGTTGATCAGGCGATTTTTTTCCTTTTAAGATCTCATCTGCGTTCAATACATAGGTATATTGCAAGTAACTGGTATAAGGCGATCCTACTTTTGGATCAGAAAGACGACGCCAGCTATAAACAAAATCCTGTGCCATAACTGGTTTACCATCACTCCACTTGGCATTGTCACGTAAATAAAATGTCCACACCTGATAATCATCAGTTTCCCATTTTTCTGCGACTCCCGGCACAATTTCACTGTTTGGCCCGGTACTTACTAATCCTTCAAGTAAATTACGAATAATGTTGGTTTCCGGGACACCTTCAACTTTATGAGGATCTAGTGATGTAACCTCAACACCATTATTAACCGTGATTTCTTGCTTCTCTGCCAACACTACCCCTGCGGGAACCTGCGCAGCAATACCTTGCGTCATAGGAAACGATAATAAAACGATAGAGGAAATCAACTGACTCAACTTTGACAGTGTTTTTTTCATTATTCTTCTCCAAGTGATAAACAGTGAATTACCCATTTTTTAATCTAGCAACCCCGACAATTCTTTTATTAAATAAGAACAATTTATATGTTTGGCATTCAATCTATACAAGGTTTGTTATGATATTTTTTATAATATGTTTATTAAGCCGTTAAAGTAATTATTTATTCTTACATAGAACACGTCCATTGAAATAACAATAACATACTGATAAAAAAGATTTTTTATTTATCTTTATCTATCAGATCACTAAAGTATCCAATAAAAAAGAAAATAAACATTATTTTAACAAAATGCAATCATCTCAGATTAAAAGCCCATCTTCATCACAAAATGGTGAAACAAGACACCAATAATGGCCTGCTATAGCAAGCAATATGGTGTGGAAAAAAACAGTATTTTTCAGGGAGGAAAGGCAAATTATCAAATAAGATATAAAAAATAAGTTCTTAACCAGATACGAAAATGCTTTTATCGACTAGCTATACTCTTTATTGGTTGTCCATTAATTATTTTTCACTTATTTCTTCTAAAAAAATATTATCAAAAATTATTTAACAAAATATTCCATAAAAATTAAATAAATATTTAAAAACAATCCTAATAATTTTTTGATATCGAATAATAAAACCTATCTGTTGAATGGTGTCAGCTTGCTGCTTTCATGATCTAAATCACTATTTAAAAACCAGTCAATGATAAGCTGTACTTAAATAGAAACTCTCAGAAAAAATACAGACTTAACTCTCATTCATATGAATTTATACAGTTTTTTTAAGGTGATTAGCGGTATTCATAACAGCGTTTTTACTGATAAAGCTCACCAACATAAATTTGACTTTTGACCACATATTCCGTGTTGCTGCTGATGCCCGCATTCTTTTGGCAAAATTAGCTGTATCTGAATCAGGAATGGGAATAATCGAAGACAAAGTGATCAAAAATCACTTCGCTTCTGAGTATATTTATAATGCCTATAAGGATGATAAAACCTGTGGGGTTTTATCCGAAGATGACACCTTTGGAACAATCACTATAGCTGAACCTATTGGGCTTATTTGCGGCATCATCCCGACAACTAATCCGATTGAAGATCTGGCATTACGTTTTATGGATATCCGTAAGCACATTTATAAGTTCCCGAAAATGGGGAGTAAAGCAAAAATGGTAGCCATCACAACGAGTTCTGGGACAGGCTCAGAAGTCACACCTTTTGCCGTTGTGACTGATGACATCACAGGACAAAAATATCCATTAGCAGACTATGCACTAACTCCCGATATGGCTATCGTTGATGCAAATCTTGTCATGGATATGCCAAAATCACTATGTGCTTTTGGTGGATTAGACGCCGTAACTCATGCGTTGGAAGCCTATGTTTCTGTTCTAGCCAATGAGTACTCGGATGGTCAGGGCACTACAAGCCCTGAAGCTGCTCAAAGATTTTCTGCCAGCCAGCTATCAACAGGGAGCACAAAATCCAGTTGCTCGCGAACGAGTTCATAATGCAGCAACTATTGCAGGGATCGCTTTTGCCAATGCTTTTTTAGGTGTTTGCCACTCTATGGCTCATAAGCTTGGCGCCGAATTCCATATTCCACATGGACTCGCGAATGCTCTGCTTATCTGTAACGTTATTCGCTATAACGCCAATAATAACCCAACCAAACAAACGGCGTTCAGCCAATATGATCGTCCCCAGGCAAGACGTCGTTATGCCGAAATTGCAGAACATCTGGGACTAAGTAGTGCTGGTGATCGCACTGCAACCAAAATTGAAAAGCTCCTTACATGGTTAGAAGAATTAAAATCTCAGCTAAATATTCCAACCTCAATTCGTGAAGCCGGAGTTCAGGAAAGCGAATTCTTGGCAAAAACAGATAAACTGGCGGAGGATGCCTTTGACGATCAATGTACCGGTGCCAATCCTCGTTATCCGTTAATTACTGAATTGAAGCAATTAATGTTGGATTCCTTTTATGGCCGTAACTTTATAGAGCCTGCCTTATCTAAGGAGGAAGAAAAATAATAAGAAATAATAATAAATGATAAATCAATGTGATTTAAAAGGCATCAGGTATAACCGATGCCTTTTTATTAATTCATTTGTTCTAACTTGATCATAATACTCATATAAAAGGCATTATGTCCGTTCAGCTTTTTTAGCCTTAGCATCACAAATGACATCAGAATAGTGCCTGCGACACACTGAGACATATTTTTCATTGCCTCCAATATCAACCTGCACACCATCATAAACAACATTGCCATCGCTGCCAAAACGCAGTACATGGCTGGCTTTTCTTCCACAATGACAAATCGTTTTCAGTTCAACTAATTTATCCGACCACGCGAGAAGATATTGGCTACCGCTAAATAATTCTCCCTGAAAATCTGTTCTTAAACCATAACAAAGAACAGGGATATCATCGTAATCAACAATTTCACAAAGCTGTTTGACGTGTTCTTTTGTTAAAAATTGGCATTCATCAATCAAAACACAATGAATCTTTTCTACTTTGTTTTCACGTCTGATAAGTTCAGCGATATTAGTTACCGGTGAAAACAACAAAGCATCTGCGGATAAACCAATACGGGAACTCACCTTCCCTTTTTCAAATCGGGTATCGATTTCTGCTGTAAAAATCAACGTCCTCATTCCTCTTTCGTTATAGTTATAAGAAGACTGTAATAAGGAAGTTGATTTTCCTGCATTCATAGCAGAATAATAAAAATAAAGCTGAGCCATTGGCCCGTCCATCCTCTTGTCAAATTTAACCAAGCAATATATCACCGCAAGTTTACCACAATCTCAACTTAAGGTTATCCTTTGTTATTGACCAAATGAGGTACAGGATAAAAAATCAGAACAAATATGAAATGAATAATTTCATGATAATCGTCACATTTGCGCATATAAAATCAGCACCACAAGTACTTATTGCATGACAAATGAACAAATTTAACATTAGAAAGAAATAGCTATTTTTTATTCCATTCTTTGCATATTAATAATCAAAGTGGTTTACTTTTGTGCAATTTACTCCACTATAATCATAACCAATAGATTACCCATAAAAAAAATTTCATTACTCCTTTGAACATCAACTTATTTTGGGATGAACAGTTAACATCTCTTACGGATTGACTATAAATTAGTTTTATATGTTCGAGTTTATCCCCACTCTGCTTTGAGTAATCTACGTCTAACCGTTATCGAGAAATGATAAATCCAATAGTAGAATTAAAACACAATATATCGATTATCAAAAAAATTGCATTTTAAAATGGGATGTTTTAGCCTGAGAAAGTAAATTCACTATTGCAGAAAATAAAATAGCACTCTATTATTATCCATACATCAGCCATCATCATTATAATTTGAGACCAGGACAATGAGCGAAAATTTAAAATCCTTAAATAACATCCGCACCTTGCGCGCACAAGCAAGAGAATGTGAACTTAGCACTTTAGAAGAAATGCTGGAAAAACTCACGATTGTTGTTGAAGAACGTCGTGACGAAGAAAGCCAAGCTCGTGCTCAAATAGAAGAACGTACACGTAAGCTTCAAGAATACCGTGAAATGTTAGAAAAAGACGGTATTGAATTAAGCGATTTAGTAGATGCTTTAAGTGGTAAAACTACGGGTAAATCTAAACGGGCTGCACGTCCAGCTAAATATTCATACGTTGACAATGGTGAAACTAAAACCTGGACTGGACAAGGCCGTACTCCAGCAGTAATCAAGAAAGCAATAGAAGAAGAAGGCAAGTCACTGGAAGATTTTCTGATCTAATCAGTTATTCTGCAAACTAATAACAAAAATACCCTTGATAGGGTATTTTTGTTTTATGGTTAATATATCTAACTAAGTTAATTACTGGCTGATGTACGAGCACCACGGGTTATATTAACGGTTTAAACTCCATTATTATTCCCCAACGTGAAAAAAAAACAATTTAACATCAACTTAGTTTTTTATTAACACAGAGTTAAAAAAGGAGCTATTAGCTCCTTTTTTTATTACTATTCTAATACTAAGTCTAATCTTAAGGCCGCTGGTAAAAATCCAAATACCAATCAACAAACTGTTTTACACCTTCTTTCACTGGTGTGTTGGGTGAGAAACCTATCTTCTCATAGAGCGCTCTAGAATCAGCACAAGTGGACAGTACATCACCATCCTGAATATCCATAAAGTTTTTCTTTGCCTTTATACCTAATGACGATTCAATCGCTTCAATAAAATCACCCAATTTTATCGGATGACCATTGCCAATATTGTAAATACGATATGGTGCAGAGCTGGCAGATATCTGCCCTTCTTCAACTGACCAATCTTTATCAGAGGCGGGAATAATGGCTTGTAATCTGATTATAGACTCGACAATATCATCAATATATGTGAAATCCCTCACCATATTACCATGATTATAAACATCGATACACTTACCCTCTAACATAGCTTTAGTAAACTTAAATAAGGCCATATCAGGACGCCCCCACGGGCCATATACTGTAAAAAACCGTAAACCTGTGGTCGGTAATTGATAAAGATGTGAGTAGCTGTGAGACATTAATTCATCAGCTTTTTTGGTAGCAGCATATAAAGAAACAGGATGATCAACCGAATCATCAGTAGAGAATGGCTGTTTTTTATTTAATCCATATACTGAACTTGAAGATGCATATAATAAATGTTCAACACGATTATGGCGACATCCTTCAAGAATATTGATATGACCAACGATATTGGCATCAATATATGCCATTGGGTTCTGTATTGAATAACGAACACCTGGCTGGGCCCCCAAATGGATAACACGTTGAAATTGGTGTTTAGAAAACAACTCCGAAATTGCAACTCTATCAGCCAGATCTAATTTTTCAAATTTAAACCCCGGATTAGGGAGTAATAAATTTAATCTTGCCTGCTTCAAATTAACATCATAATAATTATTGATGTTATCGATGCCGACAACTTCATACCCCATACTTAATAACCGCTGGCTAACATGAAAACCAATAAAACCAGCGGAACCTGTGACTAAAAATTTCATATCACAACTCAAATGACTGGATTAATAGAGGCACCACGACCAATGCCATAGTATGTAAATCCTCTGGATTGCAGACGTTCAGGATCATAAAGATTACGTCCATCAAAAATAACCGGAGTTTTAAGTGAATTTTTTATGACATCAAAATCAGGTGCCCTAAAATTTTGCCATTCTGTGCAGATAATCAAAGCATCTGCACCTTTTAATGCAGCTTCTTTTGTACCCATCAAGGCAAGATCATCCCGCTGTCCATAAATACGCTGAGCTTCCTGCATAGCTTCTGGATCATAAGCTTGTATTTTGGCACCACCTTCCCACAATTCTTCCATCAATACACGGCTTGATGCTTCTCGCATATCATCTGTATTAGGCTTAAATGATAAGCCCCATATCGCAAATGTCTTGCCAGATAGATCATCACCAAAGTGACACTTAACAAAAACAGGTAATTTTCTTTTTTGTTTTTCGTTAACCTGCTCTACCGCCTGTAAAATCTTAGGCGTATATCCGATTTGTTCAGAAGTGCGAATCAATGCCTGCACATCTTTGGGGAAACATGAACCGCCATATCCACATCCCGGATAAATAAAGTGATACCCAATACGTGAATCAGAACCAATGCCTTGACGCACATGTTCAATATCTGCCCCCAACATTTCTGCCAGGTTAGCAATTTCATTCATAAAACTAATTTTGGTTGCTAACATGCAATTAGCGGCATATTTTGTCAGCTCCGCACTGCGGATATCCATAACAATCATACGATCATGATTACGATTAAACGGTTCATACAGTTCTCTCATCACATCAATCACGCTATCGTTATCACAGCCAATGATAATGCGTTCAGGACGCATACAATCAGCAACTGCGGCTCCTTCTTTCAAAAACTCAGGATTGGAAACAACGTCATATGGAATATTAGCTCCACGTTCAGCCAAAGCTACTTGCATGACAGCTTTGACTTTATCCGCAGTTCCCACAGGAACCGTTGATTTATCAACCACCACTTTGTAGTTATCCATATTCTCTGCAATAGTCCGGGCTACAGCAGTGACATATTGTAAATCGGCAGAGCCATCTTCATCAGGAGGTGTTCCTACGGCGATAAACTGTAATTTGCCATGTGCGACGCCAGCCTTAGCATCCGTTGTAAAGCTCAGACGCCCTTCCGCATAATTTTTTTTAACCAAGGATTCCAGTCCTGGCTCAAAAATAGGGATCTGGCCATTTTTCAAGTTTTCAACTTTTCTTGTATCAACATCAACACAAAGTACATCATGCCCGACTTCGGCAAACACGGTTGCCTGGACTAAGCCAACGTAGCCAATACCAAATACAGTAACTTTCATTTCACATCCTAAATTACTAATAGATTATTTTTCAATCTGATGTTGCAAAGTCATAATCCAGTCTTTGAATGCTTCTCCCAACTGCTTATGCTTCATACCATATTCAACAAACGCCTGCATATAACCCAATTTGTTCCCACAATCATGACTGCGGCCTTTTAAGTGATACGCCTCAACTGGCTCTTTTTCCATCAGCATGGCAATGGCATCGGTAAGCTGAATTTCATCCCCGGCCCCTGGTGCTGTTTTTGCCAGTAATGGCCAGATTTTCTCAGATAATACATAGCGACCGACAATAGAAAGGTTTGAAGGGGCTTCTTCTGGTTTGGGCTTTTCAACAACACGGGCAATTGGTTTACTGTCACCTGGTTGCAGGTTTTCTCCAAAGCAATCAACGATTCCATAATCAGAGACATTCTCAACAGGAACCGGTTCAACCAGTATTTGACTTGTTCCACTATCGTTAAAACGTGATAACATCTCGCTCAAATTGTATTTCGATAAATCTGTACTGTACTCATCCAAAATGACATCCGGCAGAATAACAGCAAATGGTTCGTTCCCAATAAGTGGCTTAGCACATAGCACCGCATGTCCCAATCCTTTAGCGATCCCCTGACGGGTCTGCATGATCGTCACATGATTAGGACAAATCGACTGGATTTCGTCCAAGAGCTGACGCTTTACTCTTTTCTCAAGAATTGCCTCTAGCTCAAAGCTAGTATCAAAATGGTTTTCTATAGAGTTTTTGGATGAATGTGTAACCAGAATAATTTCATTAATGCCGGCTTTAATGCATTCATTGACAACGTATTGAATAAGTGGCTTATCAACCAGAGGCAGCATTTCTTTAGGAATAGCTTTAGTGGCTGGTAACATCCTGGTTCCCAAACCAGCAACAGGGATGACGGCTTTTTTTACTTTTTTGTTTATTACTGACATTACATAGTCTCCTGCGGCTATGTTATAACTGAAAAACTCCTTTTGCAGCTTAAACAATAGCACCAACTCTCTAAAAAATCGTATGTGTGAAAAATCGTATATGTGAAAAAAGTCACATACCTAAAAAAACATACCTAAAAAAATAGTGCGCCAGAGTATACCAGCTAACACAGCCAGATATACAGTGAATAAAAATTTAATTATGTTTTCCATACAACGGTATTTACATAACTGATATATACACTCTGAATGCACCGTTATATCAAATAGCTGTTAAATGAATTTTCTGAAACATAAAAAGCATTGATAATAGAGTACTCTCACTAAACATTGCAGCTACAGCCTGTATTCAGGTATTATTGATGGTAATATAATCAATCATAACTATTTATATGATTATATATTTTACGCTTACATACCTTTACAGTATCAGTCATATTAACAGCAACCTTTTTAATCAACCGGAGTTATTTTGACAAGAATATGTCACTGTGGCAGCGGCTCACCTTTCGCACATTGCTGCGGCCCTTATATTGATAATCACTACCCTGCTCCAGATGCCGAATGTCTAATGCGTTCCAGATATAGCGCTTATGTGACGAAGAATGTCGATTATCTGATTGCAACCTGGCATCCCGATTGTAAAGCAGAAACCTGGCGTTCAGAAATAGAACAAAGCTTTGTTGGTGTACAATGGCTAGGGTTGAATGTAATCAACACAAATAAAGGACAACATAATAACGAGGCCTACGTTGAATTTTCAGCTTGCTTTATTGAGCAGGAAAAGCAAGATAGGCAATTGATACATGAGCGTTCTCGTTTTTTGCGTATTGACCAACATTGGTTCTATATAGATGGTGTTCGCCCTGAAACAAGACGCTATGATCCTTGCCCATGTGGTTCGGGCAAAAAATATAAAAAATGCTGTAGTTAAATCAATATTTAAATATTTTAAACACAACCATTCACACACAGTGAAAAACATTTGAGGATCACGTTATCCATGCAAAACGCAATTATACAAAAAAAAATCTTGCGTACAATTTGTCCTGATTCCAAAGGATTAATCGCGAAGATCACAAATATTTGTTACAAGCATCAATTGAATATTGTACAAAATAGTGAGTTTGTCGATCATCTCACTGGCCGCTTTTTCATGCGTACAGAACTGGAAGGTATTTTTAATGATGAAATATTTCTGACCGATCTGGATGATGCTCTTCCGGTTGGCTCAAGTCGTGAATTGAATACAGCAGGTCGTCGTCGTATTGTCATCATGGTAACAAAAGAAGCCCACTGTATCGGTGATATATTAGTAAAAAGTGCTTATGAAGGATTGGATGTGGAAATAGCCGCTGTTATTGGCAACTATACCACCCTGCAACCATTGGTCGAGCAGTTTGATATTCCTTTCCATCATATCAGCCATGAAGGTTTAAGCCGGGAACAGCACGATGAAGCGTTAATGGCGCAGATAGATCAATATAACCCCGACTATGTTGTACTCGCCAAGTACATGCGTGTCTTAACACCAGCATTCGTTCAGCATTACCCAAATCAAATTATTAATATTCACCACTCATTCTTACCAGCATTTATAGGAGCCCGCCCTTATCACCAGGCTTATGAGCGTGGGGTCAAAATCATTGGAGCCACTGCACATTATGTCAATGATAACTTAGATGAAGGCCCTATTATCACTCAGGATGTAATTAACGTGGATCATAGTTATACTGCTGAAGAGATGATGCGAGCAGGACGAGATGTTGAGAAAAATGTGCTAAGTAAAGCATTGCACTCGGTTTTTTCTCAACGTGTGTTTGTGTATGGTAATCGCACTATTATTCTGTGATGGGCTAAGGGTATTTTTGTTAGATAATAGAGTGATTATTCTTGATAACAAAATACCCTTAATGGAATGATTTTTAGACGCAAAGTTTAAAAAAACACCGCTAGACATTTAATTTTCAAATAACTACTTTACAGCGGCGGCTGATTTGGTATTATGCCGTCCGCTGGCAACGACAGCGTACAATTCAAAATCTGGTGGGGTTCCCGAGCGGCCAAAGGGAGCAGACTGTAAATCTGCCGTCACAGACTTCGAAGGTTCGAATCCTTCCCCCACCACCATCTAGTTATCTCACACCTTAGCTTATCCCTGAACAAAAATTATTTATACTTGCTCAAAGCAAGGGCAAAGTCCTTCGACCAAAATTTGGACTGAGAATTGAACATAGCGAAGTGATATTACGCACAGCACGTTAGCTGGAAGGTGAAAAACGAGAAATGGTGCATCATCCTTCCCCCACCATATCTTAAGGTATATTCCATTATTTGCATTTACTGTTAAAGCTAACAGATATACTGCTTGGGGGAAGAACAATCTAGTTTACTCAATGAGCAAATGAATATCGTAAAATTAACTTAACGTGTTCACCGGACACCAATAGCGGAGCTCTGGAGGATCTGCAATTTGCTCCGCTTATGCATCAGTTACTCCATATCACTAACGGAGTCGATAAAACGATTTAACACGCTTGAATGGGATTTAGATTTATAAACGTAACACTGATTAACTGCATCAGCTCGTGATATTGGAATAAAGCCTAGGCTTTTTCCTTCCTCCAATGCACCAGAACGGGCATCTGTAATAAAAATATAATCTTTGGATTGAATGAAATTAAGACAGCACTCCATATTGTCCATTTGCCTTATATTAACTTTCTCTCCGTTCTTTATCATATCCTCTTCCAAATTCTTTATAAAATCGCTTTTATAGAGAACTGGATCACACAACCACGTTTTCTTTTTCAATAATTGAGTTAAATCACCATTGGCTTCATCAATTAACTCTTGACGGCAGCAAATACCTAAATTCTGCCCTTCAATTTTACGAACCAAACTGAATCTATCACTGAGTATTTTTTCTGAGCTTAAAATTATCGTATTGCCCTCATAGTCAACTATTTCATCAATGTTATCATAACTAAAGCGTAATATGTTAACTTGAGCATTATTTCTGTCTGCTGCTTTATAAAGTGAAATCAGATGTCTGTCTTTCCCCCAATCGTAGTAGATATTGACGCTGTTACAAATAGTTCCGCTAAAGTGTTTCTTTGTAATTTCCTTTTCTTTCAAATAAAGTTCTTTTAAGTCATTATATAGTTCCACTCCGTCTTTAGTCAGTATCATCCCAAACTTCTCCCTTTTAAATAAGCGCTTTCCTAACGTCGCCTCAAAGTCTTTAATTGATTTAGCGACTGGGGGAGTCGTACGGTTCATCACTCTTGCCGCTTTGCTTAAAGAACCCATTTCCACCACCGCCATGAATGCTTCTAATTTACGAGAAAAAAACATAATTCACCGTTCCTATGTAACTTGTGGCTAAAATAATTTCCTTGAAATGGCCTTCTCATCAGGTAACCGCTAAATCAAACTTGATATTGTGAAGGTATAATTTTGTACAATAAAAATAGCTATTTTTCAAATGGCATTTATATGTAATGCCAGCCCCTGATGCAAAAATGCGGTTCAGATGAACTATATTATTCACCTGTATCATGATGAATATTCCATCGTGAATGTAAGCCATTAATAAATATAAACATGGTCTACAAGTTCAATTTTCTATCAGAGATTGATTAACTCTTCTACTTTTTCATTAATTATTTTTTGTAATGCGTGACACAGAATAAATTTCAGGAATAAAAACACTTCCCCAAAAACATAGTATCAAGTGTTGAATATAACAAAGAATGATTAATCAAATAAGTATTTACCCATTAATTCATTATTTACTCATTACGTGTTTTTTATTATTTATCGAGATTACATACTCTAAATTTGAGTAATAAGCGCATTATACTCAATATAACATTACATATAAGAGTAAAATAGTGAAATATCAAGATAACTTACTTTAAATTATTATTTAATAAATGGTTACATCCTTTTTTATCTCTGTTAAGATTAAAAATATAAATATTCTATAGGTGATTATAACAGTATGAAATTTGTATCATTCAATATTAATGGCCTGCGGGCACGCCCTCATCAACTTACCGCGATTGTTGAACAACATCAGCCTGACGTGATTGGATTACAAGAAACAAAAGTTCATGATGAAATATTCCCTTTGGAAGAAGTTAGCAAACTTGGTTACCATGTCTTCTATCACGGCCAAAAATCCCATTACGGTGTAGCCCTGCTGACACGCCAGAAGCCAATTGAAGTTCAGAAAGGTTTTCCTACGGATGAGGATGATGCGCAACGTCGTATTATCATGGCAGATATTGAAACACCTCTAGGCTCATTAACTGTAATTAATGGTTACTTTCCACAAGGTGAAAACCGTGAACATCCGGTCAAATTTCCTGCAAAAGCAAAATTCTACCAAGATTTACAAACCTATTTGGAAAGAAAACAGTCCCCAGAATCCAATATTCTTATTATGGGAGATATGAATATCAGTCCAACTGATCTTGATATTGGGATCGGTGAAAATAACCAAAAACGCTGGTTGAAAACTGGAAAATGCTCTTTCTTACCAGAAGAAAGAGAGTGGATGGAACGCCTTAAAAGTTGGGGACTCGTCGATACGTTTCGGGTACATCATCCTGAGATCAATGATCAATTCTCCTGGTTTGATTATCGCTCGAAAGGGTTTGATGATAACCGGGGGCTTCGTATTGACTTGTTGCTTGCCAGCCGTCCATTAGCGGAAAAATGCCTTTCTGCTGGTATAGATTATGGTATCCGTAGCATGGAAAAACCATCTGACCACGCTCCTGTTTGGGCTGAATTTAAAATTTGATCCTCAAAATAATAAAATCCAGCACCGCCAATTTCGGTGCTGGATTTTTCTTACGGTGTTTTTAATTGTATCGTTTTAATCTTATCTATCCGGCTTTATCAGTCTTTGTTTTCTTCTTTTTACTCTTTTTTCCTTTCACAGGAACAGGAGGTAACTCCCTAAAAGCCTTCAAATTTCGATACTGTTTTGCCTGCCAAATCAACTGCTGCAACGTTTCGTGAAGAGGCAACATAAAATCCTGATAGCGGACTTGTTTTTCACTGATTTGTGTTAGTTTTGACTCCCAATGCGCTGTCATATCGGGCAACACAGCCATATCAGGTAATACATGGATAAGCGCCCGCCCTGCAGGGGTTGCATGGATATAGCGCCCTTTTTTGTACAGAAATTCCCGTTTAAACAGTAATTCAATAATACCTGCTCTCGTTGCTTCTGTGCCCAAACCATCTGTTGCTCGTAACACTTTTTTTAGTGCCTTATCTTGTACAAATCGGGCAATGCCTGTCATTGCAGACAATAAAGTCGCATCAGTAAAAGGACGCGGTGGTTGAGTCTGTCTCTCCACCACTTCTCCTTTTTCACATAAGAGTTCATCACCTTTGGCAACAACAGGCAGCGGGGTGCCTTCATTTTCCTCATCTCGCTCTTTATTACCCAATAAGGTTCTCCAGCCAGCCTCTGCCAGAAAACGAGCTTTTGCTATGAATTTTCCACCGGCAATATCAAGCTCGATCGTACACTTGCGAAATACCGCATCCGGGAAAAACTGCATCAAGTACTGTCTGGCAATCAATCCATAAATATGCTGTTCATTTTCTGTCAAATTGATCTGGCTGCTTCGGGCTGTGGGAATAATCGCATGATGAGCATCAACTTTTTTATCATCCCAACAGCGGTTCTTTTTCTCCGTGTCCAACGCTTCCTGTGGTAATAAATGCGTGGTATGAACTGAAATAGCATTTAAGACAGCCTGACGCCCCGCAAAATGTTCTTCCGGCAAGTAACGACAATCAGAACGTGGATAAGTGATCAATTTATGCGTTTCATAAAGTCGCTGACAAATATCCAATACATCCTGAGCACTTAAACCAAAGCGTTTGGCTGCTTCAATCTGTAATGAAGAGAGAGAAAACGGTAATGGTGCCGTTTCTGATTCCCGTTTATCCTGATATGCAGTAACATAAGCAGGTTGCCCTGTAATACGCGCTACAACATGCCCTGCCAAAGGCCGATGGATAATCCGACCTTCTTCATCCTGAAAATCAACACAAGATTCACTGGGTTGCCATACAGCCGTAAACCGTTCTTCTTTCGGAGTAACAATATAAGCTTTAACCTCAAAGAAATCTTTCGGCACAAAATGCTCTATTTCCTCATCACGACGAACAACCAAGCCCAGAACCGGGGTCTGAACGCGTCCAACAGATAGCACCCCTTGATAGCCGGCATTCTGCCCTAACAATGTATAAGCACGAGTCATATTAATGCCATAGAGCCAGTCCGCTCTAGCTCTGGCGAGTGCTGAAACACATAGAGGAATAAATTCCCGGTTACTCCTTAAACGCTCAACTGCTTTAAGTACCGCCTGTGGATTTAAATCATTGATCAGGCAACGTTGGACATTTTGCTTTTTATTATTATCCAAATGCAAAAAATCCAATACTTCATCCACCAGTAATTGACCTTCACGATCAGGGTCTCCGGCATGGATAATTTCATCAGCCCTTTCCAGAAGAGATTTAATCGTATTAAGTTGTTTGGCAACCGCTGCTCGTGGTTTCAACTGCCATTTCTCAGGGATGATCGGTAAATCAGCCAATACCCAGCGTGCATAACGGCTATCGTAAGCATCCGGCTCAGATTGCTCTAACAAATGGCCTACACACCAGGTAACAAATTGGTTATTACCACACTCAATAAACCCATCTCCCCGACGATGAGGTTTAGGTAAAACATCGGCAATGGCTCGTGCCAGACTAGGTTTTTCTGCAATAAAAAGACGCATGGAATTATTCAAAACTTCAATCAATACCTTGTTCGAGCGTGGTTAAGTCAGTTCATCTACGGTAATTAAACTATAAAGAAGTGGACTGATGTGGCGACTTTCATCTTCCCCACCACATCTGACCCACAGCATCTGGCAATATCATCAGTCACTTTAGAAGTAACTAACAAAACCCGTTAAATCTGGTGTTGAAACTTTCATTGGAGCTTTAAGTTCCGGTGTGCCCAAATAGAGGAATCCAACAATTTTATCCTTTTCTTCACATCCCAAACCCGCTTTGACTGTTGGATCTTCAGTCCAGGAGCCAGAACGCCATATTCCACCAAACCCCTGAGCCACAGCAGCCATTTGCATGGCATGAACTGAACAACCTGCCGCCACAACTTGTTCCCAGGCTGGCACTTTTGCATGTTCAACAACTTTAGCAATGACAGTAATAATCATAGGTGCACGATAAGGTGCATTTTTTGCTTTTTCCACCACATCTTCACCCATATCGCCTTCAGTTGCTGCTTTTTCAAGCAACTTGCTGAATTTATCAATCCCTTCCCCCTGCATTACAATAAAATGCCAGGGACGTAGTGCCCCATGATCTGGTGCTCGCATTCCTGCCGCAAGAATATGTTGCAATGCCTCTCCTTGCGGAGCTGGAGCGGTTAAACGTGAAACAGAACGACGATTCAATAAAAGTTCCAAAGCATTCATAATTTCCTCCTGAATAAGATAACCTATCACGACTCGACATTCTCTGTTTATTCGTTACTGAATGAAAGAGTAGATGTTATTATTTTTTCAATCATTCTCGTGAATTCCAGCTGACATTTATCAGCTAGCTGATTAGGATAATCCTATTTGACCCCATGATGGAGACGATATGCGTACTTTATGGAAGTTTATAGCAGCAATATTTAAATGGAGTTGGAAACTGCTAAATTTCGTTCGCCAATTTATTTCCAACCTGATTTTTATCCTATTGGTTGTATTAGTCGCCACTGGCGTTCTCATATACAAAGAGCAGTTCCGCTTAAACAATGATTATAACGGGGCATTATATGTCAACTTATCCGGTATCGTTGTTGATCAAGTGTCTGCTCTCAACCCACTGGATCAACTCGGACGGGATCTGGTTGACCCCTCCAGCAACCGTTCACAGGAAACCTCTGTGTTCGATATTGTTGATAGTATCCGACGGGCGAAAAGTGACCCTAAAATTACCGGTATGGTATTGAAGTTAGATGACTTTATTGGTGCCGATCAGTCTTCTATGAGATATATAGGCAAAGTTATCAATGAATTTAAGGCTTCAGGTAAACCAGTTATTGCCATCGGAAATAACTATAGCCAGGCACAATATTATTTAGCCAGTTACGCAAACAAAATATTCCTTGCTCCACAGGGCAGTGTGTCCCTTCATGGCTTCTCAAACAACCGTCTGTTCTATAAATCATTATTAGAAAATTTGAAAGTTTCCACTCACATTTTCCGTGTTGGGACATACAAATCAGCAGTAGAACCAATGATGCGGAATGATATGTCAGATGATGCCCGTAAAGCAGATACGCTCTGGCTTAATGAACTTTGGAACAATTACCGGCAAGTTATTGCCACCAACAGGAAAATACCGCTTGATCAAGTACTTCCTGACCCTTCAACGTTTATTGAAAAATTCCATAAGGCGGGAGGAAATAGTGCACTCTATGCGTTTCAAAACGGTTTAGTAGATAAAATTGCGCCTTTGAATGTCATTGAGAAGAAATTGATACATCAATTTGGTTGGGATAAACAAAATCAGCATTTCAACTACGTCAGTATTAATGACTATATTGCTAAACAGCCAGTCCAAAATAGCCACCAAAACAATGGCAACATTGCGGTGATCATAGTTGAAGGTGCAATCATGGATGGTAAACAATCTAATGGCATAGCTGGTGGTGATACAATCGCAGCACAACTGCGAGAAGCACGTATGAATCCCGAAATCAAAGCCATTATATTACGTGTAAACAGCCCTGGCGGCAGTATCGGTGCCTCTGAGCTGATCCGCAGTGAACTCATGGCAATTCGGGAAGGTACTGATGAGAATGGTAAAAAGGTCAATCAGAAACCCATCGTTGTTTCAATGGGGGGTCTTGCGGCATCAGGGGGATATTGGGTATCCACACCAGCTAACTACATTATTGCATCGCCAAATACTTTAACTGGCTCCATTGGTGTTTTCGGTGTCTTCAATACCTTTGAAAAGAGCCTGGATCATCTTGGTGTGAATACAGATGGTGTTTCAACACATCCACTGGCTGATATTTCATTAACAAAAGGTATAAACCCTCTGTTTTCTGACGTTATGCAATTGTCGATTGAAAACGGCTACAACCAATTTATCGGGCTGGTAGCAAATTCCCGGCATAAGTCAGTAAATGAGATTAAGAAAATCGCCGAAGGTCGTGTCTGGAGTGGTAGTGATGCGAAAAAGAATGGCTTGGTCGATCAATTAGGCGATTTCGATGATGCAGTGAAGAAAGCTGTTGAATTAGCCGGCCTCAAAACGGCAACATTAGACTGGATGCAACCAGAGCTTTCCCTCACTGAAAAACTCATGCTGGAGTTTTCTTCATCTGCTCAGGCAATTATGCCAAATATTCTGCAATCAATGCTGCCGGCACCATTTGCTCAGGTTGCACAAGATATGAAACAGCAAGCAGTATTTTATAATCGCATGAATGATCCACAGCATGTTTATGCGTTTTGCCTGAATTGCGAGAATATCCGTTAGAAAGTTATTACTAAAATGTGATAACAGCTATACCCAAAAGCCTGATCTTTATATATCAGGCTTTTTTTATTCCATATACCCCCTATAATCGGCTAAACATTTTTATCAGGTACTGTTATTGGGGTACTTCCATGCAGAAGAAATCTATCTATGTTGTTTATACAGGTGGCACAATTGGGATGCAGCATTCTCCCAATGGTTACATTCCTGTCTCTGGTCATTTACAACGGCAACTTGCACAGATGCCAGAATTCCACCGCCCAGAAATGCCAACGTTCACGATCCGTGAACATCATCCTCTTATCGATTCTTCTGACATGAGTCCGGATGATTGGGGAATTATCGCCAACGATATTGACCAGAATTACCACAATTACGATGGTTTTTTGATCCTGCATGGTACAGATACCATGGCTTTCACTACTTCAGCACTCTCTTTTATGTTTGAAAATCTAAGCAAACCCGTTATCGTGACAGGGTCGCAAATACCTTTAGAAGCACTGCGCTCAGATGGTCAGACAAATTTGCTCAATGCACTGTACCTGGCAGCCAATTATCCCGTTAACGAAGTTAGCTTATTTTTTAATAATAAATTGTTTCGAGGGAACAGAACGGTTAAAGCCCACGCCGATGGTTTTAACGCTTTTTCATCTCCCAATTGTCCTCCACTCATTGAAGCGGGGATCAATATCCGTACATTTAATACTGCTCCCATACCAACCAGCCATGGTGACTTTATCGTACATCAAATCAAATCACAGCCAATCGGCGTTGTAACTATCTATCCGGGATTATCTTGTCAGGTGGTTGAAAATATCCTGATGCAACCTGTCAAGGCACTGATTTTGCGCTCTTATGGCGTTGGTAATGCCCCACAACGTTCCGATTTGTTAAAAATCTTAAGAGAAGCGACTGAACGAGGCATTATTGTGGTCAATTTAACACAATGTATCTCTGGAAGAGTTAATATGGAAGGTTATGCCAATGGCCATGCGCTATCTACATCAGGCGTTATCAGCGGCTATGATATGACTTTTGAAGCCGCACTGACCAAACTGCATTACTTGTTGAGTCAGCACTACGAAACTGAAGAAATCCGCTCGCTAATGCAGCAGAATTTACGCGGAGAATTGAGCTACTCCGACAAGTAAAAAAATACGTCGAGGAATATAATGAAAACCGCATTATTACTTATCGATCTACAAAATGACTTCTGTACAGGCGGGACGCTGGCGGTCAAGGAAAGCGAAGAAGTTATCAAAATGGCAAATAAAGCGATTGAATTGTGTCAGCAACACAACATCACTATTATCGCAACTCAAGATTGGCATCCATCCGATCACATGAGTTTTGCCGTCAATTCTGGTCAACCTGTTGGTGAGTTGGGGGAACTGAATGGTATCCCTCAGATATGGTGGCCTGTGCATTGTGTACAGGGACAATTAGGTGCAGACTTCCATCCAACGTTGAATCAGTCTGCTATTCAGGAAATTTTTCGTAAAGGCGAAAATTCACAGATAGATAGCTATAGCGCATTCTTTGATAACGATCGTAAAAACGCTACCAAACTGCATAGTTGGCTATCAGAACAACATATCAATCGCCTGTTGATTTTGGGAATTGCCACTGATTACTGCGTAAAATTTACGGTCTTGGATGCTTTAGAACATGGATATGAAACTTACGTGATCGCTGAAGGCTGCCGTGGAGTCAATATTCAAGCAGATGACAGCCAACGAGCCATTGAAGAAATGACAGCCAAAGGTGCCAGGTTGATTTCATTAAGTGAAATAACAACGCTTTTTTAAGTTATTTTTTCTGAACATACCCAAAATTAACCTCGTCCTTTTATTGCAAACTTATTACAAAGGACGAGGTTATTATTTTAACCTGCTGGTTCATTCTTCTTCTGACAGCGGTTTTAACTTGGCAACCATTTCTGATTGGAACATAGCCTTCAGTGCTTGCTTGCTTTTTATCGTAATTTGGCCATCCGTGCCAATTGTCATATGTTCAGGATCATGATTATGCCTGGCTTGCCAAAGCATCACCATTTGCAAACTATTTTCTTTCTGCTCTGGTGTTAATGGAACGCCATCTTGCCATTTGCCCAACTCAACAGCCTGAACCAATCGTTGATAAATTTCAGGCGTCATGGCAGAGAGTAAATCATCCAACTTCATCGATATTTCCTTACGGCTACACATTTTGGCTGAATCGATTCTATTTTAGTGACCAATTCATATTGCTTATCTTTATTTAAAAACACCCGCAGTCATAATATTAACCTGCCGTTTCTTCACCTGTTTCCTTATCAACAAACCATAAGGCAGCCGAATTAATGCAAAAGCGCTCTCCGGTAGGTTTAGGTCCATCAGGGAAAACATGCCCTAAATGTGCCTGACAATGACTGCAACGCACCTCTATTCGATGCATATTATGGGAGTAATCATCAATATATTTAATGGAATTGTCATTGATTGGCTGGTAAAAACTTGGCCATCCACATCCAGAATCAAACTTAGTATCAGAAACAAATAATGGCTGATGACAACACAAACAATGATAAATGCCACTTTTTTTGTTGTGCAACAGTTTTCCTGAAAATGGCGGCTCAGTACCTGCTTCCTGCGTGACATAACGCTGCATTTCACTAAGCTGCTCCAAAGAAACGGAGATATTTTTAGCCATGGAAACCACCTTTTGAGGCCAATATTTTCAATTAAAAAACACCGAAAACAACAAAAAGCAAATACTAGAATGTTAAAAGGCATTCTAACGCATTCAACATAATGATTTACTTTACTAATTGTGATAAATCTCACATCTCTAACCAATGGTAACTTTAAATATCGCTTTATACCCCGATAATGATGGGCGTAGAGCTTGTTACAGTTGAATAGCGAGCATTCAGACAGTGATTTCTAAATTGATCTTTTTCAATTGTTGACACGATTCCGCTTGACGACTGACAAGATTTTGGTAACTTTAGAAACAACTTTTAATTCACTAAAAAATAGCTGGTGGAATACTATGACTATCAAAGTAGGTATTAACGGTTTTGGTCGTATTGGCCGTATTGTTTTCCGTGCTGCACAAGAACGTTCTGACATTGAAATCGTTGCAATCAATGACCTGTTAGATGCAGATTACATGGCTTACATGCTGAAATACGATTCAACCCACGGCCGCTTCAACGGTACTGTTGAAGTTAAAGACGGTCATCTGGTTGTTAACGGCAAAACCATCCGCGTTACATCTGAGAGAGATCCAGCTAACCTGAAGTGGGACGAAGTAGGTGTTGATGTTGTTGCTGAAGCAACTGGCATTTTCCTGACTGACGAAACTGCACGTAAACACATCACTGCTGGCGCGAAAAAAGTTGTTCTGACTGGCCCATCTAAAGACAACACTCCAATGTTTGTTATGGGTGTCAATCACAAGGCCTATGCAGGCCAGGACATCGTTTCTAACGCTTCCTGCACAACCAACTGCCTTGCTCCGCTAGCTAAAGTTATCAATGATAAATTTGGTATCGTTGAAGGTTTGATGACAACTGTTCACGCAACAACTGCAACTCAGAAAACAGTTGACGGCCCTTCTGCTAAGGACTGGCGTGGTGGCCGTGGTGCGGCACAAAACATCATTCCATCTTCTACCGGTGCTGCAAAAGCAGTAGGTAAAGTTATTCCAGAACTGAACGGCAAATTGACCGGTATGTCTTTCCGTGTACCGACTCCTAACGTTTCTGTTGTTGACCTGACTGCACGTCTCGAAAAACCAGCGACTTATGAAGAAATTTGTCAAGCAATCAAAGAAGCGGCTGAAGGCGAACTGAAAGGCATTCTGGGCTACACTGAAGATGACGTTGTTTCTACTGATTTCAATGGCGAGAAACTCACTTCTGTATTCGATGCCAAAGCGGGTATCGCGTTGAACGACAACTTCGTAAAACTGGTTTCTTGGTATGACAACGAAACGGGTTACTCTAACAAAGTTCTGGATCTGATTGCTCATATCTATAACTAATTGAAATTTAATCTATTATTCAATAAGCCACCTTTGCAGGTGGCTTTATTTTCCCTCTCTACCACAATAAGCTATCCTTGCCTTTACCAATTATCCAATTCAGGTTTATATAAGGTTATGTAGATGCTTGATAGAATTTTCTCATTATCGGTTGTAAAACAAATATCTCCTTATATCAGTCAAAGGAATATTGATGGATTTCCGCTGATTGTGATTTCCCACCCCAAAATCCGTGGTGCAATCAGTATCCAGGGCGCACATCTTATGGCATGGCAACCCTGTGGTGAAAAACCTGTATTATGGTTAAGCGATAATACAAAACTCCGTGAGGGTACAGCCATTCGTGGTGGTATTCCTATCTGTTGGCCTTGGTTTGGCTCTCTGTGCACACCCAGTCATGGGTTTGCCCGGATATTACCGTGGGAATTCAAGGCCCATCATGAAAATGAGAATGGTGTGATTTTGATGTTCACACTACAAGATAGCGCATACACAAAACAGTTGTGGCCACATGAATTTACACTTATTGCCCGCTTTAAATTGGGAGAGACTTGCGAAATAGAGCTGGAATCCCATGGAGATTATCAGGTCACTTGTGCCCTACACTCTTACTTCAATGTGAGTCACATCAATCAAATCCGTATCAGCGGGCTAGGTCATCACTTTATTGATACTGTTATAGACAGAGAGCAATACACTGATGAGGACCTCATTTTTCAAGGAAGAACGGATCGCATTTATACAGAGCCAGAAAATTTCAGTCTGATTAGAGATGAGTTATGGAATCGTACCATTGAAATTCATCATTATCATCATAGTGATGTGGTCTGCTGGAATCCCGGCGCTGAACTAGCGAGTAGCATGCAAGATATCAGTAAAGAAGGTTATAAGAACATGGCTTGCGTTGAAACCGCACGTATCAATACCCCTCTATATTCTAAAAGTGGAACTCCTGGCAGGCTTGCTACCGTTATTCGCTGTCGCCAAAATAAAAGTCATAAAAGTTGAGGCGGGTGATGTGTGGGGTCTGAACAGTCATTTATTTCGTACAGCGCTTCCGTACAGAACGCTGTACGAAAAAATGCCAGAAAAGACAGAAAACAGCGTCATTCCACAACGACTGGAACACGTTTGGCCAAAGCACACAGTAGCTCATAACCAATTGTCCCGGCTGCCTCCGCGACTTCATCCACCGGTAATTTTTCTCCCCATAATTCGACTGAACTGCCAATTGTTGCCAATGGGCATGGAGTCAAATCAACCGACATCATGTCCATTGATATAGCACCCAACAAGCGAGTACGAATACCATCGACAATAACCGGCGTTCCTGTTGATGCATGTCGTGGATAACCATCAGCATAACCACATGCCACTGTTCCTACACGAGTCACATATTGGGTAGTATAGCGGCTGCCATAACCAATTTTCTCTCCTTTGGAAAGATCATGAACCGCAATGATTTCACTTTTTAAACTCATCGCTGGTTTTAAGCCTACGTCAGCAATATCACGCCATTTTCCACTGGGAGAAGCACCATACAGAATAATTCCAGGCCTGACCCAATCCCCGTGTGTTTGCGGATGCCATAAGACTGCCCCAGAATTAGCCAGACAGTGAGGGAGTGAGTTCATATTCAGCCGGTTAACAACGGTAAATTGCCCATCAACACCAATTTCATTATCGGAATTAGCGAAATGCGTCATTAAAGTGACTGAATGAATATTTTTCATCCCATTTGCCATTGAAACTATCTGTGGATATTCGTCTGGGGTAAATCCCAGACGATTCATGCCACTATTCAGTTTCAAATAAATATCAATGGGCTTATCTAATTCCGCGTCTTTTATCACCTTGAGTTGCCAATGACTATGCACTGTGGTTGTCAGGTCATATTGATTAATTATCTGCAAATCTTCAACATTGAAGAAACCTTCCAACAACAGGATTGGCCCCTGCCACCCCTGCTCTCTCAAATAAGTAGCTTCATTCATATCAAGCAGTGCAAATCCATCCGACTGCTTGAGTGATTGCCATATTCTATCCAACCCATGCCCATATGCATTCGCTTTCACTACCGACCAGATTTTACTATTACCGACTTTTTGGCGGATAACCGCCAAATTATGACGAAGTGCGTTGAGATGGATGGTTGCCAAAATAGGACGTGGCATGATGGCCTCTTTTAATTTACTTTACGCAGTATGTAAACGATGCTTCATCCGAAGCACTTTTGTATTAAATCCATTGATATATCTGAATACAGAGAGATCATCTGCTGCAATTTCAGGCTTTTTACCAGAGAGTAAGTCAGATAATAACTTTCCTGAACCACAGGCCATCGTCCAGCCTAATGTTCCATGCCCGGTATTTAAATAAAGATTAGGATATTTGGTTGGGCCAACAATGGGAGTACCATCCGGCGTCATTGGCCGTAATCCGGCCCAGAATGAGGCTTCAACAATATTGCCACCATTAGGGTAAAGATCCTCTACTACCATTTTGAGTGTTTCACAACGGTTTTTCAGCACATTCAGGTTAAAACCAACGACTTCTGCCATTCCTCCTACGCGAATTCGATTATCAAAACGGGTAATGGCTATTTTGTAAGTTTCATCCAATACTGTTGAAACAGGTGAGCGTGTTTCATTCATTATCGGCATGGTTAACGAATAACCTTTCATTGGATAAACCGGAATTGTGACAAGATTTTTCAATAAGTCAGTAGAATAGGCGCCCATTGCTATAACATACTGATCCGCTGCCATGATGCCATTATCACACTGAATACCTGTTATCTTATCGCCGTCCACCAAAATGTGTTTAACCTGCCGGTTAAACACAAATCTGACCCCTGCGTTTTCTGCCATTTTTGCCAGTTCTTTGGTAAAAATTTGGCAATCACCGGTTTCATCATTAGGAAGCTGTAATCCTCCCGCCAATTTATGAGAAACATGGGCAAGTGCAGGTTCCGCTGATGCTAATTGTTCTGAGGTTAGTAACCGATAAGGAACGCCTTCTTGCTCTAACACTGCAATATCATTAACCGCATTATCAAACTGCTTGTTAGTTCTGAATAGTTGTAGCGTACCACTTTGACGCCCTTCATATTGGATGCCTGTATCCGCTCTCAATTGTTTAATGCAGTCACGACTATATTCGGCCAGACGCACCATTCTGCTTTTGTTCATAGCATAATGGTCTGCATCACAATTACGCAGCATTTGCCACATCCAGCGTAATTGAAATAGTGAACCATCAGGGCGAATAGCTAATGGAGCATGTCGTTGAAACATCCACTTTATCGCTTTTAATGGGATCCCCGGTGCTCCCCACGGTGTCGCATATCCGGGTGAGATCTGCCCGGCATTACTTGCGCTCGTTTCTTCAGCCGCGCTCCGCTGGCGATCGACAATAATAACTTCATGGCCTTCCTGAGCCAGATACCAGGCACTGGTGACGCCGATAACGCCGCTACCTAAAATAAGGACCTTCATTCTGCCCCCTATTGATGAGTAATATATGCAAGCATAATATGCTAAACATAAAAATCCAATACAGAATAATAGACTATAAATCGATTAGTTGAATTTTAGGATTCAAATCACAATTTAATTACAAAATAATGACAAGCCTTATCTTTCAAATTATGAGAAAAATACATAAATTAGTTTAAATACAGCATATTAAAAAAGAATTAAATGCTATTAATTTCTTATATTAGTATCTTAAAAAGTGTTTTTTGCGGCAAAAAAGAAACATTTCATTCACATTTTATGAATTTATTTAAATCCTTATTTTTATTTTATTTCAGAATAAAAATCCAAATAAATACAAAGTAAGCAGAATAATAATTTAAAAATTTGAATTTTACAGTTTGGCTGGGTTTTCAATGCTGATTACAAGGCAAAAATACCATGATATAGGTATGATGATAAAATGGACTAAAAAGAAGCGAACTGCATAAAAGCAGCCCGCCTTTAAAGAATAGCTTAGACAATGAACTAGATTGACAATGGATGTGATCAGCCCTGACGGGCTTCAGTTAACTCATTGAACATGATACCCTGCATTCCATGCCAGATAATCCCACTCTCTTTACCATAATTGCGTACACATTCCATAATCTTGTCATAGGTCTGTTCCTGACACAGTACACTCAATTGCTGATAGAAATTTAAAGCGAGCTTACGGGCATCAGGATTCGAGAAATAATAACGGCCGACGCGAGTATAAAGCCCTTTAAATCCGTTAATAATCAAACCATAAATCGGGTTCCCTGACGCAAACGCCAATCCACGGAAAATATCATAATCCACGGAACTGAAAGATTCGGCAGTATCCTCTACGTTGTTCTTTTCCGCCAATACTTCCAATGATTTTTCCGGATTGTGTCTGAACGCAGTACGAATAAAAATGGCTGCAATATTAGTACGGGCTGACAATAAATTATCGACTAACTGAGGCACACGATCATGATCCAGGCGCGCCAGAGTTTCCAGAATATTAAGGCCGGATGTTTCCCAGAAGTTATTGACCTTTGTTGGTTTTCCATGCTGAATAGTCAACCAGCCATCACGTGCAAGACGTTGTAACACTTCACGTAAAGTCGTTCGGGTGACACCGATTAATTCAGATAACTCACGCTCTGCTGGCAGTATGGAGCCTGGTGGAAAGCGATTATTCCATATACTTTCAATGAGATACTCTTCCGCAAAACTCGCAGGACTCTGAGCCTTAATTACCATATTTTAACTATTCCAAAGCAGTTTTCTTAGCTAATAATAGTCACTGATCATACCAGAATGCATCTGCCCGACATAGTTACATAGTAAATAAACCACGAAAGAGTGAAAGAGGTCATAAAAAAATATAATTATTATCTGATTAATTATGAAATTAACCCCTTAAATTAGTGCTGCTTAGAGCGTACTATGATCTTTTAGAATCGTCCATGTATCCATGAAGAGGAATATTAATAATAATGGAAATCAGTATCCGACGCGCAGTGGTGAAAAACTTTCTCGGCAATTCCCCAGACTGGTATAAGCTGGCCATCATTGTTTTTCTTATTATCAATCCACTGATCTTTTTCTTTGTCAGTCCTTTTATTGCAGGCTGGATGCTCGTTGTTGAATTTATTTTCACGCTGGCGATGGCGTTAAAATGTTATCCCCTGAAACCGGGAGGATTACTCGCTATTGAAGCCGTTATCATCGGTATGACTTCACCAAAACAAGTAGGGCATGAGATAGCCAACAATTTAGAAGTGATCTTGCTACTGATTTTCATGGTTGCCGGTATTTACTTCATGAAACAGCTCTTATTATTTGTTTTCACTAAGCTGCTATTAAGTATTCGTTCCAAAAAAATGCTGGCGCTGGCATTCTGTCTGGCAAGTGCATTCTTATCCGCTTTCCTTGATGCCCTGACGGTTATTGCCGTTGTTATCAGTGTATCTGTCGGTTTTTACTCCATCTATCACCGCTATCTTTCCAGCGCCAGCCAAAACGACAATACAGATCTCAGCGATGACAAATTCATTGATAATGAAGATAAAAAGCAGACGCTGGAGCAATTCCGGGCATTTTTGCGCAGTCTGATGATGCATGCCGGAGTCGGTACAGCATTAGGTGGTGTAATGACCATGGTCGGTGAACCGCAAAACCTGATCATTGCCAAACACGTTGGCTGGGACTTCATGACATTCTTTATCCATATGTCGCCTGTGACTGTCCCTGTCTTTATTTGTGGTCTGTTGATCTGCCTGCTGGTTGAACATTTCAAACTGTTCGGTTATGGCGCTGAGTTACCTGAGCGCGTCCGTTCCGTTTTGGAAGACTATGCCCAGAAGGCGAGTAAAAAACGTACATACCAAGAAAAAACTCAGCTTGTGGTTCAGGCTTTAATTGGTATCTGGCTGATTGTGGCTCTGGCTTTCCATTTAGCAGAAGTGGGACTAATTGGCTTATCAGTCATCATCCTGACCACCGCATTTTGTGGTATCACTGAGGAACATGCTTTAGGCAAAGCCTTCGAAGAAGCTTTACCATTTACTGCGTTATTAACTGTTTTCTTTTCTGTGGTTGCCGTCATTATTGATCAACAACTGTTTGCGCCGTTTATTCAATTTGTGCTGCAATCTTCACCTGCTTCACAGCTCTCACTCTTCTATCTGTTTAATGGCCTGCTCTCAGCGGTATCTGACAACGTATTTGTAGGTACGGTTTATATTAATGAAGCCTTAAACGCTCTCAAAAATGGTCTCATTTCACAGCAGCAATATGAATTTCTGGCTGTAGCTATTAATACAGGAACTAACTTACCCTCAGTGGCAACACCGAATGGACAGGCAGCTTTCCTGTTTCTGCTGACATCAGCCCTGTCGCCATTAATTCGCTTATCTTATGGTCGTATGGTTATCATGGCATTACCTTACACCGTTGTGATGACATTAGTGGGATTATTGTGTGTCGAATTTTTGCTACTTCCGGTGACTGAATATCTCGTCAAAATCGGTTGGGTTATCCCACTATAATTACTGAAATCTATTAATTACTGAAATCTATTAATTACTGAAATTTATTTTTTTGTGATTTGAGAAACGGAATATAAGTAACTAATTATATTCAATATATGGGGAAAAGAAGCATGTTTCATTTTTTAAAGCGAAGTTCCCAAGGGCAAAGTGCTTGGTTATTGATGGCGCTAACCGCTTTTATATTAGAAGCTATTGCGCTCTATTTTCAGCATGTTATGCAACTACAACCTTGTGTGATGTGCATTTATGAGCGCGTTGCTCTATTTGGTATTTTGGGGGCAGCACTATTGGGCGCTATTGCCCCCAAAACTCCGTTACGTTGGTTAGCCATTTTACTGTGGCTTTATAGTGCATGGCGCGGATTACAACTAGCATGGGATCACACTATGATGCAGTTAGACCCTAGCCCTTTTAACACTTGTGAATTTTTTGCCAGATTCCCATCTTGGTTACCACTGAATGAATGGTTACCTTCGGTATTTCAGGCTTTTGGTGATTGTTCAATGAAACAGTGGTCATTTCTGACATTAGACATGCCACAATGGTTAATTGGTATTTTTGCCGCTTATTTACTGGTAGGTATTTTAGTTCTAATCAGCCAGTTCTTTTCGGTTCAGAATAAAGACGAAGGGTAAAAATGACTTTCTCCCCCATGTGGGGGAGATATAAAGCATTTTTCACTAACTCTGATTGATAATCCCTTTTCATCCGCTATCATTGTTCCCTTTTCATGTTCTCCGCCATAAAATCATCATCATTTTTTAAAAGCATTTAGCCGAACAGCTATCAGAAACAGTAAGAACAATCAGAGATGAACACTCAAAAAGAACAATATAATTTCAATAAATTACAAAAACGTCTGCGTCGTGATGTGGGCCAAGCTATCGCAGATTTCAATATGATCGAAGAAGGTGATCGCATCATGGTCTGCCTTTCTGGTGGCAAAGACAGCTACACTCTGCTGTCCATTTTGCAGAATCTGCAAAAAAGTGCCCCCGTTAATTTTTCCCTTGTAGCCGTTAATTTGGATCAAAAACAACCCGGTTTTCCTGAACATATACTCCCGGCTTATCTGGATGAACTGGGAATTGAGTATAAAATTGTTGAAGAAAATACCTATGGTATTGTTAAAGAAAAAATCCCTGAAGGAAAAACAACCTGCTCTCTGTGCTCTCGTTTACGCCGGGGTATTTTGTACCGCACGGCGACTGAGTTGGGTGCCACCAAAATTGCATTGGGGCATCATCGCGATGATATCTTACAAACTGTCTTTTTGAATATGTTTTATGGCGGCAAGTTAAAAGGTATGCCACCAAAATTGATCAGTGATGATGGTAAGCACATTGTGATCCGCCCACTTGCTTACTGTCGGGAAAAAGACATCGAACGCTACGCTGAAGCTAAAGCATTTCCAATCATTCCTTGTAACTTGTGTGGCTCACAACCTAACCTACAACGTCAAGTCATTAAAGATATGCTGCGTGACTGGGACAAACGCTATCCGGGCCGTATTGAAACCATGTTCCGTGCCATGCAAAATGTGGTTCCATCACATCTTAGTGACTTTAATCTGTTCGATTTCAAAAGCATTAATCATGGTAGTGAAATTATTGATGGTGGAGATTTGGCTTTTGATCGGGAAGAACTGCCGATACAGCCTGCTATTAGCTCCGATGAACAGATTGATTTTCAGGCAGAACGATTGGATATCATCGAAATCAGATAATGATAAAAAATGGCCGATGCTAAAATTAACATCGGCACAACACATCAATTAATCTGTATAACCTCAATATGAGAAACACTACAATTATGGATATGGAGCACAACGTTCATCGCTCAACGTTGTATTCACCTGCCCAGTTATAATGCCTTAACTGTAGATTCAGATTATTGATATATCTCAAACTGAATGAGATTAACCGTTTGATTTAGGGAAAGTGATTTTGAAACACCGCTTTCCTTATACCTCATAGCACTCTATAACCATTTGCTACGCCTTAACCACCAGGTGAATGCGGCGATCAATAACGACAATAACAGGCTGAATAAACCAAACCCGAACTTATATTCATTCCCTGGGATCCCACCAAGGTTAACGCCAAACAACCCGGTTAAAAAGGTACTGGGTAAGAATATCATTGTTAACAAAGACATCATGTAGATACGGCGGTTCATCGCATCTGCCATAATAGAAGTGATCTCATCCGCAAGAACAGCCGTCCTTGCAATACAGCCATCCAGATCATCTAACCCACGCCCTAAGCGATCAGCAATTTCCTGCATCAGATGACGCTCTTCATCACTCATCCAGGGCAATTTTTCACTGGCTAAACGCATAAAGACATCGCGCTGTGGTGCCATATAACGACGCAGAACAATCAATTGCTTACGCAATAATACTAACTCACCCCGTCCAGGAATTTTCTGTTCCAGAATGCCATCCTCAAATTCAATCAAGTTATCATGCAATGCTTCAATAAAATCGTTCACTTCATCGGTAATAGAGTCCGCTATTTCAACCAACCAATGTCCCGTATTTTTTGCGCCTATGCCATTGTGCAAATTATCTAAGACCTGATCTATCGAATAGACTTTCCGATGACGACTGGAAATAATCATTCTGTCATTAATATAGATGCGGAATGAAACCAAATGATCAGGACGAGCATTATCATTACGGTTAATTGTCCGCAATGTCATCATCGCACCTTCTCCAGTGCGAATGAGCTTAGGCCGGACACTTTCACCTGCCAGCCCTTCTTTTACCGGAGCAGGTAACAAATTTGTATTCATAATCCATCGATAACTGACCTGATTTTTATAATCAAAATGCTGCCAGAAAGGTTGCTCTGCCGTTGCAAGTGCATTTTCCCCAAAGCCTGTGATACCGCCCTTACCATTCAATTGGCAAGCATACACAGCATTTGAATTTTTAAATGCTGAGCCATATATCGTTTCCACACCCACTCCTGTTTAACACTTGATGTTTAATTGCATAAAATAAATACAATACATATCCAACGTCATTGAAGATACTTTGTGTTTGGATCAGTATAGTTATCACTTTAGGAAAATTTTACTGTAACCAATATAGAAGAAGGCCGAACCGAAGCTCAGCCTTGAATTCAGAGTGCAGATTAAGTGATTTATTTCCAGTTCAAACACAAGCGAAAGTCTCTGCGGGGACAGTTATATTGTCTTTGCCAATCTGGTATTGTTCTGGTTTGAATGGGCAGTTGAGATCAGCTTTTTTATCTTCTGGCTTATTAATTTCAGACATAAATTCCTCACTTATTATTTGTTAAAATTCAAGGTAATTTCATCTTACTGCCAAATAGCCAGTAAATATTACTTAAGTCAGATTTTTATCTCAATCGAGAACCGTAAAGCAGT
The DNA here is from genome assembly GCF_037996745.1 of Xenorhabdus siamensis. NCBI lineage: Bacteria > Pseudomonadati > Pseudomonadota > Gammaproteobacteria > Enterobacterales > Morganellaceae > Xenorhabdus > Xenorhabdus siamensis. The sequence continues at coordinate 174,172 of NZ_JBBMXE010000007.1, forward strand.
AATAGTTTAATAACTGGTCAAACGCAGAAATACGAATTGACCAGTTTACGATGAGTTAGCTAATTCTGAAAAAACACCGTTACCAGCCTATGCAGGCTAATGCTTAATGATATACATAGTATGACTATAAGCCACATCTTCAGGATTGGTGATCGGGTATCCTTTTAACCACTTTTTGATTAACCGGCCGTTGGTATATTGATAAATCGGTACAATTGGCGCTTGCTCTTCAATCATTTTTTCTGCCTGATTGTAATCCTTGTTTCTGGCTGTGCTATCTGTTTCCTGGCTGGCTGCTTTTAACAAGGCGTCATAGGCTGGATTATAGAATTTAGCCAGGTTCCCGCTATGTGTTGATGTTAAAAGAGACAGGAAACTTGATGGTTCATTATAATCGCCAGTCCAGGACGCCCTGACAACATCAAAATTACCGGTATTACGGTTGTCAACATAAGTTTTCCATTCCTGATTAACTAACTTCACTTCAACGCCCAGTTTTTTCTTCCATTCCGAGCTTACTGCAATAGCAATACGTTGGTTATTTTCCAGATTGTTATAGAGCAAAGAAAGTTTTAATGGATTTTCAGGGCCATAACCCGCTTCTTTTAAAAGAGTTTTAGCTCTCTTATCCCTTTCCTGCTGCGTCAGCCTCTCTTGTTGACTCTTTTCTGGCTGGAACCCGGCTGTAACATCAGGAGTGAAATGCCATGCAGGTTTTTCTCCCGTTCCCAGAATTTTTTCCGCAATCAGATTTTTATCAATCGTCATAGCAAGAGCTTGCCTGACCCGAATATCATTGGTCGGTGCCCGTTGAGTGTTAAATGCGTAATAATAAGTACCCAATTGATCGGGAGTAAAAACTTCTGCCGGGATATCACGCAGTAACTTGCGGTACATATTTTTAGGAAAAGATTCTGTAATATCCAGATCTCCGGCCAAATAACGCTTAACCGCGTGGGATTCCTGACTGATAGGTACAAAAATGACTTTTTTCAACACCGTATTTTTGTGATCCCAATAATAAGGGTTAGGCGTCAAAACAATTTTTTCATTGACCACCCGCCCTGTAAGCATAAATGCGCCATTACCAACTAAATGACCGACCCTGGTCCAGTCATTACCGTATCTTTCAACACTCTGTTTATTGACTGGGTAAAGACTAAAATTAGTTGTCATACTGGGAAAATAAGGTACAGGGCGATCCAGTGTGACTTTCAGGGTATAAGCATCAAGAGCTTCAACGCCTAATTTTTCGGCTGGCAGTTTACCATCAATAATAGCCTGAGCATTCTGAATACCTGATAAAGCCGCAAACCAGGCAAATGAGGAAGCATTTTTAGGATTAACCAGTCTCTGCCAGCTATAAACAAAATCAGAAGCTGTCACTTTGTCACCATTAGACCAATGGGCATTCTGTCGCAGTGTAAATATCCATGTTTTGTTGTCTGTCGTTTGCCAGTCAATAGCAACACCGGGAATAGGTTTGCCATAAGCATCCTGATTGACGAGACCTTCCAGCAAATCACGTAATACCTGTGCTTCCGTTAAGCCAAAAGATTTAATCGGATCAAGTGAGGCAGGTTCATCTTTCAAATGTCGAACCAACTCCTGATGAGGATCTAATTGAGTCCCCACCGGGATCTCAGCAGCATAAACAGAAAGAGGCAAAGAAAGTCCGGTCATCAGTAATACAGAAGGGAATAAGGGTAAATTATGCATAAATTCTACTGGTCTAATAATCACCCTAAAATAAATTATAAGACACTGTTAATTAAACAATAGGTGAGTATTTCTAAATATTACATCTATTTTTGTGGGCAAGATCGCACTATTCCTTTACACTGGCACCGCAGTTTACTTATATAGAGGGATAAAATTATGACACAAACCGTCAAGTTCCAAGGCAGCGATATCACCGTGAGCGGAAGTTTTCCACAAGTAGGTGAAACAGTAAAAGAATTTACGCTGGTAGCCAAAGATCTCACTGATGTGACACTGAGCCAATACGCAGGAAAACGTAAGGTACTCAATATATTTCCAAGTATTGATACCGGTGTTTGTGCAACTTCTGTTCGTAAATTCAATCAACATGCCAGCGAACTGAACAATACCGTCGTACTTTGCATTTCAGCAGACTTACCTTTTGCACAATCTCGTTTCTGCGGCTCTGAAGGCCTTTCAAATGTCGTCACTCTGTCAACACTGCGCAGCGGCGAGTTTCAGGAAAATTACGGTGTCGCAATAAGCGCAGGCCCATTAAGTGGATTGACTGCGCGCGCTGTTATTGTTCTGGATGAAAATAATCAAGTCATTTATAGCCAACTCGTGGATGAAATTACCAACGAACCTGACTATGACAACGCACTATTAATGTTAAAATAAACAGCATTAAAATAAATTCTTTATTGGAAACAATGTGTTTTCTTGCTTCCGGGCACTGTTGATGCATTGTTTTATCAATAAAGCCAATCTCTGGCGGTAATTGTTATTTGGATAATTGTTGTATAATTGCCGCCAACTTTTTTATCCTCCCTGCTCCCTTTCCTCATTTTCTTAAGCACTTCTACTTCTTATGTAAAGATAATTTTTTATCTAAATCAAAAGGATAAATACCATTCTTTATGAAAAGAGACAAACTTGTAATTTTAAATTTTTTTTTGTAAAAAAATATAAACATAGTGATAATAACATTGAGATATAGTTTCTTTTGTGAAATATTGTATTTATGAATTAAATTAATAACAAGTAACGGTCAGTAATAACACAGGGTTTAATTTCTTATCTGGTCCTTTATTGATAGGTTCATGCGGTAGCTTTTAATTTAAAAAGGTACTCTCAATGAAAAGAAATATTATTGCGCATACTTCACTGGGTGAAGATAGTTTACTTTTTAGTTCATTAAAAGGTGAAGAAAAACTATCAACTATTTATAGCTTTGATATTGAATTAATAAGTGAAAAAAAAGATATTGATATCAAATCACTACGAGGAAAATCAATTACTATTGAAATAAATAACCCGGCTAACCCGTCAGCAAACGCACGTTATCTGAATGGCATAGTCCATGATGGTATAATATGTGATTTTTATGACTCTTACTTCTATAAATATAAATTCATTCTTCAACCAAAATTATCAATTCTGCAAAAAAGTAAGGGATGTCAAATATGGCAAAAGAAAACTGCCCCTGAAATTATCAAAGATATACTGAATAAACACAGCATCAAGTTTGAAAGTAAATTAAATTCTAAATATCAACAACTTGAATATTGTACACAATATCGTGAGACTGACTTCAATTTTATCAGTCGATTAATGGAACATGAGGGAATTTATTATTATTTTCAACATACTATCAGTGATCATACTCTTATATTAGCTGATTCCCCCCAATCTCATTCTGCCTTAGCAGGATATTCCTCTATAGAATATTATCCAAATCATTCGCCCCCAAGAAATAAAGAGAAGCTCTATTTATATGATTGGAATGTAAGTTATTCAATAGCACCAAAGATCTATGCAATGAATGATTACAATTTCCTCAAACCACGGGCTCAGTTACTGGAAACACAACAAAACCCGGATTCTTCGGTTCCCGACACAAAAATATATGAATGGCCGGGAAATTATACTGAAGCTTCACAAGGAAAATCTTATGTTCTGGTTTTACAACAATCCTATACCGCTCATTGTCATTATATTAAAGCCAAGAGTCTTGAAATTGGTATAGCTCCGGGGCATACCTTTACGCTTTCTAAAGCATTCAGAGACGGGGATAATGGTAATTATCTGATTGTCAGTGCTACATATGAATTTTCTGAATCCAGTGATTATTCTGGTCATATTGATATCAGTGATGATAACACAATCAAAATTGAAACCAGTTTCACTGCGATTCCGGCGAAAGTAAACTGGCGAGCTCCCTGTTTAACATCATGGCCGGTCGCTAGCATAGAAACAGCGCAAGTCGTGGGTGCGAGTGGTAAAGACATTTGGACAAATGAATATGCTCAGGTCAAAGTACAATTTCATTGGGATCAAGAAGGTGCCAAAGATGATACAAGTTCTTGTTGGATACGTTGGTCTAGCACCTGGGCCAGCACTAAATTCGGTGCAGTCCAGATCCCCAGAGTTGGAGATGAAGTTTTTGTCAGCTTTATCAACGGCAACCCTGATCGGCCACTAATAATAGGCAGTACTTTTAATAAAGAGAATATGCCACCGTGGGAATTGCCAAAAGAAGCCACAAAAATAGGTTTTATGTCACGGAGCATAAAAGGTGGAAATAATAACGCCAGTTATTTATTCATTGACGATGCGCAAGATAAAGAATCTTTTGATATACACGCAGAAAAAGATATGAATATTTCTGTAGAAAATGATCAAAAGATAGCTATTGATGGCTCCCGTACGACAGAAATAAAGAAAAAACAAACGGATACCGTAGAAGAAGATGCAAGTTTTACCTATAAGGCAAAACGTGATACAACCGTTGAACAAGAAGAAACGGCAGTTTTCAAAAATAAACAGAAAACAACGGTGACTAATGGTAAAGAAGTTGAAGTCACTAGTGGTGGCATTAAATATAATATAACTGGTGATTATCAAGCAAATATCAGTGGCAATAAAAAAGAATCAATCACCGGAAACGAAGAAGGCAGTATTACAGGGAATTGGAAAAAATCTGTCACCGGATCAGCCGAACTGAAAGCTATTTCGACTCTCACTTTAAGTGCAACAGTAAATACTGAGGTTAAAGGTACTGCATGCGTTACTCTCTCTGGTTCATTAATCAAGATTGGGTGATTTTCCATTTACTGTTACCCAGTAAACGATATTAATAAATATTTATTAAAATGCGATCGGTTAAATTAACACCTTTTCTCATAAAAAATGAATTTTATAATCTCAAAATACTTTATATAAAAAAAATAAACACATACAAAAGGGAGAAATAACAAAAAACAAAAAAATAAAAATTAATTACATATTACATCAACGAAATGACATTCACTGATTACAAATGGTAACCATTATGCTTAACTCAATATTAGAAAACCAGCACTATATATTCCTCTAACTACCCTATATTCCCGAATCTACCTGGAGTATGCGGTAGCTTTAAACAAAAGCGAGTAAATCTTATGGAGAGAATGTTTATCGCACACTCCTCATCCGATGAAACTTTATATTTTAAGTCACTGAATGGAATAGAAAGATTATCGGAAGCTTACAAATTTGAGGTTGAATTACTGAGCGAAAAGAGATTATCTGACCCAATATCTCTGCATAATACTGCCCTGACTGTAGAAATAAAAACCCCGTCAAAACAGACAAGATATCTAAGTGGTTATATAGAACAGATATCTTATGATCCCTTTTATAAATACGATGACAGGCTTTATTTATATACGGCTACAGTCAGACCTAAGCTATGGGAATTGAAAAAAAAACTGGGATACAGCATTTGGCAAGAAAAGACCGTACCTGAGATTATTGCGACTGTATTGATGGATGCTGGTATCTTTTTTGAGGATCGGCTCCTTGAAAAATATCGCACATGGGAATATTGCGTTAAATATAATGAAACTGATTTTGATTTCATCCATCGGCTAATGGCGCACGAAGGGATTTATTACTATTTTAAACACGACATGGGAAGTCATACTATGGTTTTAGTCGATATGCCACAAATGCTTGGTCCCATGCCTGGATATGATACGATCAATTATTTCAATGTCGGTAAATCGTCCAGAAAACCAAGTAAAGAATATATTTATAATTGGAATATTCGCAGTACCACGATACCAAACAATTTTTGTCTTGATGACTACGATTTCCGCAAACCACGGGCTAAGTTACAGGCGGCCATTCAGACTTCACTCAGTTCGGTTAATAATACAGAAATATTCATGTGGCCCGGACGCTATGTAAAAAATGGACAGGGGCAATTTTATGCTCGAGTGCTTCAACAAGCCGCAGAAGCACAAAGTGAACTGATTAATGGTAAAGGTAATGTATTGGGTATAGCTCCGGGACATACTTTCACCCTATCACTACCTAATGATATTAAAGGTGATGATTATAATGACTACTTAATTACCGGTGCTCAATATACTTTTTATGAATCATGTTACGGTTTCGCTCTTAATTGCGAATATGACGATTATGATTGTGACGATAATAAGCCCAATAAAGATAAAAATGTTGTCCAATTTGATGCTATCCCTGCCAATGTCCATTGGAAACCACCCGCAGTAACCCCCTGGCCAAAAGCAACAGGTCTTGAAACCGCGGTTGTAACAGGCCCTAAAGATAAACCGATATGGACTGATAAGTACGGCCGGATAAAAGTGAAATTTCGGTGGGATAAAAGTGATAAAAAAGATGATACCAGTTCTTGCTGGATACGCGTGGCAACTCGTTGGGCTGGCTGGCGGTACGGCAGTATTTATGTACCCAGAGTGGGTGAAGAAGTTGTTATTAGTTTTGTCAATGGTGATCCGGATAAGCCTTTTGTTATTGGCAGCGCCTATAACAATGAAAATATGCCTCCCTGGGAGCTTCCCAAGCATGAAACCCGTAGTGGTGTGATGTCAAATACAAAGGAAGGTAAGCATGAACAAGCAAATTACCTCTTTATGGATGACGCTCCGGATAAAGAGTTATTTGATCTGCATGCAGAGCGTGACATGAATATCTCCGTGGAAAAGGATAAAAAAGTCACTATTGATGGGAACCGCACGACTGAAATAAAAAAACAGCAAACGGATACAGTAACAGGTAAAGCAAGTTTCACTTACGAAGATGATCGTGACACGACGGTTAAAGGCAAAGACACATTATCTGTTGAAAACAGCCAGCAAAGAACCATTCAGAAAGGAAGAAAAACAGAGATTAGTGATGGGGATACTTATAAACTCAAAGGAGATTTAAGTGCTAAAATTGACGGAAACTGGACACAGAATATTACCGGAACGACGCTAATATCTAGTCCTAATCTCATTACAATAAAGAGCAACACTCATGTCTCAATAGATTGCCCACAGTCTTTTTATAAATCCGATATATTTAGTGTTTCTTCGGTAAAAATAAGCATAAGTTCGGTTTCAATGTCATTTTCCCACACAAAACTTAGTATAAGTTCAACCAATACAAGTATCTCATCCACGATGTTATCTGTCAGCGTAACTGATACATCCTTTAGTAAAACGGGAACAGATCTTTCGCAATCTAATACGAAGTTAGCTAAAGCAATTACTTCGATCATACAGACAAGCGCTAACATTTTAAACAGCAGCTTACATATCATCAGTTGACTAATATATCTGGTAGATTGTAATGAAAATTATCAAACCCCTGCGATTAAGTGTGCTTTATCGGCCTTATCGCTGGATGCAAAAAAACCATCTCGGTATCTCTATCATGGCACTCGCTGATATGAGTTCTACTCCACGCTTGCGTCCAGAACCAGAACTTTGGCAACTTGCAGAAAAAGAACTGAAAACCTGTAATGGTATTGTTGATCTCGCGATGCCTAAATCCTGTGCTGAATTTCTGGCTACAGGCTATGCCTATACGCATCACCAAGCCGATAAAACAGCTTGTACAGTACGTATTCAGGTGGATCAATTGGAAAAAACATTGGTTGCTTTCGGTGATCGTTATTGGATTGGTGATACTCCCTCAAAATCTGAGGCATTTGAACAAATGCGATTGGACTGGAGCCGGGCTTTTGGTGGTGAAGGCTATGAAGAGAATCCACACGGTATCGGTTTCAGCCCGAAGTTGATGGAAAATGGTGTAAAAATCCATCATCTTCCCAATATCGAAACTTTGCACAAGCAGTTGTTATCACCAGAAGATATCCCCATTCCTGCCAGTTTTTGTCCACTGGATTTTACATGTCCGCGTCGTTTTACCCGTATTGGTAAAAAATATGACAAGGAGTGGCTGGAAAATGAATTTCCGGGGTTTGCCCATGATATTGACTGGCGACTATTTAATGCAGCCCCAAGGGATCAATGGCTGGATCAAATAACTGCCCTGCCAGTTCAGGCTGCATGGCGTATTGAGAATATGCATCCTGAAAAACCGGTACAAGAAGGCGTCTTGCCTGCGTGGCGTGCGCGTTGCTTTATCAAGCGATTACGTCTTGATGAGGAGATTTTTGAAGAAATAGGTATGCGCCAGACGACAGTATGGTTCTTTCCCCATTTGGAGCAAATGATCCTGATATGGCATGGATATTCCCAGATTAATGAAGATGATGCAGCGGATGTATTACAAATGGTATCGGCTCTGGAATTAAATGATAACCCCTTGACGGAAAATCATTATTTGCAAGTGCTCAATCAACGTATGGATAAAGAAAAAGGCGTTTTATATAGCTTCCGGGAAAAAGATCTCATCCCTGAAGAAATCATTGGCCCGTGGATAGACACAGAACAGCCTGAAAACAATCCAATACAGGAAAATGTGCTTAATCGTGAAAAACGTCTCCGTGAACAACAAAAAGAACGTTTAGCTGAATATGGTTACGATATCGCTACTATCATTCCTGCTCCCGCCACAACATCTGCACCACCTGCCACCCCCAGATTAGATGAACTGCCAGAATTTGTGGAAAAAATAGAGCAAGATGCGACCCAAAAGCGTACCGAAGCCGAGCTAAATCGAGAGGATATAGCAGCCAAAGCGAAACAACTGGGTATTGATATTGATCAATCAGTGACAGAAAACCAAGCCAGAGGGCCGGAAAATCTCTATAAGATGCGGGATATATTGCAAAAGCAACAACAGCAAATAGCGTTTGATGACCCCAAATTAGCACAAATTGAACAATTACTACGTGATACGTATTTTTTTTCAGTGCAATCACAAAGTCCGGCCTTACGCTTGACAGGAAGCTTGTCGCAAATCATTCGTAAACGGGTGCAAAAGATCATGGAGCAAGGTGGTAATTTCAGTGGCATGGATTTTACCGGGGCAGATTTGTCAAATATGGATCTGCGCGGAGCCAATTTTTCCCGGGCATTATTGGAAAGTGCCTGTTTCAATAACAGCCAACTGGATGAAGCCGATTTCAGTGAGGCTATGCTGGCCAGAACGGAAATCTGCAACGCTTCCCTGTATGGGGTTAAATTGGATAATGCCAACTTAATACTGGCTAAATGTGAACAGAGCGATTTTTCTGTCACCCGCTTCAAAGAAACACAATTACAGGAAGCATTGTTTGATCGCTGCCAGTTCAACCGTGCAACATTCACGGATCTGTTTCTGAAACAGGTTTTTATTACCCATTGTAATTTTCAACATTCCCAGTGGAAAGATTGTACCTTTGCAGAGCTCGAATTACCTGCACTCAAATTCAATCACGCAAATCTGAATAAGGTGTCTTTTCTCAAGTGTAAACTGGTACAAGCCATTTTTGACCATGCACACCTCGAAAACTGTGCCTGGGTAGAAACTGAAGCAAACAAGATCCGATTTCGTTCCGCTAATCTGTTGACTTGTGCTTTTGCGATGAACAGTGAACTTAACCAGGCTGATTTCAGACAGGCTACTTTAACGGAATGCAATCTACGCAAAATGCCCTTGGTTCAGTCAATATTTCACTCTGCGACTTTGAACAACTGTGACCTGAGTGAAGCTAACTGTCAGTCAGCCGATATGCAGCATTTAAATACGATAAAAAGTATATTTATCAGAACAGATTTTCAGGGGGCTTTATTGAACAATGCCAACCTGATGAATGCCCTGATGCAAAAATGCAGCTTTAACGGTACGGATTTACGGGAAACCAATCTATTCCGCGCCGATATGTCCCAGTCCATCGTTGATGGTTCAACTTTATTTAAAGGTGTCTACTCACAGCAAACGAAAACCTTACCCAAACGAGATAAGGAAGTGATATGAATTCGCTGTCAACAGGTGAACTGATAACAAAAATCAAACAAGGGGAAATAATTGAGAAAGTCAGCTTGCAGAATATGTCGTTCACCCGACAGGATTTATCTGGTGGGATTTTCAGAGAAGTCGATTTTTCTGGTGCGGATTTCTCTCACGCTCAACTGAAAGAAACTGTCTTTACTGAATGCCAACTTAAAGAAGCCGTTTTTGATTCAGCCGTGTTCGAACAGAGTACTTTTGAACAATGCAATATGATCCACACTGTATTTGATAAAAGTGAAATAACAAACTGCGTATTTAATCACTGTATTTTGCAGAAAGCCTGTTTTACAGAAAATAAGCAAAATGAAACTCAGTTTATATCCAGTTCACTGCAAGGTGTGGAATTTAACAATAGTGACCTTGAGCGGGTAACATTTATTGATTCAACATTTAATCAAGCAAAATTAACAAATAGCTGTCTGTTTCTGGTCACTTTTTTTCGGCTGGATTTACGGGAAACAAGCTTTTCTGCCAATGAATACACTAAAGCTGTTTTTTTTGAATGTGATCTCCGTGGTCAGGACTATCAGAAACAACAACTCAAAGAGTGCTTGTTCACAGACTGTCAACTTGAAGCAGCAAACTTCAATCAAGCAAGATTAACTAACTGTAATTTCAAAGGTGCCACTTTACAAGGTGCAATGTTATCGAATGTCAATGCAACCCAGGCTTTATTCATTGAAGCAGATTTAACCCAGGCATGTTGCAGCAATAGTCTGTTTGAACAGGCGATTTTCGTCGGTGCCTGTCTTGAATCCGCTGATTTCAGGCAAAGCAAATTAATCCAGGCCATCATGCACAAAGCACATGCAGTGAATGTACGATTTACCGGCTGTGACATGTCTTATGCCGATCTTTCCTATGCCAATGTCAACAATAGTGACTTTCGCACAGCACACTTTATGAGAACACTTTTTCACCGTGCCCAACAGGCTGAAGCACTGTTTTCTGACCGTCGTGGCATACTGGAAAATGATCCTGAACTGTTTGCCGCCGAAGAGTGGAGTATGCAACGCAAGATTTAACCGGGAGAATCAAAATGTCAAAACCTTCTTATGCGCTTTCTTCACACCCTCTTACTACCGAACAACCCTTACACCAAATTGCAGGTCAGGTTGTTAATCACCTTCAGGATGGTAGTTTAATAGTGGAAAGTAACAACCGGGGATGGCACTGCCGACGAGCTGCCAGTTGCCTGCTGACCCCCGAACCGGGAGATACTGTTTTAGTGATGACAGTCGATAGTCAACTCTGGGTTTTGGCCGTATTAGAGCGAGCAGAACAGCATCATCCGGCAGAAATCAGCGTGCCTGGTGATCTGGCTATCTCTTCTCAGGGAGATTTAAGTTTAAACAGCAACGGACTGAATATTGCTGCCAGCACTGGAAACTGCCATATCAGCAAAATGCAATACAGTGGTGAATCACTGTCTGCATGGGTATCCATCACCCAACTGGTTGGCAATAAATTTGAGTCTGTTTGGCAGACAGTAACACAGCTTAGTAACCGACTGTTTCGTCATACCACGCAGACAGAACAGGTTCAGGCAGGCCAATTAGATATGCAGGCTGAAAGCTATATCCGATTGCATGCCCAAAACACCATGATGTCTGCAAAAGCGGTCACCAAAATAGATGCCGAACAAATTCATATTGGTTAAGGAGATATCATGTTTGCCAATACTCAAGGGGGTGGAATGGATACAAGGGCCTACCGGCATCACTAATGCCATGAATATCTTATTTGCAGGCTCTCCTGTACATAACATAGCGACAAACTTTCCCATGACAACAGGAGATAACGCTGGAGTTAATATGGGAGTGGCTTCAGGAACAGTAATGGGACCAGCCAGACATACATTAGGGGCCAACTCTGTCTTAATCAAAGGCTCACCAGTAACACGGCTGACAAGTCTCACTATGCAGAATTCAACGAACGCCGTAGGTGCCCGCATTACTCCCAGTCAGACAAAAGTGCTTATTTCAGCGGCCTGATACACTTGACTTTTTATTTTATTCAATGCTGGCTATGCCTGAATAATTAATGAACTTTATGATATTGCGTTTTTCACTGAGAAAAACAATCTTGATCAAAACATTATATTCAATTAATTATTGGATTAAGAGGATATTTCTACCGTCGTTTTTATTAATATCACTTCTCTTAATAATGACAGGCTGTTCATCGCAACCGGAAAAGTTGCCCCCTTATAAATTAATTTTCAGTATTGCATCTAATGTAAATGATTCAGCTCCACTGAAAATACATGTTTTTTTATTGCAATCGAATGAAGAATTTATGTCGGCAGACTTTTTTTCACTACAAGACAAAGCGAAAGATACACTGGGCGATAAATTGGTCAATGAAGATCGATTTTTTATACTTCCTTTCGAACGTACACATTATTTATTGGAGAAAAATCAGCCAGAAATTAGCTATATAGGAATTATTGCAGAGTATAAACAATTAGATGGCAAGAAATGGCGTATTTCGTTTTCAGTCCCCGTACCAGAAAAGCTCCCTTTTTATGAATTCTGGCGTTCTGCCCCCGATGAACTACAAGTGTGCGTTAAGGTTACTGGTAAAGGCTTAAGCTCCAGCTCAATAAGTTCCACTTCAAATTGTGCCGCAGGAAACTGAAAAAATCATGAATAGATCAGAAAAAGTCATTTGGACAGAAGGCATGTTTCTGCGCCCTCATCATTTCCAACAGGCTGAAAACTATCTGGAAGCTTATGTCCGCGACTGGGGAAAATCCCAAATGTCCTATTACTGGGGTTTTCTGACACTCGAACTGGATCAGGAACTCCTCAATCAGGGTAAAGTCATGCTTTCCTCAGCGAGTGGTATTTTTCCGGATGGAACTCCATTCAGTTTTGACGGTGCACATGCCCCCGATCCTTTACAACTCACTGAAAATCAGACAGATGTTAATGTAGTACTCGCTGTTCCTCTTTTTCGGCGGGGCAGAGAAGAAGTCATTTTCAGTGAAAAAAAAGACTCTTTGGCACGTTTTGTCAGCTTTGAAGCCGAAGTGAATGATTTTAATGCCATGTCAGTCGGGAGTGCCGCTGTACAATTTGGCAAAATGCGCTTGCGCCTGATGCTGGAGTCTGATCTGACACCAGAATGGACTTCATTGAGCATTGTACATGTCATAAATAGAACCATCGATAACAAAATCTATCTTGATCAACAATTTATTCCTCCCCTGCTTAACTGTTACGCCAGCCCACAAGTGGTAGGATTTATCACCGACATCCAGGGGTTATTAGAGCAACGCCGCCAGCAGATAAGTCAACGTTTGTTACAATTGGGACGCCACAATGATTCCGAAATCATGGACTTCCTGCTGCTGTCCCTGGTTAATCGCTATAGTGGTCAGGTCAACCACATACGGAATATATCGTTGCTGCATCCGGAGAGGCTATTTAGTGAGTGGCTGCAATTTGCCACTGAATTGGCAACGTTTTCCCAAAACCGAGTGCCGGAAGAAATTTTTCCACTCTATGATCACAACAATTTGACACTGTGTTTCAATCAACTCATGTTTCAGTTGCGTCAAGGGTTGTCAATCATTTTGGAAGAACATGCCATCCAGCTCCCATTGACAGAATATTCTCATGGTTTGAACATCGCCACATTACCCAACGCCAGTATGGTCAATACATTCAGCTTTATTCTGGCTGTCTGCGCTGATATCGCCAATGACACATTAATGAGTCATTTCCCGGCCCAAATGAAAATTGCCCCCGTCGGTCGTATACGAGAACTGGTTCAGTTGCAATTACCCGGTATTTCAATACGAGCTCTGCCATCCGTGCCGAGACAAATCCCTTGGCACTCAGGATATATCTATTTTGAACTGGAAAAAGACGGGGATTTATGGAAACAAATGGATAAATCGGGTGGCTTTGCATTGCATTTGGCTGGTGAGTTCCCCGGTTTAAATATGGAATTTTGGGCTGTCCGTGATCAGCCTAAATAGAGGTAATGACGCCTATGATAAGACAAGAAATGCAGAAGATTGAGCATTCATGGTTTTCTGGTAAAGCCAATGATAATCCTCTGGTTGCTGCTGCAAATCCTCTGCTGAATACGCTTCCCCAAATCCGGCATACAACTGTTCATCCTGATCCAGCGGGCTTACGTCAAAAATTGATTGATGAAATCCGACGTTTTGAAGTCGCATGTCAGCATGCCAAACAACCCTATGAAGTCATTATTGGCGCACGCTACTGTCTATGTACCGCACTGGACGAAGCCGCCGCACTGACACCTTGGGGAAGTCGCAGTGTTTGGTCAGGTAGTGGATTACTGGTCACTTTTCATAATGAAACCTGGGGAGGTGAAAAATTCTTCCAATTGTTGGCTAAATTATCACAAAATCCCAAAGAAAATTTATTTCTATTGGAGCTGATTAATTTTTGTCTCCAACTTGGATTTGAAGGACGTTATCGCATCATGGACAACGGACGTTCTCAGTTAGAAACGCTAAAACAACGCCTGTTTCAGTTAATTCGCTCAATCCGCGGCAATCATCCTGCCGAATTATCTCCCAATGTACAAGTCATCATAAAACCCAACAAACTCTGGAGACCTTTTTTGCCTATGTGGATTTGTATAGCATTATTGTGTTTTCTGAGCTGTATCTTGTATATCGGCCTGAATTGGCGATTAAGTGATATATCTACCCCGGTTTTATCATCTCTCTATCAGACCAATCTGCCAAATGTAACCATTGATGATCGGATATCCCCACCTGTTCCTCCGACGCTGAATCTACAAAGCAGATTACGGGATGAAATCTCAGCCGGGCTATTAACTGTAACCGATCTGGCTGATAGAAGCATCATCACCTTGAAAGGAGACGGTTTATTCAAATCAGCTTCAACACAAATCAGAAGCAGTTATCTGGATGTTATCAGGCATATTGCGGAAGCGATGAATCATTATAAAGGTGAAATTTTAGTCGTCGGATATACCGATAATATCCCTATCTATTCTCGTTTCGTCTCTAACTACTCTTTATCGCTGGCCAGAGCGAAATCTGTCCAGAGAGAACTTCAGCATTATCTGAATCAGCCTGAGCGAGTTAAAACTGAGGGAAGAGGCGCAAGTGATCCTCTTGTCCCTAATGATACTCCCAGTAACCGGGCTAAAAACAGACGAGTAGAAATCACACTGTTAGTTTCTCCAGCCGATCAAATAAAGTAAGGAAACTAAGATGTTGAATGTACTCCTTTCTATCCTTACCAGCAGATTAATGTGGAGTTTTCTCAGTATAACGGCAATTTCTGTCATTATCTGGTTCATAGGGCCCATTATTTCTGTCGGTAACGCAGTTCCTTTTGAATCAAAATTCGTACGAATCTTTACCATTATTTCACTTTTCTTAGCCTGGCTCTTAAGTCAGTTAATTCCCCTGCTATATCAGACATGGCTTAACAAAAAATTAGCTAACCAATTGAATATCATTAAGGACGATGAAAAAGAACAGAAACAGGACAAAAAACACAATGAACAATATCTCACGTTGTCAGAACGCTTTTCTGACGCCGTAAAATTATTGAGAAAAGCTTATTTTTCCGGCTATTTTTCCGGTTTAAACGGCAAACCTAAACCTGGCTGGAGGGGGCTGCTAAGCCGTCAATATTTATACCAATTACCCTGGTATCTCGTTATTGGTGCCCCACATTCAGGTAAAACAACAGCGCTGGCAAATTCCGGGCTGAATTTCCCACTATTAGACTATTTCGGGAAATCTGCTCTATACAGCATGGGAGATATGAATAGCTGTAACTGGTGGTTTACGAATAAAGCCGTCCTGCTTGATACCACAGGTCGCTATACCAGTCATGATAATAATCTACACGCAGCAAACAACAGAGAATGGCAAACTTTTATCAGGTTGTTAAAAAAATACCGTACACGGCAACCAATCAATGGGATCATCCTTACTATCAGTGTGGAAGACTTACTGAATCCATCAACAGAAGCCCGTGATCAACAC
This sequence comes from Xenorhabdus siamensis, assembly GCF_037996745.1. Taxonomy (NCBI): domain Bacteria; kingdom Pseudomonadati; phylum Pseudomonadota; class Gammaproteobacteria; order Enterobacterales; family Morganellaceae; genus Xenorhabdus; species Xenorhabdus siamensis. Next base: position 190,139 of record NZ_JBBMXE010000007.1, read on the forward strand.
GCTTATATGTTACGCAGACGCCTGTCTGAATTACGTGAAAAACTTAAGATCCAATTTCCTATTTACATTTTCATTACTAAGACTGATTTACTAAAAGGATTTAACGCCTATTTTACCCATTTTGATAAAGCATCACGTGAACAAATTTGGGGGTTAACATTCCCACAAGACAAAAAAACTGACTGGAATATTAATTCGATATTTGAGGAACAATACAACCAGTTACAACTGCGACTGGATGCAGAATTACCCTATATTCTCTTAAACGAGTCTAATCCGCGGCAATGTGCCGAGAGTTATCTGTTTCCACAAGAATTTGCTGCTTTACGTCCACGCATTGCGCAATATCTTGAAATTGTATTCGCAAGATCAGGATTTGAAGTCCCCAGTTATCCACGAGGACTCTATTTCACCAGTGGAACACAGGAAGGGAAACCATTTGATGGTGTCATGGATAAATTTAACCACAATTTCCAATTGCCAACAGACAATGACAGTATTTCAATGTCATGGGGAAATAATGATGATAAAGGAATTTTATATCAACCCCAGACTCGCCAGACTTATTTCCTGAAAAATTTACTGGACAGTATTTTTCAGGAGGCAGGGCTCGCCAGCTACAATCGTTGGTGGGTATACCAAAATCGCCTGCTTAATTGGTTAGGCAACATGGCATTAATAGCAATTCTGGTCTTAGTCACCACTTTATTTTTGACCAGTTACAACAATAATAAAAATTATCTGATGGAAGTTCAGGCTAAAATTCCGACCATTTTGCGTCAGGGCACTGAATTAAATAAAAATCATGATGACACCGACGAGATAAATAACACCTATAATCTATTGCCGATTTTGAACAGTCTGGCCAACCTCGCTAAAAGCCAGAACTTTTCGCTGGATGATCCCCCAATATCTTACCGCATGGGATTATATAGTGGTGAACAAGTCAGTAATGCAAGTCATACTCTGTATATGAAAGCACTGCAAACACTACTATTGCCACAAATAACAAAGTTAATCACCAGCCAACTACACAATGCTAACGACAATAATACAGAGGAAACTTACAATACGTTAAAAGCGTATCAGATGTTATATCAGCCCAAACACTATGACGGTGAGTTTCTGCGTAATTGGGTGATGCAATATCTGAAAGCACACTTAGATCCAGAAACAACTCAGGCACAACTGCAACAACTTAACGGGCATCTCAGCCAATTACTGGATAATCAGGTTGTTACATCGCCGTATATTCGTAATGACTATCTGGTTGAACAGAAACAAGCATTAATTGGCAGCATTCCCCCTGCACAACGTGCCTACAATATCCTGAAACACAATGTGTTACTTGACCCCAATTTAACATCAGTAAATTTAGTCACACTTGCTGGTCCTCAAGCTGAATTAGCTTTCTCACGCATTAGTGGAGCACCAATAACCAGTGGCATACCGGGCATGTTCACCCCTGCGGGTTATAAAAGAAGTATCGGGAAAGATCTCATGACTTTTCTTGTCACTTTGAATTCACAGGATAATTGGGTACTGGGTTCTTATGTGAGAAAACAGTCAGTTAAAGATCTCGAATTATCTGTCCGACAGTTTTATATCAATGACTATATTTATCAATGGGACAAATATCTGACTGATATTCGTTTGAACAATATTAATGAATTAAATCAACGTGCCAGCACAGCACGTTTGCTCTCTTCTTCGGCTTCACCGATGCGTACCTTGCTAATCAATATCAGCAAAAATGTCGCACTGACTAATAGTCAACTCAACAGCCTTATGAAGAAGGCTACAGGTAAAGTCAGTAGTCAATTAACAAACAATAATTTAATAAACAATAAGTTAACAAATTTAGCTCCGAAACAAATCTTGCCGGATAATGGCCAACCGTCACCAGAGCAAGTGTTAGCAGAACATTTTGCACAAATTACCGCGCTGGCAAAAAGCCCTGATGGAAAAAATAAAAAAATACCTTTTGACGATATACTGAAAAAAATCGGTGACTTATATCAATATCTGGCTTCAGTGCAAAATGCCGTCAATACAGGTATGCCTTTTCCTCCCAACAATATTATTACCCAGCTACAAACGGCATCTGAACGCCTGCCAATACCATTCAGAGATATGATTTCTGCCCTGGCAATTGGAGCCAGTAGTGATACACAAATCAGCGATATGAAAAATGTCGGCAAACATCTTGGGGCAGAAATAGGGGGTTTTTGCCAACAGGCTATTGCCAATCGTTATCCGTTGATGCCTAAAGCGTACAAAGATATCAAACCTGATGACATGACACGGATGTTTGCTCCCGGAAAAGGTTTAATGGACAGTTTCTTCCAAAAAAATTTAGTGGGTAAGGTTGATACAACTCAGCCAGGATGGCGATTTATGCCGGGGGTAGATGGTAAGCCTATACCCGGTGGAGAAAAATTACTCAAACCTTTCCAGCAGGCACAGGTTATTCGCGATACTCTCTTTTCCAGTGGAGCTCTCACACCGTCATTTCATATCATGGTTCGCCCAATCAGTATGGATAATGAAATATTGAGTATGGTACTGGATGTTGATGGACAACGACTGCAATATAGTCACGGCCCTCAATTTTCGCAGCTCATTAGCTGGCCGGGCTCTGCGGGAACCAATCAGGCTCGCATTCAATTAAATTTAGAAAATGGCACAACGGCGAACTTATCGACTTCTGGCCCCTGGGCACTGAACCGATTGCTGGATCAAGCGAAGCGTATTTGGCAAAACAGAACTGGAAATTCAACTCAAAGTGATGATGCTGGCTTACAGGCAATGTTTAATATCAAAGGGCATACAGTTTTACTGGAGTTCACACCAAATAGTATTTTCAGTCCATTTAAACTGCCTGATTTCTCCTGCCCGAACCTGAAGAGTATGAAAACACCATGAATATTGAAGCTTTACTTGCGCCAATCAGTGAAGAGTCTCCCTGTGGGGAAAACCTCGAATACGATGATGTATTTCTGTTACTAGAACAAAGCATTATCGGAAAAGCAGAGCAACAGTTTGGTGATTTTGTTATCCCTGCGGAACCACCCGATTGGTTAGAAGTGGAAAAACAAGCTACAACGCTACTGCTGTCCCGCACCAAAGATCTGCGTATTATCATCGCTCTCATGCATGCATGGGTAGAAACTCAGGGAATATGTGGCTATGCCGCTGGTCTGACGCTACTCCGGCAAACACTGGAGCACTATTGGGAAGAGGTATGGCCAAGACTGGAATTTGATGGTGAATACGATCCCTTATTTCGCCTCAATGCACTGGCAGATATTGAAGATGGTGCCCCTCTCTCAATAAAAGTGCAATATTCCATTCTGCTGAAAAGTATTTCGCAAGAATTGTCATTCCGGGAAGTTTGCTCACTGCTTGATGGTTCGATAACAGAAATTAGTGGTTACACCGGAGGGCGAACCCGCCTGCAAGATGAGTTAAAACAGCAAACTGACAGCCCGGAAATATCAGCATTAGCCATCATTCGCGATCAGGTTACTGCTCTGCTTGATATTATTCGCCAGCACTTATCCGCCGGCCATATGCCTGAACTATCGCGATTCCTAAGAAACCTGAATACTGTTATTGAATTTAGCGCATTAAGTGGGCCCGCAACTGCCACTTCGATAACGCCCGATAATAAAGGAGAACCCAAATCTGCATCAGTGATAAAGCAGGCAACAACGCGATCATCAATAGACCCATCGTCTATAGAGCAATCATCAACAGATACAGCAGTTCCGGCTGGTTTGTCCTCATTGAATTGGTACGGAGTGGAAATCAATAATCGTGATGAAGCACGCATGCTATTGGAAAAAGCGAAAACCTATTTTCTGACACACGAACCAAGCCACCCTGCTCCGATGATGATTGACCGTATTCAACGCCTGATTGATCGTGATTTTATCGATATTATCTATGACCTTGCGCCAGAAGGATTAAATCAGCTCGCCATCATATTTGGCCATACTGATAATTCTGACACTGATACAAATTAGTTATCTCTTGTATTTATCCAACCAGCAAAGAAGCAACTTGCAAGACGAAGGGTATATCGCCCGTTTATCTCTTAACTTACCTATTTAGCCAGTAATGGAGAAATTGTCATGAAATCCAGTGGACAAAAGTTTATCGCCCGAAATCGTGCTCCTCGAGTTCAGATTGAATACGATGTGGAGCTTTATGGCTCAGAAAAAGTTGTCCAATTACCATTTGTCATGGGCGTTATGGCTGATTTGGCAGGAAAACCTACAGAAGCCCTACCAGACGTTAGCGATCGAAAATTTCTGGAAATTGACATTGATAACTTTGACGAACGCATGAAGTCAATAAAGCCACGAGCCGCTTTTCAGGTTGATAACACCTTAACAGATGATGGCAAACTAAATGTCGAGTTAGTTTTTGAAAAAATGGAAGACTTTCAACCTGATGCTATCGCTAAAAAGGTAGAACCTTTAGCTCAACTGTTGGAAGCTCGTACCCAACTGGCAAACTTACTGTCTTATATGGATGGTAAAAGTGGTGCAGAACAACTGATTGCGGAAATACTGCAAAATCCTGCTCTGTTGAAATCACTGGCGGAAGCGCCAAAACCTGAAGATAGCACTTCAGCTTCAGATGAAGGTGCTGAAAATAAGGAGTAATTGATGAGTACAACTGAACAAGAAAACCTGGCTCAACAAGAGCAGACACCGAAAGAATATACGGTTGATGAATTAAGTGTATTGCTCGGTAAGGAATTCCGTCCGCAAAGTGATCAAACACGTGATGCCGTTGAAAATGCGGTAAAAACCCTGGCACAGCAGGCACTGGAAAATACTGTCACCATCTCTGGCGATACTTACCGCACTATCCAGTCATTGATTGCTGAAATTGATACCAAAATATCACAACAGATGAATCATATTCTGCATCATGATGAATTCCAGACACTGGAAGGCGCATGGCGTGGTCTGCATTATCTGGTTAATAACACAGAAACCGATGAAATGCTGAAAATCCGTGTGATGTGCCTTTCCAAAAAAGAACTAAGCAACACGCTAAAACGTTTCAAAGGCGTCAGTTGGGACCAAAGCCCACTCTTTAAGAAGATCTATGAAGCAGAATACGGTCAGTTTGGTGGTGAACCTTTCGGCTGTTTGGTAGGCGATTACTATTTTGACCACACCGCGCCAGATGTTGAACTTTTGCGTCAGCTAGCACAAATCAGCGCCGCAGCACACTGTCCATTTATTTCAGGAGCTGCCCCAAGTGTTATGCAAATGAAATCCTGGCAGGAGTTAGCTAACCCTCGTGATCTCACTAAGATTTTCCAAAATACGGAGTACGCCCCCTGGCGTAGTTTACGCGAATCAGAAGACGTACGTTACATCGGATTAGCATTGCCCCGTTTTCTGTCCCGTTTACCTTATGGTGCTCTCACTAATCCCATTGATAATTTCAATTTTGAGGAAAATACCGAAGGCCCCACTCATGAAAATTATACCTGGGCAAATGCCGCTTATGCTATGGCGGTCAATATCAACCGTTCCTTTAAACTGTACGGCTGGTGCACCTCTATTCGCGGTGTGGAATCTGGTGGTATTGTAGAAAATTTGCCTTGCTATACTTTTCCCTCTGATGATGGCGGTGTGGATATGAAATGCCCTACCGAGATTGCCATCAGCGATCGTCGTGAGGCTGAATTAGCTAAAAATGGTTTTATTCCACTTTTACACCGTAAGAATACCGATATGGCCGCCTTTATCGGTGCCCAATCGCTGCAAAAACCATCAGAATATTATGATCCTGACGCTACAGCAAATGCCAACCTCTCCGCTCGTCTGCCTTATTTATTTGCCTGTTGTCGTTTTGCTCATTACCTGAAATGTATTGTACGCGACAAAATTGGGACTTTTCAGGAGCGTAGTGATATGGAACGTTGGTTAAATGAATGGATCACTCATTATGTTGACGGTGACCCGGTCAATTCATCACAGCTTACTAAGGCGAAGAAGCCACTGGCAGCCGCAGAGGTTCAGGTAGAAGAAATAGAGAGCAACCCAGGATATTATCAAGCTAAGTTTTTTCTGCGTCCTCATTATCAATTGGAAGGACTAACCGTTTCTCTACGTCTGGTTTCAAAATTACCCTCACTAAAAGGAGCATGATACTAAAAAGTCATTTTCTCTAAGCAAAATCAGAAATCATCCCACACAGAGGGCTTCCAGTAACAATACACATGTATTTCTAGACGTATATACATACTCCAATATACATCCATTGGATTCAATCATCCCATTCAACTCTATTAAGGCAAAGATTATGTCTAACAACGCATATATTACTTTTACTGACATTAAAGGTGAATCAGGTGACGATGCCCATAAAAATTGGACTGCCGTCCATGTTTTTGAACTGACAATGACTAATTCTGTTTCCACTAATACTCAGTCGAGCGGATTGAGTTCAGGTATAGTTGAAATTCCTGGTATTACTGTAGGACTCTTCTTTGATAAATCATGTATCACTTTGTCTAATTATCTGACGATAGGTAAACATATCAATGAAGTTAAAATTGAAGTCATGCGGCAAGGAGGTGAAAATGTACTTTGGCATACTATCGTCATGACGAATGTTATGGTAGCAAGCACATCGCTTGGATTCTCATTTGATCAATATATTTCTACTGTTAGGTTGGTCTTCCAGAAACATAAAGAAAGCTATTATCCTCTGGACTTCACAGGCAAAAAAGGCGCTGAAGTCACTTATGGATGGGATTCTTTCACTAATAAGCCACTCTAATTACACAATTGACCACCCCGATAACCTCCCTGAAATAGGGAGGTTATTTCTACTAACTTATCCTTATCAAAAAATAGGGATCTACGCTTATGCGATTCACCATTGTTAAGAACACCGGTACAAATCAACCCGCACAATTGAGTTATGACTTTTCGCCTCCGGGGGGAACTATCGGTCGCAGCAAAGACAATAACTGGATTTTGCCCGATGAAGAGCAGGCTATTGCCCGGCTTCAAGCCATCGTGTCTATTTCTGCTGATGGTGAGTGTCGGATTACCAATCGTGGCTCTGCATCTGAGCTGTTACTAAACACAATACCATTGGCTCCGGATCGTCAGGTTGAAATCCGCGATGGTGATGTATTGAATATCGGCGATTATCAGATTCAGGCAGTTGATATCAATAAAAGCGCGCCTTCGCAAGCAACCACTCGGGTTATCAATACGGAATCCCAATCGGCTACCAACTGCTCAGGTATTCCCAATGAAATCTGGGACGGTCTGGAACAGATTTTCACTGCATCCGATACTTCATCCTCCCCCAACAGACATCAGACAACATCAGAGGGAAATGACAATAACCCACTACTCAACCCCCAACAGCAGGAAAACGATGAACGTAACCCAATTAATCCATTAGCCCAAATTGAAAACACAACCGATCTAGAGACACTACAATTACGGGCGACAGATCCTGTGACTATGTTCCACTCAGATGCCCTCTTCCAACAGGAAGATATTCTGAATAACAATACACCCACAACATTATTCCAGTACGATGACCAGAGAATTGAACATAGTGACGACAAAGAAAAAGAAATTGATCCACTGGCATTATTTTCTGACAATTCGATAAGACAGCAGAAACGCGTCAAAAATGATGACCCGCTAAACTTGATGTTAGATAATGCCGTCCCACTAACATCACCTGATAACCCCACAATTTCCGATTCTCAGTTTGCGCCTATATCACAGCCCATATCTGCTCAGGATAAACAATCCATTGCTCAGCCACCTTCTTTACCTCCACTCTTCACAACAGAAGAGATATCTAAGGAACTCAGTAAAGATTTAGCTAAAAGTCAAACAGATATAGAAGAAGCCAGAACAAAAGAAAATATTTTTCTTCCTTTTCCCCTTGCTCCTTCAAATGAATATCCTGATTATCCGGCCAGCGCCAATCACCAGCCCTCTGTTAAGCACCAAGTGAGTAACGCTAATAATTCCCTGCATATCACACATGATAATCATGCTTATGAACGGCTTGGTATTGATCCAATAAGCTATAGTTCCAATACCCATCAAACAGACGGGATCAAACTTGAGGGGAAATTACTGGCGTCACTATTAGAGGGAATGGGACTCAAAAGTCTTCACCACCCACAATTTGATGAACACCGTATGTATCAATTAGGCCTGTTTATCAGCCAGTTATCCCAAGGGATTGTCGCACTCAATGCTTCACGCACAATGCTGAAACGAGAAGCTGATGCGGATATGACTCAAATGCTACTGGATGCCAATAATCCATTTAAGCTATTACCTTCTGGTCAATCTGTTTTAGTGCAGATGTTTGGTGATCATATGCCTGGATTTATGCCTATTGAGCAGGCGACCCGCGATATTTTAATTGAATTACAAGCACACCAATTAGGAATGATTGCGGGAGTACGTGCCATTACGAGAGATATCCTGCAACTCTTCCATCCCGGTATTCTTGAGCAGAAAGCACGGGATGAAGGCGGTATGCCACGTTTGTCTTTATCGTCAACTTACAAAACATCACTGTGGGAATTTCTCACCAAATACTATCAAAAAACAGCCAATGAATTTGAGCAAAATTCAGCTCTGTTTGGTGAAAACTTCCTGCAAGCCTATGAAAAAGAGGTCAATAAATATAAAAGTTCTCAAAGCAAGCTAAAAAAATAGACAAATTAAAAATAGGTTCTTTGCCTCAGCAATCTTTCCCTTATTGCCCATTATCACCACGATTAATAGGTACTCCATGAATGACAATATAACTTTAATACATGGTGGTTATCATAGTCGGAGTAATGCCAAGCGTATCACTGCCAGAGACAGAATGCAGCCTTCCTTGCTGGATAGGCTCACTGATAACGACCCCGATAAGAAAAAAGAGGCAATCAGTAACTATCTGATATCACACAGTACATTACGACAAAATGTTCTGCGGGATTTACAGTGGTTGCTCAATAGCATCAACTGTGAATCCGAGCAAGATCTTACCCTGTATCCAGAAATACGCCGTTCTGTTTATAACTTTGGGCTAGAACCCCTGGCGGGTAAACGCATGTCTGAAATAGAGTGGGAAGATATCCAACACAAAATCATTAAGGCTATACATGTGTTTGAACCACGCATTATTGCTGATGAACTTGAAGTGCGTTGTGTTTCCGATACTAATTCCCTGAATCTATACAATACATTATCCATTGAAATTAAAGGTTTTTTGTGGTGTGTTCCCTGGCCACTCGAATTCCTGTTCCGTAGTGATATTGACCTGGAAAACGGTTATTTCACTATCAAAGAAGCAGGATAAAAACAGATACGAGAGGATACGGATACATGGATAACAAACTACTTGAATATTACAATCGTGAACTAGTCTATTTACGTGAGATGGGCAAAGAATTTGCCGAACGTTATCCAAAAGTCGCCAACCGACTGGGTATGCATGGTATTGATGTTGCTGACCCTTATGTTGAACGACTTATGGAAGGTTTTGCTTTTCTGACTTCCCGTATTCAGCTAAAAATGGATGCTGAATTTCCGAATTTTTCCCAACAATTACTGGAGATGCTCTACCCTAATTATCTGGCCCCTACTCCATCAATGACAATCGTCGAACTCCAGCCTGATACCAGCAAAGGGGATATCAGCCATGGGTTTTTAGTGCCACGTGGGACGCTCATGCACTGTCAGACATTGAAAAAAGATGGCATCACATTCCAGTACAGCACAGCACAAGACGTTATTTTGCAACCATTAAATTTGCAGAAAGTTGAACTGGGTAAGCTCCCTGCCAACATTCCTCTAGCAACTTTAAATCTTCACCAATCCGGTGCTGTCAGTGCACTGCGCATTCATCTCTCCTGCAAAGGAAAATTTTTCCTCAACGAACTGGCTCTCAACAAACTGGTCTTCTTTCTTTCAGGGCCGGATATTCAATCCCAACAATTGTTAGAATTACTCATGGAGCATTGCGTCGGCATGGTATGTCAGACCCTTGGTGATACTCCCCAATATCAGGTTTTACCTGATATTTCTCCACATCATGAAGGGTTTGATGATGATCAGTCATTATTACCTAATGATCCACGTACTTTCAGTGGCTATCGTCAGATCCAGGAATATTTTGCTTTTCCAGCACGTTTCCAGTTTTTCAGTATTAGTGGCATGCAATCTCTGTTAGAAAAAACGCAAAAAGAGAGTGAGTTTGAACTGATCCTACTTTTGGACAAAATAGACACGGATTTGGAGCATCTGGTTGATGCCTCTTATTTAGCCCTCAATAGTACACCTGTCATTAATTTATTCCCTAAGTTGACTGAACGTGCCTCGGTAAAAGAAAGTACTAATGAGTACCATTTAGTTGTCGATAATGTCCGGCCTCTGGATTATGAAATCTTTTCTGTAAAACATCTGTATGGTGCAGATATTAAACACAGAGAAACACAGATTTTCAGACCCTTCTGGTCTACTTTCAGTGATGATAAAAACAATTATGGTGCCTATTTTTCTGTGCGCCGTGATCCCCGCATTTTATCTGAACATGCCCATCATTACGGCACCCGAACCAGTTATGTTGGTACAGAATCCTTTGTTTCTATTGTTGATGAACAACATTCCCCTTGGTCGAACGAACTCAAGTTCCTGACTGCCGATGTTATGTGCACCAACCGCGATTTATCTGCAATGTTGCGTCAACAAGATCTTGATAACTTCGTTATGCTGGATTCTATCCCCATCAACCAGATTGTGTTTCTTAAAAGACCAACCATACCACGCCCTGCCTTAGCACAAGGCTCAATATCCTGGAAATTAATCAGTCATCTTCATCTCAATTATCTGAATTTTATGGATAAAGATGATGAACAAGGGACTCAGGCATTACGGCAATTACTCAGTCTGTATGCCAATCTTTCAGAGCCAGCTATCACCCGTCAAATTAATGGTATTCGCCATTGTTCATTAAAAACGATTTATCGGAGGGTTCCTGAACCCGGCCCAATCGTTTTTGCCCGCGGAGTCAGCATTGAACTGGAAGTGGATGAACAGGAATTTGCCGGAAACAGCCCCTGGTTACTGGGAAGTGTTCTGGAAAAACTATTCTCGCGTCTGGTCACCATGAACTCTTTTACTGAAATGACTCTCTATAGCCAGCAACGTGGCAAAATCGGTTTTTGGCCGGCCCGGATGGGAAAAAAGAAACTGATATAGCCGGTAATTACAGACAAAAATGAATATGAGCGAAACAAGTGCCATTTCCATACATCGCATATGTCACCTGCCGGATAATTTTTGGCAACAACTCACCCAGACACCGTGGCAATTCGATCTATTTCAAACCCTCCGCCGAATAGACGCCCAGTCCGGGGAGTACTATATGCTAGGTTCAGCCCCATTACCACGATATGACCTGCTACGGCTAGGTCAAAAAGCATCAATGATATTTGCCCCATCGACCATTGCTGAAGCCCAAAAACGCGAAAACTCAAAACTGTATGACATACTGATTTACAGTTTTGGCTTGTTCGGCCCAAATGGGCCATTGCCGCTCCATATCACTGAATATACTTATGCGCGACAATATAACTATCAAGATCCAACACTGAACGCATTTGCTAATTTATTTCACCATCGGCTAATACTACTGTTCTATCGCGCTTGGGCGAATTCCCAATCAACAGTATCGCTTGATCGTCAGGATAACCAACGCTTCTGTCATTATCTTGCTTGTCTGATTGGTATGGGGTTACCTGCTCAACAACAATCAGATTCAATTAGCGAACACGCCCGCTATTTGTTATCAGGCCACTTATCCCGGCAGGGACATGGCGCGGAAGGGTTGGCAAAAATATTATTCAGTTACTTCAATATTCCGTTAAGAGTTATACAAAATATTCCCCAATGGTTGAAAATTGAAGCTCAGGATCAGGCACGGTTAAAAGCCGGACGCAATATGCCTCGTTTAGGTGAATCGGCCTTTTTGGGAACAGCATTATATGATGTTCAATATAAATTCCGCCTTGAACTCGGCCCGTTAACCCTGGCTGAGTATGAAGCATTTTTACCAAACCAACCAAAGTCACTACAGCTACGTGATTGGGTATATCAATATTTCGGGATCGAATACGCATGGGATATTCGCCTGATACTTGATCGAGCCGATATAAAAGGTATTCACCTGTCAGAGCCCGTAAAATTAGGATTAAGTAGCTGGCTTGGCAACATTGAACAGAAATCCCATTGTGGTGACTTAATTTATAATCCATAATTTCACTGATTAACAACTCCACTAAATAATATTTCTTTAAATAACATTCCACCAAGCAACAATTCCACTAAGCAACAATGTAATCACTCTCTACAAGACACTATCAACGATAACACCACGGATTACACGTTATGTCAGAAATCAGCCGCTCCGTACTATTTGGTAAGCTTAACCGCACATTATTCACATCGTTAGAAGGTGCCACTGCTTTTTGCAAGTTGCGGGGGAATCCTTACGTTGAGTTAGTGCATTGGCTACATCAAATCATGCAGCAACAAAACTGTGATTTACAGAAACTTCTCCACCACTTCGATCTGGATGAATCTGCGTTGACCAAAGACATTGTTACAGCGCTGGATCGCCTGCCACGTGGTGCCAGCGCTATCTCTGACCTCTCAGAACATATTGACAGTGCCGTTGAGCGGGCTTGGGTTTATGGTTCACTGAAATTCGGTGTTAATCAAATTCGCAGTGCCCATTTACTGATAGGCATATTGAAAACTTTCAATCTACGCAATGCACTGAAAGCCATTTCTCCCCTGTTTGATCGCATTAATACAGATGTCCTGATCGATAATTTTCACGCAATATTTGACGGCAGTGATGAAGCCCAGGAGATCACAACATCATCAACAGGTACACAAGGAGCAACAACACAAACTGCAACAGGCTCAGCGCTACAGCAATATGGTCAGGAATTAACGGCGCGGGCCCGTAATGGTGAGATTGACCCGGTGTCTGGACGTGATGAAGAAATCCGCCAGATCATTGATATCCTGATGCGCCGCCGTCAAAATAACCCATTACTGACAGGTGAAGCGGGTGTCGGTAAGACTGCGGTAATTGAAGGGTTAGCACTGAGGATTGTCGCAGACGAAGTTCCTCCTCCTTTACGGAATGTTCAGCTTTGGTTGTTAGATATTGGCATGTTACAAGCAGGGGCGGGTGTTAAAGGAGAATTCGAATCCCGTCTGCGAAAAGTGATTGAAGAAGTGCAATCCAGTCCAACCCCCATCATTTTGTTTATTGATGAAATCCATACTTTGATTGGTGCCGGTGGACAACAAGGAACAGGTGATGCCGCCAACTTATTAAAACCTGCCTTAGCGAGAGGTCAATTACGTACACTGGGTGCTACAACCTGGTCAGAATATAAAAAATATATCGAAAAAGATCCTGCCTTGACTCGTCGTTTTCAGGTTGTTCAGGTTCATGAACCTGACGAAACCAAAGCTCTGATAATGCTACGTAGTCTGGTCAATACACTGGAAAAACACCACCGTATTCTTTTATTAGATGAGGCAATCGAAGCAGCAGTGCATCTCTCCCACCGCTACATCCCTGCCCGTCAGTTACCAGACAAAGCCATCGCATTACTGGACACAGCTTGTGCCAGAGTTGCTGTCAGCCAACATGCAGAACCTCCTCAGCTAGAAAACTGCCGTCATCAGATAGATGCCCTGAATGTTGAACTGGAAATTGTGGAGCGAGAAGCAAAAGTAGGTATAGGTGACTCTCAGCGAACAGAAAATATCTTCAATCAACTCGCCACTCTGGCAGAACAAAAAGCACAGCTAGAAGCACGCTGGCAACAAGAACTTTCCCTGACAGATAAAATTATCCAATTACGCATCCAATTGAATCAAGACCAGAATGATGATACCGCGACTCTCCATACCGAATTAACTGATCTGCAACAACAATTGAAAACTTTACAGGGGGAAGAGCCTCTCATTTTTGCGGCAGTAGACAGTAACGTTGTTTCCGCTGTTGTGTCAGATTGGACCGGTATTCCTCTAAGCCGCATGATGAAAGATGAAATTGAAGCCGTATTGCAGTTGGCTGATACACTCAGTCAGCGGGTGATTGGTCAATACCACGCATTGGAAATAATCGCAAAACGGGTACGTACTTCACGAGCGAAATTAGATGATCCCAATAAACCGGTTGGCGTTTTTCTATTATGTGGTCCTTCTGGTGTGGGTAAAACGGAAACAGCACTCGCTCTGGCTGAAACACTATATGGTGGGGAGCAAAATCTCATTACCATCAATATGAGCGAATTTCAGGAAGCACACACCGTATCAACATTGAAAGGAGCCCCTCCCGGCTATGTTGGCTATGGTGAAGGAGGTGTATTAACCGAAGCTGTTCGCCGTCGTCCTTACAGTGTTGTATTGCTGGATGAAATCGAAAAAGCACATCCTGATGTTCATGAGATTTTCTTTCAGGTATTCGACAAAGGCTGGATGGAAGATGGTGAAGGCCGACACATTGATTTTCGTAATACCATTATTATCCTGACATCCAATGTGGGAGCCGATTTAGTCAGTTCATTATGCCGCCAGCATACCCAACAAGATAATAGCGTACCAGAGCCGGAACAGCTCAGTTCTGCATTACGTAAACCATTATTAGACACATTCCCTGCGGCTTTATTGGGGCGTTTGTTAGTGATTCCCTACTATTCCTTGAATGATGAAGTGATGACTAATATTGTCCATTTACAATTAGGACGAATTCAAAAACGTTTACTGGAGAACCATGGCATTGTTGCAACATTTGATGACGCTATGATTGAAAATATTGTCAGTCGTTGTACTGAGGTTGAATCAGGTGGTCGTACGGTGGATGCTATCTTGACTAACACCATATTGCCACAAATCAGCCAACGGCTGCTCTCTGCCAGCGCCCAGGATGAACAATATAACCGGTTACAAGTATCACTCGAACAAGGGGAACTTGAATTCCAGTTCTCGAATGATAACCAATAGATCCTGCGTCATATCGTGTGTATGCCCTATGGATTTCAAGATGCAGCTAACAAAGAAGTAACTTGAAAAGTAAAGAGGACAAAACAAAGGTTCAAGAGGTCATCTCCGATGCAGAATTCCTACTATAACTACTTTAATAACAGGCACTCATTATTGCAGGCATTACCTATTGGGTACTGCTTCAAGGAATTTGAAATTGAGAAAATTGTGGGTAAAGGTGGATTTGGCATCGTATATAAGGCCTGGGATCACCGTAAAAAATGTGCTGTTGCCATTAAAGAATATCTACCATCAGCAGTTGTGATCCGTCGCAATGATTTGAAATTAAATCTGCGTTGCTCAAGTCTGCAAAAGAAATTCAAAATCGGTCTTCATAGTTTTATGCGCGAAGCCCATATAATGTCTTGCTTTAATCATCCGTGTTTGCCCCGTTTCTTGCGTTTTTGGCAACAGAATAGTACGGCTTACATTGCCACTCCGTTTTACAGGGGCATAACACTAAAACTGTTGCAGCTAAAACACCCAAAGATCATTACGCAGAACTGGCTATGTCGTATTTTGTTTCCTTTGTTTGATGCCCTCAATACGCTTCATCAGGCAGGTTATCTGCACTGCGATATTTCTCTCGATAATATTTTAATTCAAAACAATCAGTTACCAATACTGCTTGATTTGGGATCGGCCCGAAAAACAACAGAACATTTGTCTGATGATGAAGAAATCACTGTCAGGCCTGGTTTCACGCCTTGCGAACAATACACCATCAATGAAGAAGGACAGCAAGGCCCCTGGACTGATATCTATGCATTAGGGGCTGTATTACATACTTTGATTGTCGGGAAACCACCACCCGTCAGCATTGTGCGCAATATTGCAGATCATTATCAACCTTTAACCAAACAATGCCCTACAGGTTATTCCTTATCATTTCTACATGTCATTGATTGTATGCTGGCAATAAAAGTGTCAGACCGCCCGTCTTCCATTTCAAAATTAGCTGCGATGATAAAACCCTCTCTCATACAAGCCTGTAAAACTCCCGCATCGCATCTCCCATTCCTTTATCAGATCTCCTGACATGCCTGCCTTCAGGAGATCTGAGCCAGGAATAACAACCGAAAATTCATCTCCTGAAAAACATTACTCCCTGGGAAAACTCTGTTGTTTGTATAAGCAGATATTATTCATCATTCGAATCCAATCCAACTGTCTGTTTTTTCCCACTCAATCCATATTCACGCAGTTTATTGGCAATAGCAGTATGAGAAACACCAAGTCGTTTTGCCAACTTGCGGGTACTGGGATAGTGGCGATAAAGACGGGTCAAAACAGAACGTTCAAAACGCTTACTGATTTCATCTAAAGAACCAACCAGAATGTCTTCATTGATAAAGGCAGTTTCTGTTTCTAATTCCGGTAACTGAATATCTTGTGGGCTTAATTGGTTACCTTCAAGCTGCGTTAATGCCCGGTAGATAGCATTACGCAACTGCCTCACATTTCCGGGCCAATGATAGCTACACAAGAATTGTTCCAGATCAGGTGAGAATTTGGGTTTTTCTACACCTTGCTCTCTAGCAAAACCTGACGCTCCCGTAAAGGCGGCAAAGTAATTGTTAATACATTGAGCCGATAATAGAGATCTTCCCTGAATTCCCCTTTTTGCACCAACTCAACCAAATTCTTCTGAGTAGCACAGATGATCCTGACATTCACTTTAACTTCGTTATCCTCTCCAACACGACGAAATGTTCCATCATTGAGAAAACGGAGTAATTTGATCTGCATTTGTGGTGACATTTCACCAATTTCATCTAACAGAACCGTGCCGCCATTCGCCTGTTCAAAAAAGCCTTTTTTACCTTCCAGTGCATTCGGATATGCACCTGCTGCATAACCAAACAGTTCACTTTCTACTACATCATCCGGCATAGAGGCACAATTTAGTCCAAGAAAAGGTTGTTTTCCTCTTGAACTTTTCAGATGACACGCTTTGGCAAATTCATCTTTCCCTGTTCCTGTATCACCAATAAGCAACAAAGGCAGATCCAACATAGCCATTTTACGGGCCTGCTCAACAACATGAACCATCTTCGGACTGACAGCAATAATATTCTTAAAGGCCTGATCGTCATTCACTGTCAGTTTTTTCTGCGCAGGTTCTGCATAAACGGATACACGTAGCATAATCACTGCTCCCACACATTTAACCTTCTGATTTTCATCAGTCAGTTGCATGGGTGTAATATCCATCAAATAAGATTTTCCTTTGATAGTTAATGTTGCTGAATGAGGCTGATGATGATCGCTTTCCAACCAACGAAGGAAATTGTAATTACTGATAAGTTGGCTGATATTTTTTGGGCTGATTTTTTCTTTGCTAATGCCAAACAAT
Source organism: Xenorhabdus siamensis (assembly GCF_037996745.1). Taxonomy (NCBI): domain Bacteria; kingdom Pseudomonadati; phylum Pseudomonadota; class Gammaproteobacteria; order Enterobacterales; family Morganellaceae; genus Xenorhabdus; species Xenorhabdus siamensis. Next base: position 207,638 of record NZ_JBBMXE010000007.1, read on the forward strand.
GTCTGGGATGCCAGATTAGCCAAATCGATATTTCCTTTCATATCAATGGACAAGATAGGCTCAGGCACAGACTCCAGTAATGTCCACATCGCTCTGTGCTCTTTTTCTGACGGCATAAAAGCCACTGTCCTGACATCTATCACGCCATTAATACGGCGAATTTCTGCCATCAGCAAGCGAAAGGTATTGAAATCAATTTGAGTAAAACTAAGGTAAATACGACGTTCAGGAGAGATCTCAATTCCTTTCAGGTCAATATTTCTTAAAACCAATAAATCAAGTAACTCGCGAGTCAGCCCAATTCGATCCTGACAAGTAACTTCCAATCGCATTTATTCCGACCTTATTTACACGATGTTCATAACCGCCTGAAATATTACTCGTTACGGTGCAATAGATGAAGCCCCTTGTCAGCTAAAGTTGACAATAAAGCAAAGTGTCAAATTAAAGTGACAGTCGCTTCTAATTGATGATGGTTTCTAATTGGTTACAGTCCTGTCTTTTTAGCTTCACTCTTGGACTTAGTCGCCAACGTACTTTTAAGCTGGTTAATTAACTGATAACGGAAATCCCCCAACTTGGGTTTATCGTCATCAATCCAGGGTAAAGGACGGCATAGCTCCATTGCCTTAATTCCCAGACGAGCCGTAAGTAACCCCGCGCCAATACCCTGCGCAGCACGGGCTGAAAGCCGGGCAGCAATATCCTGCGATAACCAATCCATTCCCACTTCTCTAACCAAATCTGACGCACCTGCAAAGGCAATATTCAGCAATACCAGCCGAAATAAACGAATACGGCTGAAATATCCCAATTCAATTCCATATATTGCCGCAATCCGGTTAATAAGACGAATATTGCGCCATGCAATGAAGGCCATATCCACCACAGCAAGTGGACTGACAGCGATCATCAGTGCAGATTCTGCTGCTGAACGGCGGATCTCTTTTTTGGCCTGTTCGTCCAGAACAGGTTGAACCAGCTTGCTGTATAACATGACTATCTCACGATCATTGTGAGTTTCATGCACAGCCGCCTGCCAACGTTGTAAAACAGGATGTTGTTGCCCGATACCTGCCTGTTCTGCCAGTTTTTCACAAAATTGCCGTCCCTTGCTAATGCCATGACTTTGTAACAATGTTTTGGCGATATCACGTTCTTCTGTCCGCTGGCGTAAACGGTAAAGACGACGCCATTCACTGATTACTCCCCCTATTCCCGCAAAGATAATCAAACTCCCTGCGGCAGCTACACCCAATGCAATCCAATTCTGTTGTTGCCATGACTGATATATCCATTGAATAAACTGAGCGATAACACTGACACCCAATAACAGTACTGCGCCAGAAAAAATTTTTCTCCACAAGCTGCGCTTAGGCTTCAAAGCGGCATTCACTGCTCCTTCAAATTCACTTTCCTGCGCTTCAGCATTCAATTCAGGCATAACCGGATAGAATTCGTTCTCCTGCTCATTGAATTTTTTTTGGGATTTCAAAGTAATTTCTGGTGATGTTGATAAAAGATCATCAAAATCCACTCTTGGTTTTAAGGAGCCAGTTCCCTTTGCTTCCGTCTTCAAAAAGTCCGTCATGTCAGTTTGTCTCCTAATAAAAACTCCATCGCACTGTCCATGCGGATATGAGGCAACGGCTCATCAATATTAACTTGTCTTGGCCGAAATGATTCAAAATTGAAACCCTGCTTTTGCCAAAAAACATTGTCAGGCAAACGTTGTGGCACTTCTCCCGGAAAAAATGTCAATAACTTATCATCTGACAAACGGTTTCCCTTGATAGCCGGGATCTTTTCTCCCTCATGTACCACAATACCACTTTCAGTTGCCTGAACAGACGCAAGGCCGACACAGTCCATACTGATCCCTTCAAATGCAGCATTCTGCCATGCTTCTTGTACAAGTTGCTGGAGGAGGGAAACAAGATTGGCATGTTGATCCGCGGTGACATGATCCGCTTTGCTCGCTGCAAACATTAACTTGTCAATGCAAGGCGAAAATAAACGACGAAATAGCGTCCGCTTGCCATAATGAAAACTCTGCATAAGTTGTGTCAGCGCCAGACGCATGTCGTTAAAAGCGTGGGGGCCACTGTTTAATGGCTGCAAACAGTCAACCAGAACAATTTGCCTATCAAAACGAAGAAAGTGTTCTTTATAAAAATCTTTTACGATGTGATTGCAGTAATACGTAAATCGTTCACGCAGCATACCAATATTGGTATTTTTATCCGCTCTAAGTAGTTGAGGTTCTCCGATTCGATCAATATCTGGCCAGGGAAAAAATTGCAGTGCAGGTGCTCCCGTCAAATCTCCCGGTAAGATAAAACGCCCCGGCTGAATGAAATGTAGCCCCTGTGTTTTACACTGGTGCAAATAATCCGTATAAGCCTGCGCAATTCTGGCCAACAGATTTTCATCGGCAGGTGCCAGTGGGTCACACTGTTTACATAATGCCAACCACGGTTCAGCCCAGTTTAACCTTTCACCTTTCAACAATCCGTTCATCTGCCGTGACCATGCCAGATAACCCTGTTCCAGCATAGGTAAATCCAATAACCACTCTCCCGGATAATCGACAATTTCCAGATAGAGGGTAGAGGTTTCTTTGAGATAACGAAATAAAGAACCTTCTGAACGATAACGCAGGGCAAGGCGGATTTCACTCACTCCGCGCGTCGGAATTGGCCAATAAGGCGGTGTATTATGCAATGCAGCAATGTTTTCATCATAAGTGAAACGGGAAACACCAAAATCCCGCTGCGGTACTCGTTTTACACCTAATAAACGGCCATCACGCACAGTTGAAAACAGCGGTAATCTGGCACCACTGTGAACATGCAGAAGCTGATTGACCAAAGAAGTAATAAATGCTGTTTTCCCACTACGGCTTAATCCAGTTACTGCCAGCCGTAAATGGCGATCAATTCCACGATTAACAAGTGCCGTCAGTTCATTTTGCAATCGTTTCATGTTTCTCCTGAATTGGACACCATGACATTATTTATGATTTATGCCTGCTATATTTCAATAAAGGTATTTCCAATATCGTCCATTTTTATCATAACTTGTTTATTATGACTTGGATTTTTCGAACAGGTAAATTCCCTCACCCAACCAATGGGTGAGAGTAATGGACGAGGGATTGCAACCGTAGCAACTTTATAAGCTCCTGCCAATAATTCAAGTTGCCTCACTGAAAATCTATCCAGCATCGCTTAAAGCTGACGAAATCGGCTGCGCACATTATAGGTATCAGAAGTAACATAACGTTCCATTTGGCGCAAACGTTCTTCCCCTGCCCGCAATTGGTAGTCAACTTCATCCAGCATTTTTTGGGTTGATGGTGCTCTGTTTTCCTCTGCCTGATATCCCGCAGGTGCGGGATCTAATACAAAGGTCAGGATAATGTAAGCCAATACTATTATGCCAAATAATCCAAAGAATAGTGACAATATTGTTATGGTACGGATAAGCGCAACCGGGACACCAAAATAATGCGCTAACCCAGCACATACACCTTTAATCACTCCCTGTTCTGGCAAACGGTAAAGTTTTCCACGGTAAGAGTTGGACATTATGATTGTCTCCAGTTTGGATGTTCTGCATCAAGAATATCTTCCAGCGTTTTGATCCGCTCCTGCATACGCCGGGCGTTTTCTGCCAGTTGCTCCAAACGTTGAATTTCATTGTTCTCTAATTTACCGCGATTCTGGTGACTGTAATGCAACCATAACCAGATCGGTAACACAAAGAGCACAAACAGGATCAGTGGGATCCCCAGAAATATATAGGCCATTACCTTTCCTTAGTTATCAATGAAAGTGCGAATAACATTTGCTATCACTGTGAATCTTTAGCACTCATTTTAGCCTTGAGTGCAGCAAGTTGTGCACTGATTTCATCATCCGCTTTCAATTCTGCAAACTGCTGTTCCAGCGATTGCTTTTTCCCCAAACCAACAGCTTCCGCTTCTGCTTCCATATGGTCAATTCTGCGCTCAAACTGCTCGAAACGTGCCATAGCTTCATCAATTTTACCGCTGTCTAACTGACGACGTACTTCACGGGAAGAAGCCGCCGCCTGATGACGTAAAGTCAAAGACTGCTGTCTTGCCCTCGCTTCTGTCAATTTGTTTTCCAGTTCAGCAATTTCTCCTTTGATGCGATCAAACGTTTCATCCAGAATAGACAGTTCATTTTTCAGCGTTTCAACCAATTGGCTGACTTTTTGTTTTTCAATCAAGGCAGCACGGGCCAGATCTTCTTTGTCTTTACTCAATGCCAGTACAGCTTTTTCCTGCCAACCTTCAATTTGACTTTCTCCGGTGCTGATACGGCGCAAAAGCTGCTTTTTCTCAGCCAAAGTACGCGCAGATGTTGAACGTATCTCCACCAGCGTATCTTCCATCTCCTGAATCATCAAGCGGATCATTTTTTGTGGATCTTCTGCTTTATCCAACAGGGAAGAGATATTAGCGTTAACGATATCAGCAAAACGAGAAAAAATACCCATAGTCATAAACCTCTTTCATTAGAATGTATGTTATGCCTGTGTACTGTTAAGTAAGATACAGAGTAAGGCATTCAGTTAAATACAAGATATGTGCCAACTTTTATTTTTAAATTATCTCATTGAAATATATCATTTAATTTTCATTTGATTTTTTCTTACAATATTTTATTGTAGTTAAATCAACCAGTAATTGGCGAAAAACACCATCTATTAGTGGGAAAATTATGAATCAGTTCACTGATAACCTATTAGGGGAAGCAAATAATTTTATTGAGATCTTGGAGCAAGTCTCTGAATTAGCAAAATTAAATAAACCCGTTTTGGTTTTGGGAGAACGGGGAACAGGTAAGGAGCTGATTGCCCGCCGTCTGCACTATCTTTCTCCCAGGTGGCAAGGTCCTTTTATTTCACTGAACTGTGCAGCCCTCAACGAGAATTTGTTGGATTCAGAGCTTTTTGGTCACGAAGCGGGTGCGTTTACCAGTGCACGTTCAAAGCATCTGGGGCGTTTTGAACGAGCCGATGGCGGAACACTGTTTCTTGACGAACTCGCTACTGCGCCAATGCAAGTACAAGAAAAGCTATTAAGGGTGATTGAATATGGATATTTTGAACGCGTGGGGGGCAGTCAGGCTTTACAAGTTGATGTCCGGCTGATTTGCGCCACCAATGAAGATTTACCTGCTATGGCAGATCATGGAAAATTCAGAGCTGACCTACTCGATAGGCTGGCATTTGATGTTATCAACATCCCTCCATTGCGCCAAAGACAACAAGATATTATGTTACTGGCACAACACTTTGCCATTCAAATGTGTCAGGAATTAAACCTTCCTTTCTTTCCAGGATTTACTGAGCAAGCCAAACAGCAGTTACTCGATTATCATTGGCCCGGCAATGTTCGTGAATTGAAAAATGTCATAGAGCGCTCTATCTACCGTCATGGAGATAACCAAAATGAATTAGCTACTGTTATTATCAATCCTTTTTCAACATCACCAATATTTTTATCTGCGGTACAAACGGCGTCAGAGAAAACCTCTGGCCATAACACAACCAGTGACTATTTTCTTCCCGATTTACCTCTCGATTTAAGACAATGGCAAAACGACTGTGAAAAGCGGCTGATTATACAAGCAATAACAGAAAGCCAATACAGCCAGAAAAAAGCGGCTGAGAAACTCAACCTGACATACCATCAATTACGTGGATTAATCAAAAAACATCACATCAATATTCATGTTATGGCTTAAAAATGATGGGTTGTTGATGGGTGAGTTATGGGCTAAAAAAAGAAAAAAATGCTGAAAGTTACACAGATAAAAAAATAGCCAGCACCCGAGCTGGCTAATAAAAAAATACTGGAAGCAATGTGAGCAATGTCATGCATATTGAGACAACAGACTGGGGTCACGAAACACATCTCAACAGCACGATGCGAATGATAATGCTTATCAATAATGATTGTAAAGTGTTTTATTGAGAATTTTTCTCACTATAGTGATCTACCCGTTGTTTTTGAGCAAGAAGGGTTAGTTAAGTTACAATAGCCAGACTTTTTCCATAACTGATGTTTTATATGCGCTATTTGATTTACTGGATCATATTATTGATTTCAGCGTCCACTCTGGCTGCTGAGACAGCTATTCCAGAAACGACTAAAGCTACTGCCAAAGTGACTCATGGACATATATCAGAAGGTATATCCTATGTTCCGGCAGCCCTGCGGCAGAATGGCTTTATTTATTGCGTTAACGGTAACCTGAACACCTTTAACCCTCAAATGGCTATTAGCGGTCTGACTGTAGATACTCTGGCCGCCCAGATTTATGATCGTCTACTGGAAGTAGACCCTCTAACTTATCGTTTAATGCCAGAATTAGCTTCTCGCTGGGAAGTAAAGGATAATGGAGCTACATACCGTTTTTACTTGCGTCATAACGTCGCTTTTCAATCAACTGCCTGGTTTACTCCGACCCGTACGATGAACGCTGATGATGTTATCTTCAGCTTCCGCCGTTTATTCGACAAAACACACTATTATCATTATGTCAATGGCGGGCATTACCCCTATTTTGATAGCTTACAGTTTGGTGATTCCGTTCAGGATATCCGCAAAATCGATAAATATACTGTCGAGTTCCGCCTGAATGCTCCTGATGCTTCTTTTCTCTGGCATTTAGCCACTCATTATTCTCCTATATTATCTGCCGAATACGGGCAGAAACTGCATCACATAAACAGGGAGGAACAAATTGACTGGCAGCCCGTCGGAACAGGGCCATTCATGCTAGAAGATTATCAGATGGGGCAATATATCCGTCTTGTCCGGCATGATAACTATTGGAAAGGTAAGCCATTGATGGAACAATTCGTTGTAGATACCGGAGCGGGTGGTACAGGCAGGATATCCAAATTACTCACTGGTGAATGTGACGTATTGGCCTATCCAACGGCTAACCAATGGAGCTTACTGCATAGTGATCAGAACCTACGCCTGACTTTACGTTCAGGGATGAATATTGCCTATCTTGCATTCAATACCAGTAAACCGCCATTAGATAAACTGGAAGTGCGTCATGCCATTGCGTATGCCATCAATAACCAAAGGTTGATGCAAGCTATCTATTATGGCACGGCTGAAACTGCGGCATCTATTTTACCAAGAGCATCATGGGCTTATGATAATCGGGCTGAAATCACCGAATATAATCCGGCAAAAGCCCGCAAGATACTCCATAAATTGGGTTTAAATGGGCTGGAATTGACATTGTGGGTGCCAACCACTTCACAATCCTATAATCCAAGTCCTTTGAAAATGGCAGAGTTGATTCAGGCAGATCTGGCGCATGTTGGTATTAACATGTCTATCCGCTCTGTTGAAGGCCGTTTTCAGGAAAACCAATTAATGGACAAAACCCATGATATGACGTTAGCGGGTTGGTCTACTGACAGTAACGATCCTGATAGTTTTTTCCGCCCGCTTTTCAGTTGTGCAGCTATCGCATCTCAAACAAATTTAAGCCGCTGGTGTGATCCGACTTTTGATAATGCAATCCACCAGGCACTTTTAGATCAACAACTCGCGTCACGTATCAAAAGTTATCATATTGCACAACAAATCCTTGCCCAACAATTACCTGTATTACCACTAGCTTATCCAATGAGATCACAGATATTTCGCTATGACATTAAAGGATTAGTTCTGAGTCCTTTTGGCAATAGCTCTTTTGCCGGTGTTTACCGAGAGCAGGAACATTATATATCTACTGAACATATATCCACTGAACTTACGCCGGCTAAAAACGAAAAGGGAAGCAAATGATTATTTATATTCTGCGTCGTTTGCTATTGCTGGTTGTGACGTTATTTTTTCTCTCATTAATCAGCTTTAGTCTGATGTATTTTACTCCTCACGGACCTTTAAGCGGTGCATCACTGATTGATGCTTATCTGTTCTATTTTCACGGCCTGCTACAGTGGGATTTTGGTATTTCCAGCATTAATGGTGAGAGAATTGTTGAACAACTGTACGATGTATTTCCGGCAACCCTTGAACTTTGCCTGCTTTCGTTCACTCTGGCACTATTAATCGGTATCCCTTTAGGGATTATTGCTGGTGTATGGCGAAATAAAAAAGCAGATAAAATTATCAGCACGCTTGCACTGTTTGGTTTTTCTATTCCCGTGTTCTGGCTGGCTTTGCTATTTACTCTCTTATTTTCACTGCATTTAGGTTGGTTACCAGTATCAGGCAGGATTGATTTACTGTACCGAATGGAACCCGTAACAGGTTCCGCACTGATTGATGCCTGGTTATCAGAAAGCCCTCATCGTAATGAAATGATCATGAATGTCATCCTGCATATGATCTTACCTGTTATCACGCTGTCAGTTGCTCCGATGACTGATGTTATTCGCCTGATGCGTAATAGTGCGGAAGAGGTTTCCGCATCCAACTATATAAGATCTGCTTCCATTCGTGGCTTATCGAAACTGACGATTATCCGTCGTCATTTACTGCATAATGCCCTGCCTCCCATTATCCCCAAGCTAGGATTACAATTTTCAACCATGCTCACATTAGCTATGGTTACAGAACAAGTCTTCAATTGGCCGGGATTGGGGCGTTGGCTTATCAGCGCCATTCGTCAGCAGGACTATTCGACTATCTCTGCGGGTGTGATGGTGATAGGCACTTTAGTTATTTCAGTTAACGTGCTGACAAATATTATTGGCGCGATGGCTAATCCCTTAAAACATAAGGAATGGTATGCCCTTAGATAATTTTTACCGTGAAAAGAAAACGCCTTCGCCCCTAAAAGTTATCTGGCGTTTTTTCTATGCTGACGCGCTGGCAATGACGGGTTTTTATGGCGTACTGATTTTGATTGTCTTAAGTCTTTTCGGTAGCCATATTGCTCCATATCAGCTTGATCAGCAATTTATCGACCAGTTGATGCCCCCTTCATGGTCACATTACGGTAATGTTGCCTTTTTTCTTGGCACAGATGATCTTGGGCGGGATATTTTTAGCCGGTTATTGATTGGCACTTCTTCTACTTTTGGTGCGGCGTTGATTGTGACTACAGCAGCGGCCATTGTTGGATTATTTATCGGCAGCCTTGCTGGCATAACACATGGGTTGAAATCTGCAATTCTAAACCACATTCTTGACACCTTACTTTCTATTCCCTCACTGTTATTGGCTATCATTGTGGTTGCTTTTGCGGGAGCCAGTCTACAACATGCGATGATTGCTATCTGGCTGGCCTTATTACCAAGGATCGTACGGACCATTTATACCGCTGTACACGACGAGTTGGATAAAGAATATATTATTTCTGCCCGTTTGGATGGCGCTTCAAATTATCATATTCTACGTTATGCCATTTTTCCGAATATTACTGCTGTAATAGTCAGTGAATTAACGCGTACTTTCTCTATTGCCATCCTTGATATTGCAGCCTTAGGTTTTCTCAATCTTGGTGCACAATTGCCATCACCTGAATGGGGAGCTATGCTCGGTGGATCACTGGAATTAATCTACACTGCCCCTTGGACAGTGATGTTGCCCGGTACAGCGATTATGCTCAGCGTCCTGCTGGTTAACTTACTTGGTGATGGCCTGCACCGCGCTATTAATGCAGGAGTCGAATAATGCCGTTACTCGATATCCGTAATCTTACAATTGAATTCATAACGGCAGAAGGCCCTGTCAAAGCCGTTGACAGGATGAGTATTTCGTTAACCGAAGGTGAAATACTTGGACTGGCTGGTGAATCAGGTTCTGGTAAGAGCCTAATCGCCAAGGCTATCTGTGGTGTCACAAAAGATAATCTTACAGTTACCGCAGATCGTTTCCGCTTTAATGATATTGACTTATTGCGCCTGACACCAAAACAGCGCCGTAAAGTTATTGGTCACAATATTTCAATGATATTTCAAGAACCCCAATCATGCCTCGATCCATCGGAAAGTATTGGTAAACAACTTATTCAATCTATTCCCGGCTGGACATTTAAAGGTCGTTGGTGGCAACGATTTAACTGGAAAAAACGCCGTGCTATTGAATTGCTTCATCGGGTAGGTATCAAAGATCACCATGACATTATGAACTCTTATCCTTATGAGTTAACAGATGGAGAGTGTCAAAAAGTGATGATTGCCATTGCACTTGCCAATCAGCCAAGATTGCTGATTGCGGATGAACCAACCAATGCAATGGAACCAACAACGCAGGCCCAAATATTCCGTTTACTATCTATCCTGAATCAAAACAACAACATGACGATTTTGTTGATTAGCCATGATCTGCAAATGATGAGTAAATTGGTAAAGCGAATCAACGTATTATATTGTGGTCAAACGGTGGAAAGTGCTACACCTGATGAGTTGCTAGTCACTCCTCGCCACCCTTATACACAGGCATTGATCCGCTCGATTCCTGACTTCGGTAGCCCACTACCCCATAAAAGTCGCCTGAACACCCTACCCGGTGTGATTCCATCATTGGAACATTTACCGATTGGATGCCGTCTTGGGCCTCGTTGTCCTTATGCCCAAAAGACCTGCATTGAAACGCCACGATTGCGGGGAGTCAAAAGTCATACTTTTGCCTGTCATTTCCCCTTGAACATGGAGGAACAATAAATGGTCGAGACATTATTGGAAGTTAAAAACCTGACGAAAACATTCCGCTATCGTACCGGATTTTTCCGCCGCCATTATCTTGATGCCGTGAAGCCCGTAAGTTTTACTTTGCAGCCCAGAAAAACGCTGGCGATTATCGGAGAGAATGGCTCAGGCAAATCTACGCTGGCCAGAATGCTGTCAGGGGTTATCGAACCTACATCAGGTGAAATCTTAATCAAAAACCATAAACTGGCTTATGGGGACTATAGTTACCGCAGCCAGCTCATCCGTATGATTTTTCAAGATCCCAGTACGTCATTAAATCCCCGTCAACGGATTGGTCAGATTCTGGATATGCCTTTGATCCTGAATACAAAACTTTCTCCTTCTGAACGGGAAAAACGTATCAATCAGACATTACGCCAAGTCGGACTGCTGCCCGATCATGCCAATTATTACCCACATATGCTGGCTTCAGGTCAGAAGCAGCGTGTAGCACTGGCACGAGCACTAATATTACAACCTCAAATTATTGTTGCTGATGAAGCATTGGCTTCTCTTGATATGTCTATGCGTTCTCAGATTATTAATCTGATGCTGGAATTACAGGAGAAACATGGTATTGCCTATATATACGTTACCCAGCACCTCGGTATGATGAAACATATCAGTGATCAGGTGTTGGTCATGCATCAGGGGGAAGTCGTAGAGCGCGGTAATACAGCCGAAGTGCTGGCCTCTCCATTACATGATATTACGCGCAAGTTGATAGCCAGCCATTTTGGCGAACCGCTGTCCGCCGAAGCATGGAGACAGGATATCACTTGATTTTATTGGGTAAATTTTATCACTGATCGGAACAGCAGTGGAAACTCACCACATTTTTTTCCAGCGTGGTAGAATCATACCCGTTTATTAACAATGAATACCCTAGTTATAGTAGGTATATTATTACTCTATGATATTAACTTTGGTATTTTGAACATTAAGAACAATAAGGAACTGCTATGGGTTTCATGACCGGCAAGCGCATTCTAATCACTGGCGTCGCCAGTAAACTGTCTATTGCCTATGGAATTGCTAAGGCAATGCACGATCAAGGTGCTGAACTGGCTTTTACCTACCAAAATGACAAATTGAAACCTCGTGTCGAAGAATTCGCTGCATCATTGAATTCGAACATCGTTCTGCCATGCGACGTGGCTAAAGATGAAAGTATCGACGCATTGTTCGCTGAACTGGGTAAGGTATGGCCTAAATTCGACGGTTTTGTTCACTCTATCGGCTACGCACCTGCTGAACAACTTGACGGGGATTATGTCAATGCCGTCAATCGCGAAGGCTTCAAAATTGCACATGATATCAGTGCATACAGCTTTGTTGCGTTGGCAAAAGCCTGTCGCAGCATGCTGAACCCTGACTCAGCCCTGCTTACCTTAAGCTATTTAGGTGCAGAGCGTGCAATCCCTAACTACAACGTTATGGGATTAGCAAAAGCGTCTCTGGAAGCAAACGTACGTTACATGGCAAATGCTATGGGTGCCGAAGGTGTTCGTGTTAATGGTATTTCCGCAGGCCCAATCCGCACTTTGGCCGCGTCTGGTATCAAAGAATTCCGTAAAATGCTGGCACACTGTGAATCTGTCACGCCTATCCGTCGTACCGTTACCACAGAAGATGTAGGTAATGCTGCTGCATTCCTGTGTTCTAATCTGGCTGGTGGTATTACTGGTGAGATCCTGCATGTTGATGGCGGGTTCAGCATCGCTGCCATGAATGAACTGGAATTGAAATAATTTCGGTAACTTGTTGATATAGCGATATAAGTTCAGAGGTAGTATTATCTCTGAACTTATCTCTTCTTTCCTATTACTACAGCCGCAGGAAAAATACATTATTTTTGCATATCAGGCTGCCATACCAGCACTTTCAACCAGATGCCGGAGCCAACAGAGTTCACGATCATAATCTTTGGCTATCTTACAATTTTCTTTCCGACTGGAGCTCTGAACTTGCATGCTTTGCTTTTTATTACTAGTTACTGGCCTTTAAAGGAGAATTTGTTTTATTAAACTTAAACAGTTTCCGTATGAGAGTACTATAATATCAATCAACAAATTGTTGTCATGATCAAACCTTCTATTCTTCTATTGACTTCCTACTGCAATATATTCTGTCATTATTGTATGATTCACAGCATATTTCGCCTGCCATGCTTTCGGATTGATCAAATAATGTTGCCGAAAACGTTTAGAAAAATGGCTTGGACTGGAGTAACCTACCGCTGTAGCAACTTCAATAACACTCATCCCTTTTTTCAATAAATCTTCTGCTGTGGTCATACGAACATTTTCCAGATATTGATGGAAGGTACGAAAAACAACCGCTCGGAACCCCTCTTTTAATTTCCGTTCATTCAAACCTACTGCTCTTGATAATGATTTTATTGTCCAAGGGTAATGATAGTCGCTATTAATTATTTTTATTGCATTGTAAACAGCACGACGCTGTAAGCTGTTAATCGCATTATATTGGCAATCATAAACTTGAGCCGTCACACACGCGAGAATTTCTAACGCTTTTGCCTTTAAATAAACCTTGCGGACGTTACCATTTAATTGACATTCTTTTATTTGATTGACTATCTGCATAAATGGCGGATGGATAGGACTAGCCATCATTAATACGTTACTGTAACTAACATTTTTTTCAAAACTAGTCGCTAATTTGGTAAAAGATGGCAATTCCTGAGCTTCAATTTCGTTCAGAGAAAAACGAATATCGAGAATATGCCATTTTCCACTACCAAAGAAATTCATACCTCGTGTTTTTTTAGGTGAATAGAAAAATATCATTGTTCCCGGATTAATATCTAAAATATCCCCCTTTTCAATCGCCATTTTTCCTTTACCACTTAGAACAAAAGCAATTGATACCGTTGGCGGCCCTTCACAATATTCTGTTAAATCTTTGTTAAGATCGAGACAAATACGGTTTATATGAATTCCGTCAGATACTTCCTCCGTGAGTAACGGAGGAATTATATTATTTTCTATCACCTGTGGACGTGTATAATTACAATGGTCAGCAGTGAAAATGCACAATTTCTCGCTATAAATCGTCTTCATGAGATCCCCTGTAAAATTAGCATCAGATTCCATTTCAAAAGCTATTTACACAATAAAAACAGTATATTGTGCGTGCTAAATTCATTATATTTTTATTTTATATATACACATAATGTAAATATCACGCAATTTATCATTAATGATAATCATTATCAATAGTACGTATCGCGCTACTTTTGTCCCTATCCCGTTAGCCCTATTTTTCTACTCCCGTTAGTCTCCCTGATAAATTTTTTTCGTTTTACCATACCTGATTTTTGTAAAACATGATTTGAAAGGGCATAACGAGTACTTATATGAAAAAAAAATATGCTAAAGCGTCTGTCTTATGTTGCTTAATTACACCCGTAGCCTGGGCGGAACATACATCTGAAGCGAAAAAAGACGTTTTGATCGTGACGGCTAACAAACAGGAAGAAGCATTAAATAAAATTAATGGCAGCATTTTGGTTAAAACTGGCGAAGAACTTGAGCAAGCAGGGATTACCCAAGTGCAGGATCTTGAGCGTGCCTTCCCTGGTTTACAAATTCGCTCTCGCGGTAACCGGACCTATTCAGCAACAACAATTCGGGGTATCAGTTCACCTGATTATTATTCACCTTCTGTTCGAATTTATGTTGATGGTGTGCATCAGGATCATCAATTCCTAACTCAAGAATTAATTAATGTAGAACGCGTAGAATTATTACGTGGCCCTCAAGGCACTTTATACGGAGGAAATGCCCAAGCGGGAGTTATCAATATTGTTACCCGTTCCCCTAAAGAAGGCCCTTGGCTTAACTTATCTGGTAATTATTCTAAATTGAAGCAAGGCGGTTCATTCAGCGGATCAACACCTCTTATCGAAGGCATTCTTTATGGCAGTACGAATCTACGCTGGGTAAAAGAACCAGGGCAAATTGATGCATCAAATCGTAAAAACATTGACTCCAGTAAAACTTGGTTAGGTAAAGGCCAACTGACATTCGCACCGGATGATTCACCTTTCAGTGCTGAACTTAGCTTTGCTCACGAAGATCTCAATTCACATGAAGAGCTCTATTTAACCGACGAGCAATTCCGTCGGAAAGAGTACGATGGCCCTATTCCTGATTTAAAACGGCGAGTCAACAGTTATGCACTGAAGGCTGAATATGATTTCGGCAACAATACATTAACCAGTGTCACTTCCTATCAGGATCGCGATATTTTCCGTAATTTCATCGGAGGTAAATGGAAAGAGAAACACCATGCCACCACCCAAGAATTGCGTTTAAATTCCAACTATTCAAATGGAATAACCAGTGTTCTTGGTGGTTGGTTCTCAGATGAAAGTAGTAAACACCTGGTTGGTGCTTATCCTGGTTACTATAGCGATTCCCTGAACACCATTAAGACAAAATCACTGGCGCTATTTAGTGAGGTTAAATTCCCGCTTACTTCTCAATGGGATCTAACTCTTGGCGGGCGTTTATCACATGAGAAATCGCAGATAACCTATGCAGGTCGTTCTGGCACGATGGCAATCGACGCTTTTGATAATCAAGTTTCCAACAATGAATTTACACCTAAAGCGACTTTAGGCTGGCAATTCACACCTGATACCCGTTTCTATATTTCTGCCACGAAAGGTTATAAACCCGGCGGCTTCAATAACATTATTTCCTCTGCAGAGGATAGAAAACCTTACGATACCGAACTTTCAGATAATTATGAATTCGGCTGGAATAGCGCATTCTTTGATGATGCCGTGACATTAAACAGCGCGATTTATTATATCTATTCAAAAGACAAACAGATCTATGTTGGGCCTATTGGCATGCAATCTATTCGCAATGCCGGAAAAGCAGAAAGTAAAGGTATTGAGCTGAGTAGCCAAATCAAGCCAATGCAGGGGCTCAGATTTTCTCTTGGTGGTAGCGTTGGTAAATCAAATTTCACTCATGCAACCGATATAATAACTGGCGTAAGTTACAACGGCAAACGTCTGCCTTATGCTCCAGATATCATGCTTAATGCAGGTATCGACTATCTGATTCAACAGACATTTTTGCCAGGAAATCTCTATGCCAATGCTGGTGCCCGTCACTATTCAAAAAGCTACTTTGATGAAGCGAATACCCTTGAACAAGGTGCATATACTCTCTATGACGCCTCATTAAGTTTAGAGATGGCTCATGGTGTCAATATTAAGCTTTATGGCGAAAACTTGGGCAATAAAAAGTACCGTGTTTCGAGTTTCTCGAAAGGCCATACGCTCAGTATGATGAGTAAGGGCTTGAATATTGGGCTGGATGTGAGCATTGCATTATGACGCACAATATTTCAAGCTCCCGTCATGTCTCGTTACTGCTTCTGACTTTGGCTGGTGTTTACACCATCCAAAGCACTATTGGTATGTTAACGTTACAAAGCATGCCTGCGTTTCTGCGCAGCCACGGTGTAACACCGGATAAAATAGGGTTACTTTATCTGCTAATGTTACCTTGGGCATGCAAATTCCTTTGGGCACCAATTGTAGAGCGTTATCGTAAATCAGGTTCAGGGGATACCAATCCCCGCCGCGTCATACTCTGCGGTAACATTTTGATTTTTCTCCTTTTATGCTTAATGTCATTGGCAAAACCTGCCGAACATATGCCGTTAATTATCGCGATACTGTTTCTGATAACACTTTGCCTGACTGTCGTAGATACCACGACAGATGGTCAAGCCATTGATCGATTATCACCACAGCATCGCCCCTGGTGCAATGTTATGCAGGTTGGCGGTGGTTACCTGGGAGCTATTATCGGTAGTGGCCTGTTCTTATATCTGACCTCACTGTATGGATGGCACATTGGTGCAGGCGTATTAGCCATAGTGATTCTCTTGATGTCCTTGCCCATTTTGTTCATCCGAAAAACGCAGGGAAAAAGAGAATCGTATGTTTCAAAGGCTACCGTCCCGCCATCCCTCAAGAGTGCATTTCGCCGTACTCCGGTTAAACAGGCATTAGTTTTAATCCTGTTATGTATGATTGGTACACGCTTGTCACTCAGTATGCTCTCCCCATTTTTGTTCGATCGCGGAGTCGATTTAACTCAACTAGGCATTATTGCCGCCAGCGGCGGTGCATTAGCCGGATTATCTGGTGTCCTGTTTGGCGGTATTCTAGTACGTAAGTTAGGCGCCATGCAAACACTGCTGAGCTTTATGCTACTTGAATGCATGGTGCTAGTGGGGATTTTCTGGCTTGCCCAACAACCAGAATCCTCCGTATCTTTGCTTTCAGCCGCATACATCTTCATCACGTTAATCACTGCGGCCAAATTTGTTGCCTTATACACTCAGATGATGTCTCTGGCAGCAAGTACTCAATCTGGTGTGGATTTTGCTTTGATGCAATCGGCAGATATGGGCATTGCAATCATCTGTTCAATGGTCGGTGGATTGATTGTTACCAAAGCGGGCTATTCTTCCCTTTTCGCTCTCGCATCACTCTTCACCCTCGCTGGCCTATTCTGGACACTACGCAAATGCCACAATTTACCAAAGGAAAACACCTATGCTCAGTAACGACTCATCTGTCCAGCATTCGCCAGAGCAACGTGCCGCTGATGCCGGTGTTCTTAAGGCATTGTGGAATATGATGCGCCCATACCGTGCTCTGAGTTATGTAGCTATTGCACTTGCCATTGTTTCCGCTGGCCTGCAAATTTTGCCGGCGGCGGTTGCCGGGTTAATTACTCAATCCATCTATGACGGGCAATATGACTCACTCCTGAGTTACGGCGTCGTATTATTAAGCTCTGCTTTTGCCGCAATGCTGACTTTTAGCGCTTCAACGTTTGTTTCTCATTTAATAGCCGCCGACGTTCAGGCTGATGTTCGGCGTAATATCAGTAATAAATTAAAGTCCGTTCCTCTGGGCTTCTTTATGCTAACTGACAGTACTGAAATCAAAAAGATGATGTTAGATGATGTCGAACAACTCGAGGATGGGATTGCTCACATTATTCCAGAAATGTCAGCAACCTTGTTCGGCCCGCTGCTCGCGTTGAGCGTCATGTTGGCTATCGATTGGCGACTGGCATTGGCTGCATTCGCTCCAACCCTAGGCGCTTGTTTACTGTTCATCTATATTCAGATGAAAGTTCAAACCACAACTCAGCGCTTTTATGCAGCCCAAAATCGCATTGCTTCGACGATGGGAGAGGTTATCAATGCAATCCCCGTGGTAAAAACTTATTCAAGCGGCAATATTGCACTACAGCGTGCCGAAGGAGCATTTACCGCTCTGACACGCATTATCGATGTTTGGGTCGAAAAAGTGCAGGTCAAATCCAGCCGATTTTTTGTTCTATCCAGCGCCAATTTACTGTTTGTACTCCCTTTGGCAGTCTGGTTATTTAACCAACAAGAAATTTCGATATTTGAATTTACCTTCTTTATTCTAGCTGCCATGGCGTTCGGTAATATTGCTTCCTCCATGTTCGCCGTAATGACCCGCTTGCAACAACAAGAGGCATTAATCACACGTTATCACTGGCTAATGAACCAACCTGAACTAGCACCATGTACTCAGAGCCACACACCTGTTGATAACAATGTGACTTTGCATAATGTCAGTTTCTCCTATCAAAATGGACAGGGTAACACTTTAAATAACATCTCCTTTTCCGTACCGGCTGGAAGATCAATGGCTCTGGTAGGAGCCAGTGGTTCTGGTAAATCCACAGTAGCTAGTTTGATTGCTCGTCTTTGGGACCCGCAGCAAGGCAAAATTACTGTTGGTGGTGTTGATGTTCGCAATATGGATGAACTCACCCTGCGCAATAACATCTCTTTTGTTTTCCAGCGGGTATTTCTGTTCAACGATACGGTAGCTAATAACATACGTTTGGCCTGTCCTAATGCTTCCCAAGCTGAGGTTGAAGCCGCAGCTATCGCAGCTCAAGCACACCAATTTATCCAAAAGTTACCACAGGGTTACAACACAGTACTGAACAGCGGTATCAGCTTGTCTGTGGGAGAAAAGCAGCGTATCGCCGTTGCCGCCGCTATCCTGAAAAATGCGCCAATTCTTGTCTTGGATGAAGCGACCGCCTATGCCGATCCAGAGTGTGAAAAAGAGATGCAACAAGCACTCAATGCACTATGTCATACCCAAACAGGACAGGATAAGACAGTGATTGTTATTGCCCATCGCCTGCCGACCATTCGCCATCTTGATCAAATAGTGGTTTTGGATAAAGGACAAATCATTGAACAAGGCACCCATGATGAATTAATCACACAGCAAGGTGCCTATGCCAAACAGTGGGCTGCTTGGCGGGGAGAATATACCGGAACAGGAGTAAATTATCGTGGGGTTATTTAATCGTCTCCAGCAACATCTGTCCCCGAAACTGCAACGGGTTTGGTTCATTGGCTTGTTATATAAGCAGCTTGATACCATTGCAATTATTGCTCAACTTGCCATCGCAGCTTGGGCTATCACACATCTGGAGGATCGTTATCTGAAAGAAAGTGGCACTGATATGCTGCCGCTTATCACTCTGGTGTTATTGATTATTTTACTGTTGTTGCGGTTCGCGTTTATGTCCCGCGCACTGCGTAAACTCACCATTGCCGCTTATGGATTGGGTATCGAGATCCGGCGCGCTCTGTTACAACGGCTTGTGAATATGTCGGTCGCGACAATTCGGCGTTTAAGTGCTGGAAAAATAGCGCTGACATTATCCGAGGATGTGCAATGGCAGGAAAATCAGTCAGCTTATACTACTCCACAAATCACCTGTCAGATTGTGATGCTGGGGCTCATTTATCTGGCTTTATTTGGGTTCGATTGGATTGTAGCTGGCAGTGCGCTGTTAGTATTGATGGTTGGATTACTTATTCTGGTCGCGATCCGTCAAAAACTTAATGAAATCTTGCGTCGACGGTCTGCTATGATGGCTGGCGTCTCCGAAGCGATTGTAGAATATGCACAAGGTATGGCCTTTATCCGTGCAGCGGCGGTGACCACAACGGTAGAACAACGTTTTAACCAAGAAATTGAACAACTGCGTATTGCATTCCGCCGAGGAGTATTCAAAAGCATACCACTATTGAGTCTGTTCTACATCGTCATTGATACCAGTGTGGTTGTAGGGATACTGGCTGGTGCCCTGCGCTTCCATGCGCCGGAAACGCTCACACTTTCTGAAATGCTCATCACAATCCTACTGCTGTTTGCCACGATGACCCCTTTGCGCGGGATTATTCCCTTGCTCAATGTCACCGCATTAACACAAGTGGGCGAAACACATATTGCCGAGATCGAAGCGGTTGAAACGCAAGTCTCTGGGCTATTAGCCGCTCCTGCTCAATATGATGTTGAAGTTAACAACATCTCATTTAGTTATCCGGGTACTAATCAACCCGCTATCCAAAACGTTTCATTTCATGCACCACAAGGCAGTATGACCGCCATTGTGGGACCTAGCGGCAGCGGTAAATCTACGCTGGCTTATTTATTGCTTTCTTTCTATCAGCTAGACAAAGGTGAAATTCGTCTGGGTGGAAATCACATCCATCATTACCAAACTCAAGCACTGTATGACACTGTCACAATGGTATTTCAGGAAACCGCACTATTTCAGGATACTGTCGCAAATAATCTCCGTTTGGGCGATCCAAATGCCACTCAGTTGGAATTAGAACAAGCTGCTCGTCTTGCCAATATTCACGACACAATTATGACTCTGCCACAAGGATATGACACCCTTTTAGGTGTAGATGGCGGTACATTATCCGGTGGTGAACGCCAACGTCTTGCCATCGCTCGCGCAATCTTAAAACAGTCTCCTGTTTTATTCCTGGATGAAGCAACCGCTTCACTAGATCCTGAAAATGAGCGATTGATACAAAAAGCATTTTCTTCTCTTACCGAGAATAAAACTGTCTTTGTTATTGCTCATCGGCTAAGCACGATAACTCGTGCTGATCAAATATTGGTAATGGATCATGGAACCCTTTGTGATAGTGGGACCCATGACGAATTACTACAACGTTGTCCACTTTATCAATCTCTCTGGAAAAATCATCTTGGTTCAGAAGAGCATTGGCATTTACAACCAAAACATTTATCCGAGACATCCATCTAGAAATATTCATTCCAATAAATTGAAACTACGTTTATTGATTTATTAGGTAACTGCCATTTTTATAGGATTTCTTCATGCACATGGACCTTCCCTCCCCAGATTCACTGCGCCAGCTTATTTCTGGTCTATTTAACCAAAAAAATATTTTGGTGGGTGATAACGACGATTTAATTCGCAATGGACTAGATTCAATGCAAATAATGGCATTGCTAAACCAATTCAGACGTCAAGGATATCGTGTCACTCTGCGTGAGCTTTACCAAAATCCAACACTGCATACCTGGAGCCAGCTTCTGCGACGCCATGCACCAGTCTCTCAAACCGTCTCTCAAGATACAATGCCACTGCCACAAATTGCAGATGCACATCCATTCTCATTAACGGCAGTACAACACGCTTATTTTGTTGGGCGTTCACCAGAACAAACATTAGGGGGAGTTGGTTGCCATTTGTACCACGAATTTGATGGTATTGGGCTGAAACCTGAACAATTGGAGGCAGCTATTCATGCTCTGATCCAGCGGCATCCAATGTTGCGTGTACAGTTTTTGCCCGATGGCCGCCAACAAGGAGTGGCTAATGCTTACTGGCAAAAATTAACAGTTCACGATCTGCGTAACCTAACAACCAATGAACAGCAACAAGCTCTGACTAACATACGTGAACAACTAAGCCATCGAGTATTACAAGTTGAAAAAGGAGAAACTTTTGATATTCAACTTAGCCTGTTCGGTGATAATCAGCATCGTCTACATGCGAATATCGATTTGCTGATAATGGATGCCGCTAGTTTCAGCCTGTTCTTTACTGAACTGGCAGCATTAATTGCCAAACGTAATTTGCCAGCTATACCCTCTGACTATGATTTTTGCAGTTATCTAACGCAATATCAGGCTCAATTTAAGCAAGCCAGACAAGAAGCCGAAGCATTCTGGCGTAGCCGATTAGATACCTTACCACTTGCGCCTCAGCTTCCTCTGGCCAAAAATCCTGACCTAATAAAAAATGTTCGGGTCCAGCGTAGGCATTTCTGTTTAGCGCCTGAGCATTGGGAACATTTTAAATATCTCGCGCAGCAAAATGGAGTGACACCAACCATGGCATTGGCAACCGCATTTGCTGCTTTATTGTGTCGCTGGAGCAATACGATACAGAACAGCACAACACAGGATAAGGCAACACAAGATAGCACCACACACTTATTATTTAACCTAACGCTATTTGACAGAGCTCCTCTGCATCCTGCAGTTGATAACATTTTGGCAGATTTTACCAACATTCTACTTTTGGATATTCCCGGTGATAATTTACCGTTCTACCAACTAGCTCAGAATGCACAAGCAACATTTGCTGAAGCATACGAACATCGTCATTGGTCTGGTGTAGAAGTGCTGCGTGAACTTAAAAAACGCGGCAACCATCCACACGGTGCACCAATTGTGTTTACCAGCAATTTAGGCCGACCTTTATATGGTGAGAATACCCGCAATATCCTGGGAAAACCAAGTTGGGGAATCTCACAAACACCTCAGGTATGGTTAGATTTTGTTGCTTTTGAACATGAAAGCACACTGAACATTCAGTGGGACAGTAATGATGAACTCTTTCCTGACGGTTTAATGGATATTTTATTCACTGTCTACCAAGGGCTTATTAAGAACCTGACGGAAAACGCCGTGCAGTGGAACGAGAAACTCCCGGATTTGATGCCTGAGTCGCAATATCAGCTACGACGTCAAATCAACAATACGGTTGAACTGTTACCAAACGCCTTGTTGCATGAAGGTGTGTTTACCCAAGCAGAGCACACTCCCGATGCTGTTGCGTTGGTGACCCATTATAATGAAAAAATCAGTTATGGCGAACTCAGTCTGGCAGCCCGCCGATTAGCGGCTGTACTGCAAAAAATGTCGGTAATGCCAGGAGATCGGATTGCTATTAGCATGGAAAAAGGCATCGGGCAAATCGTTGCTGTATTAGCCATCCTTTATGTTGGAGGTGTTTATGTTCCAATTCCGGTGGATCAACCATTAAACCGACGTCGTACTATCTGCGACAATACCGGTATCACTATTGTTGTCATTGATCCTAAACAACAACATCTAGATTGGTCACAAAATATATGCTGTATTTCCTGGCACCAAAATGACTCATTATTACCATTAACTCACATGGCTAAACGTGCCGTAACTGATCCGGCCTATATCATTTATACCTCCGGTTCAACGGGTATGCCAAAAGGTGTCGTCATCAGTCATCAAAGTGCATTAAATACTTGTCTGGACATCAACCGCCGTCATCAAGTTCAAAATTGTGATCGATTGCTGGCACTCTCCGCACTGCATTTCGACCTCTCCGTTTACGATATTTTTGGCATTCTCAGTGCCGGAGGAGCTCTGGTACTCACTAATGAAGCACAACGCCGCGATCCATCAACTTGGGAGATGTTGATTGAGCAACACAATATTACGTTGTGGAATAGTGTACCGGCACTGTTTGATATGTTGCTGACCTATTGTGAAGGAATGGAAGTCGATGCACCGAAAATGCTTCGTACCGTGATGCTATCCGGAGATTGGATCGGCTTGTCACTGCCTGAACGTTACCGTGCATTCAATCCTGCTGGTGTACTTAGTGCCATGGGAGGTGCAACAGAAGCAGCTATCTGGTCAAATGAATATATCGTCAAAGAAGTTGATACACAGTGGTGTTCGATTCCTTATGGCTATCCCCTGGCTAACCAGCGTTACCGTGTCGTGGGTGAAGATGGCCGAGATTGTCCTGACTGGGTTGTCGGTGAACTTTGGATCGGTGGAGCCGGTGTCGCACTAGGCTATTTTAATGATAAAGAACGCACTACCGCTCAATTCGTCATCGATCAGGGAGAACGCTGGTATCGAACTGGTGATCTAGGTTGTTATCATCCTGAAGGCTGGCTGGAATTTATGGGACGCCGCGACAGCCAGGTCAAAATTGGGGGATATCGTATTGAGCTAGGAGAAGTTGATGCTGCACTCAATCAAGTAACCGGTATTCGTAAAGGCGTTGCTTTAACCAGTGGTGAAAAAGAAAAATCACTGGTGGCGTTCCTTGAATTGGAAGGCAATACCTTATACCAACGCATAAATCGTGCTTCACAGTTACCAACAACCTACCGTGATCTATTTCCTGCAATGCAGGCCATTATCGATAAAACAGATACAACTGATGACAACAATGAACCTCAAGTTGCAACATTTTTGCTTGAACATCTGTCTCGTTACGGTATTACGTTTACTTCTCCCAAATCTTTCGCCAATTGTCTGAAAGACTACCAGCCTCAATCAGAATATCATGACTGGTTTGCCCGCATGCTGGGGTATCTTTGCCAATGCAATCTATTGGTTGAATCTGCACATCACGTATATCAGACTAGATTATTATCCTCAAAATTCAATAACAAAGCTGAAACAGGATGTATCCCTGAGCGCTGGCATTCTACACTGCGTAGTATTCTGACCGGACAACAAACCGCAGTCACATTGCTTGATGATCCGCAGTTCTCACCGGAACAACAGCTCTTTGTATTGCCCGAAACTCAACAATGGTTGGCAGGTTTAAAACAGGTTATCGTTGCCCTTTCCCAACGGTTACAACGTCCCGTTACCGTGATGGAATTCGATGCCCGCAGTGGTCTCTGTGCCCAGTGGCTGGCAGAACAGATTACCGATCAACATCTGTCCTATATCGGCTTTGAACGTTCTCAGGCACTCATTAACCAGATGCAAACTCGGTTAAGTGCTCACACGCATGTATCAGTGAAACGCTGGCCTGAGCAAATTCCTGAGCCGTTACAGCATCAGGCGGATATTGTCTTGTTAAACAATATATTACATCGAGAAAAAGACCCGAAAAACTGTATCAAGGCGTTGATGCCTTTAGCACAACCCGGTGCATTGGTATTGGCAATAGAGTTGTACCATGCTTCATCTATCTCTCTGATTACCACTGAGTTGCTCTCACCTCACGGTATTCAGCTACGCTCTGCATCACAATGGTTATCTCTTCTGCCACTACAGACAGAAACACCAATTACCCTTGGCAACCTTAATGTGTTATTAATGCAAGCAAGTGACAACGTCTCCATACCTGATCGGGAAAAAATTAAGTCCGTATTGGCACAATATTTACCGGGATACATGATCCCACAACGCTTGCTTGTTATTCCTCATCTGCCTCTTACACCTAATGGTAAAATCGACCGTAAGGCTCTGGCACAAGGCTTACTGTCCACTACAAAAACCGAAACCGAGCCGCACCAGAATGACATGATTCTGTTGAACGCAGAGGAACAAACTGTTGCAGCCATTTGGCAACGTTTGTTGAATACTGAGCAGCCAGGTTGTAACAGCGATTTTTTCCAACTTGGCGGTGATAGCCTTTTGGGTACACGTCTGATCGGTGAACTGGCACAACAAGGCTTAAAAGGTGAACTAAGTCACCTTTTCCGTAACCCGCAATTAGCGGCATTTACCGCGACACTTTCTCCTCTACTGGCTCCTTTGTCTGACATTTCATCAGATACATATTCGATACCAAAAGAGCAAGATGAAGATAAATACCAACCTTTCCCACTGACCGAAGTTCAGCAGGCTTATCTGGTTGGTCGTCACCCTGGTTTTGCCCTGAGCGGTGTTGGCGCACATTTCTTTATCGAATACCGGATAGAACAACTAGATATTCAACGCCTGAACCGAATATTAAATCGCCTGATCCAGCGTCATCCGGTACTTAGAACAGTGGTTATTAACGGGCAACAACAAATATTGAAAGATGTTCCTTTCTTCTCAGTTAAACAGCACCAATTCACTGATATTACGGAAGCGGATTCATTACGCGAACGTTTATCACATCAGGTATTAGATGCCGGACACTGGCCAGTGTTCGATTTTCAACTTGCGCAAGACAACAGCCCTGTATCCCGATTATTTGTCAGTCTGGATAATTTGCTATTAGATGGATTAAGCATGCAGATATTGCTGGCTGAATTAGAACAGC
The DNA here is from genome assembly GCF_037996745.1 of Xenorhabdus siamensis. Lineage (NCBI taxonomy): Bacteria > Pseudomonadati > Pseudomonadota > Gammaproteobacteria > Enterobacterales > Morganellaceae > Xenorhabdus > Xenorhabdus siamensis. The sequence goes on from NZ_JBBMXE010000007.1 coordinate 233,575, forward strand.
TATATCTCAACGAACAACACGAATTGCCACCATTGAATATCACATTCCGAGATTGTGTGTTACGTCAGCAACAAACGCCAGTGCACCAAAGTTCACTGCAATATTGGCAAGAACAGGTGAAAACATTACCACCGGCGCCACAATTGCCATTGCGTATTGTACCGGAAAACGTGCAATCCCCACATTTTGTACGTTATAGCGATCGGTTATCTGCACATGAATGGAAGCAGTTGAAGCAATATGCTGCACCACATCAGATAACACCTTCTGCGCTCTTGATTGCAGCTTATGCTGCTGTTCTCTCTGCATTCAGCACCAGAGCAGCATTAACGCTTAATCTTACTCTGTTCGATCGTCCACACTGGCATGAGGACATTAATCGTATTCTGGGTGATTTTACTTCACTGTCACTTCTCGCCTGGTATCCAGAGAAAAACTGGTTATCAAGTGCACGGAGGTTACAACAACAGTTATGGCAGGATCTGGATCATCGCCATATTTCGGCGATCAGAGTGATGCGTGAGCTGGCACAAAATCGTGGCCCGGATGCAGCCACCATGCCTGTTGTTTTCACCAGTGCATTAGGAACTCATGAAGGGCAATTCCTTTCACGTTCATCATGGATGAAACCCGTTTGGGGCATCTCGCAAACGCCACAAATCTGGCTGGATCATCAGGTTTACGAATCTGACGATGAGCTTTGCCTGAACTGGGATGCGGTCGAAGCGTTATTTGAGCCACATCAGTTGCAAACCATGTTTAACAGCTATATGGCACTATTACGCACCCTCGCGGCACAACCAGAAAGCTGGCATTCAACGTTAGAACAACTGATGCCACGCCAGCAGTGCCTGATGGTTGAAGATAACGCATCCGTTGTTATTGCATCATCACGTTCAGAAGGATGCGATCCGCAGATATGCAATGAAATTCAACGCTTGTTCTTATCGGTAACCAATCACACCATCAACGTTCAACAGAACTTTTTTGATGCCGGAGCCAATTCGCTACAACTAATTCAATTGCACGGCAAGTTACAATATGCCGGTTTTCACCATCTTGCTGTTACTGATTTATTCGCTTATCCAACTCCAGAAGCGCTCAGCTTGCGTTGCCGAAAAGATACTCAAGACGGAAATCAATCGTCGATTACTCTTCGTCAGCGTCAACAACAAAAGCGTCTGCAACAACGGGAAAAACGTCATAAAGGAGCTGTACAATGACTGATTTAACGCCTCACTACGATAATTGTGATCCCATCGCAGTGATTGGCCTTGCCTGCCGCTTTCCACAAGCACCAGATAGCGATACTTTCTGGCATAACCTGCAACAAGGGATTGAGTGTACTACCATACTTTCCCGCCAAATATTATTGGATGCAGGCATTTCACCTGAAATCATTGATAGTGAAAACTTTGTCAATCAGGCAGCGATATTAGAGGATGCAGAACAATTTGACGCCACACTGTTTGGCTATTCGCGTCAGGAAGCTGAAATGCTCGATCCTCAACAACGCCTGTTTCTGCAAACAGCCTGGCATGCACTTGAACATGCTGGCTATTCACCACGTAATGTGCGCCTGAAAACAGGTGTTTTCGCCAGTAGCCGAGTCAGCACCTGGCCTTCATGGTCACAATTCACTATGACCGATATCGGCAAAGTGAAAGGGCTACAGGCACTAATGAGCAATGATAAAGATTATCTTGCGACGCGTACCGCCTATAAATTAAATCTGAAAGGCCCTGCACTGACAGTACAAACAGCCTGTTCAAGTTCACTAGTTGCCGTGCATATGGCTTGCGAAAACCTGCGTTCCGGTGAATGTGATATGGCGCTGGCCGGTGGTGTGGCGGTTTCTTTCCCACAAGAAAGCGGTTACTTGTATCAACCGGGAATGATCTTTTCACCTGATGGGCATTGCCGTCCCTTTGATAGTCAGGCAAACGGCACTTACGGCGGCAATGGTGTTGGTGTTGTTACGCTGAAACGTCTGAGTGATGCATTACGTGATAGCGATCCTATCATGGCGGTGTTACGTGGTAGTGCCATTAATAACGACGGCAATGAGAAAGTTGGTTTTACTGCCCCTTCGGTTAATGGTCAGCGCAACGTGATTGCCGAAGCTCTACAACTGGCAGATGTCAGCATTGATGATGTCGGAATGATTGAAGCACATGGCACAGGTACACCACTTGGCGATCCGATAGAAGTTGATGCATTACGCAGCATATTCTCCGAACGTAGTACGGCTGTACCGCCTTGTTACCTTGGTTCAGTGAAAAGCAACATAGGCCATCTCGATACTGCTGCGGGTATTGCCAGTTTGATTAAAACGGTTCTGTCAGTCTGGCATGGTTACATTCCGCCGACTATCAATGTACAACAACCCAATCCGGCATTGCGGTTGGAAGAAAGCCCATTTAGGCTAGCAATACAAGGGCAACATTGGACACAAGAATTACGTACTGCTGGCGTTTCTTCATTCGGTATTGGCGGCACCAACTGCCATATTGTGGTGCAATCATTGCCAGAAGAATTACAACGTCACCGTGTCAATGATTCGCAAGTTCATGCGCAAAACACACCTTTGTTGCTCTCCGCAGCTTCTGAATCTTCACTGCGTCAATTGGCACAACGTTACGCAACTGTGCTTACCTCAGAAAATCATGCTGATTTGGCCAGAACGGCCTTACAGGGACGCGATCTTTCATTCCCCTGGCGTTTAGCATTGACACTGACACCACAAAATACGGCCAAAAATGCTGTGAGCTTATCCACCTTTGCGAACCATAGTCCAACACCGGATATTCTTAGCGGGCACGCGAGGAGTGAAAATAAACAGCTGTGGCAATTCAGCGGTCAGGGATGTCAATGGCCTGGCATGGGGAAAACAATGTATGCCAGCTCTCCTGTTTTTTCCGCTATGTTAGACCGTTGTTGTGCCGCTTGTATCTCTGAGTTGGCACTGCCATTAAAAGCAGTGATGTTCGGAGAGCATGAAGCCGCATTAGCTACCACAGAATATGCACAGCCAGCAATTGTGGCACATCAGATTGCGCTGGCAGCACATTGGCGAGCACTTGGCTTAAAGCCGGATTACATATTGGGACACTCCGTTGGCGAATTCGCCGCTGTCGTTATTGCCGGGATTTTAACGCCAGAGCAAGTGATGCCGATGGTCACGGTACGGGGCAAATTGATGCAAAAATGTGCCCAAGGGGGCGCGATGTTGGCAGTTTTTGCCAACGAAGAAGATATTCTTCCTCTTACGCATTCACTGGCATTGGATTTAGCGGTTTGCAATGGCCCACAACACTGGATTTGGGCTGGCACAGAAACTGAAATTGATATACTGACACAACGTCTGGAACAACAACAGATCCGTTACCAGCGCCTTAACGTTGCCTGCGCAGCACATTCAGCCATGCTTGAACCAATTCTGGAAGAATTTTCTCAGCGTTTTTCCCTGTATGATAGCCAGCTCCAGCCAGTATCGGGCGAAATTCCATTAATTTCTACCCTGACAGCAGATATTGTAACTACCGAGCAACTAGGTTCACCAGACTACTGGTGTCACCATATGCGTCAAACGGTACGTTACCATCAAGCGATTGAGTTTGCCCGACAACAAGGTGTGGCATTATTCGTAGAATTTGGTGCTGATGCACAACTAACAGGGATAGGGCGACGTATCAGTTTGCCACATGAAACCTGGGTTGCCAGTACACATCGTCAAAGCACTCCAGAAATGGCTCAGCAAGCAGCACTTATGCAACTTTACTGTGCTGGCGCACATCTTGATTGGCCGCGTCTTTTCCCGGTTACCGGGGCAAAATGCCATGCTCCGCTCTATCCATTTGATAAACAGCATTATAGCTTCTCTGCCGCCAATGCTGGGCAATACCATCTTGTACAACATTCGGCCAATACTAATACTGGGCTTGATATCAATTTCCTGCTCGATCCTGCCATTGAGCAAAATACCGACGCAGCAATACTTCGAGCGCTGTATACCGATGCACTAATCTATCAATGTCATGGGCCCAAGACTGAACAAGGTTTCAGTGCCATTGACACGATTCGGGCTGGACGATTGCAACCTTGCTGGCGCCCTTTGCTGGAACAACTATTGAACCATTGTGTTCAGCAAGGCTATTACCAAAAAATTGTCGGGCCAACAATCAGTAAAATGTATCGCCCTCACCGTGCTCTGCCATATGCCAAACGCCGATTATTGGAGGCAAATTTACTCACAGATTTCCCTGCATTGATCTATGTTGGAGAACGTTTATTCGCATTAATGAGTGATCGGGCTGATCTACCTCGCCAATTGTCAACAACGCCAACAACGACAAAATCATGGCTTCTTACACCACAGCCATGTCCTGATACTCACTATGTTCTGCATTGGCGCACCATAACTACTGTAGATAAACCAAATACTGCGGGTAAACCAAGATTTTCAACGACGTATACACTTCGTTCTTCAACAGCGAGTGACACAATTGCTCAACATTGGCGTCAGGCAGGTATTAACTTACAGCCGAAAAGCGGAAATACACTATTACTGCTCCAGGGTGATGATGTTGTTGAATTGTGTGATCAGGTTATTAACGAATTAAGGCGTGATGAAACAACATCTTTAATCGTTGTAACTTGCTGCGCCCAACCTGAAAGCACCTTATCAAAAGAGGATATCAATCCCGCTCAATACGCTGTCTGGGCCCTGTTGCGGGTTGCGGTTGAAGAGTATCCCCATTGCCATATTCAGGCGATTGATATCGCTGATATCAATGATACCGATGCTTTGTTATTAGCACTCGGTTATCTGAATGAACAACATCGCTGGCTGAAAGTACGCGGAAATCAAATCTCTGTACCTGTTTTACAACGTCAGCCACTTGTGTTATCGCAGCAACCAATGTCAATTCCCCATCAGGGTTGGCACATCGTTACCGGCGGTATGGGTGGGATCGGGCAAATTTCTATCCGTTGGTTGCTGGCTCAAGGCGCTCGTAAGGTTGCTGTGTTTGCCCGCCGCAAACATGAGGACTGGGATGATTTTATCCAAGAGTTGTCACTGAGTGGCGAATGCGAAATACGCTGGATTAACGTTGATGTCACTGACACATCAACTTTGTTAAATACCGTGCAATCACTGGCACAAGAAGATGGTATTGCAGGCGCGATTCATGCCGCCGGTATTGCTGACCAAACTCCATTGGCAAAACTTGATCGTCAACATTTGTCGCAAATGTTATGCGTAAAAGCCCAGAGCGCGTCAACATTGCAAACGGTACTTCAGCAACAAAAGGCACAATACCTGTTGCTTCATTCTTCCGCTGCTTCAATGCTAGGTGCTCAAGGACAAAGCGCTTATGCCATTACCAACGCTTATCTGGAATCTTTAGCACTGACCGCAAACGATCCATTGATGACAAATACATTGATGGTAAAAACGTTAGTCTGGGGTGTTTGGGGGGGCATTGGCATGGCCAGCGATCGGCGATTAGTGGAAAAACTAGCGCAAGATGGCATGTTACCGTTCAATGCCAATGAGGGAATCTGGCATCTCAATCAATCCCTGCGTACCGCTTCTCCTTGCTATCTGGCAATGCGGTTAGATGAGCGTCATCCTGGCATTTTGCGGCGTTTGCAGGCTGACATCACCCATACCACTACAACGCCAATATCTGCACTCTCTACTGATAACGCACTCTATCAGGATAGTAAACAACGGCTTCATTGGCTACGTCAGCATGTTGCAACATTATTACGCTTAGAACAGCCTGAACGTCTAGAGCCACAGCAAGATCTATTACAATTTGGTTTGGATTCCTTATTGTTCCTTGAACTAAATACGATGATCCACCAGCAATTTGGTTTCAGATTAACTGCTGAATTGGCCTATCAGAATATGACGCTGAAGGGGCTTAATGCGCTTATTGGCGACGCATTGCCTGAACAAGCCTCTGTGCCCGCTCAACCTGAGATCGTTATTGACAGTGCCCAACACCATGAACCATTTCCTCTTACGCCAATTCAGCACGCTTACTGGGTTGGCCGTACTCAGGCCATTGATTTTGGTGGTGTGGCGTGTCACGTCCTGTTTGAATGGGATCTGACACTAAACAGCTTTGATATCCCACGTTTTGAAAAAGCATGGAATGCCTTAATTGAGCGTCATGGCATGTTGCGCATGATCGTTGATGAAGATGGCCAACAGAGAATTCTGTCTGAAACGCCCTGGTATGTTTTATCACAGGATGATTTGCGAACACTGAACGATACAACCTGTGAACAAGCTTTGGCTCAGCGTCGTCATACTCTTTCTTATCAAGTGCCACCTGCGGAACAGTGGCCACTGTTTGAAGTCTCTGTTTCCCTGCTGCCGAATGGGCGTTGCCGCTTACATATGAACCTGGATTTGTTGCAGTTTGATGTACAGAGTTTCCGGATCATGATGGACGATCTACAACGAGCTTATCACCAGCAACAACCACTAGCGCCACAAACATTTACTTTTCGCGACTATGTGATGGCAGAACAAGCACAACGTGAAAGTAAAGAGTGGCGCGCATCATGGGCATACTGGCAGGAACAATTGTTTTCATTGCCTCCAGCGCCAAGATTACCGTTGAACCCACAATTACCTCAGCGTAGCCAGCCACAATTCACGACTTATGAAGGTTGGCTGGCACAATCTGACTGGCAAGTACTTAAACAAAGCTGGAAAAAATGGGGAGTCACACCTTCCGCAGGTCTGCTCACACTGTTTGCCCATACGCTTGAATGGTACAGTCGTCATCCACTATTTACCCTCAACCTGACATTTTTTAACCGTCAGCCTTTCCATCCAGAGGTTCAAGAACTGATTGGTGATTTTACCTCCGTCATACTGATGGATTTTGATTTACGCAAAACTGCCTCCCTACGTGCTAGCATGGAAAAAACCCAGGCCTTGCTCTGGCAGCGACTGAGCCATAGTCATATCAATGGGGTTGAAGTACTGCGGGAATTGGGTCGGCAGCAATCTGGTGAAGCCCAAAACAGGCAGCCTCTGTCGCCGGTTGTTTTCACCAGCATGTTGGGAATGGCACAAGAAGGTGTTGCAATAAAACAATCCATCACTCAATTACTGGGTGATCCGGTCTTTGTGCTGAGCCAAACGCCACAAGTCTGGCTGGATCACCAGGTTATGGAAGTGGATGGTGATATGCTGTTTAACTGGTATTGCATGGACGATGTACTGGAAGCGGGGGTCATTGAAGCACTATTTGCTGCCTATAACGCGTTGTTAATACAAATTGTACAACTTTGCCGCCATCCTGAACGTCTGGAGCATTATGATCTTCATACACCACCTGCCGGTCATACTCGTTATGACTTCTGGTCACAACATCCTGCATTGCATCAGGCTGAACAATATCTGCGTGCTCAGCCTGAAATACGACTAGCAGAAATTCAACCGCGTCAGGACGATACCCAAGGTTACAATTTATGGCTAGTAGCAGAAGATAATTTATCATTATCGTTGCCAGAACCATTGTTTTCAGAACCATTGGTGATAAACACTGAAGTCTTACCACTGCCGACATTAGTAGAACAACAAGGATTTGAACGCTCTTGGCAACATATTGAGCAACAAGCGTTATTGGGTCTGGGCCAGACTTTACTGCGCCATAACCTGTTTACATCTTCACAACAATATCACTCTCGTGAAGAGATTGAACAACGCTTACAACTGGCACCACGGTATCAACGCTTGCTTACCCAATGGCTGGGATTATTAAGCAAGCAAGGATTTATAGAAAAAATCGCTGGTGGATACCGTTGTCTGCAACCGCTCAGCCAGATCCCTGCTCCTACCGCAAAATTGGATGATGCCGTATGGTGCCAAACCATCAGCCGTTATGTTGCAACCTGTATCGACCAACATGACACCCTGCTTGCTGGGCGTGGAAACGCATTAGAACTGCTGTTTGCCGATAAACAAACTACAGCCAGCCTTTACAGCGAAAACCCTGCGTTATGTTGCCTGAACCAGACTGCCGCTGAAATTGTCCGACAATTGAGCCAGACATCCGAACATTTCACTGTGCTGGAAGTCGGCGCAGGCACAGGTGCTACATCAAAAACAGTGCTTAAACAGAATGCTCAATCCATTGAAAGTTACCACTTTACTGACGTTTCACCGCTATTTTTGGATGATGCTCGCCAGTCACTTAATCACTATGGCGAAACCGTAAAATTTGCTCTATTCGACATTAATCAGCGTATTGATTTTAGCCAGCATCCTGAATCTGGTTATGACCTGATTATGGCAGTTAATGTCTTACATGATGCCATCCATCTAAAGAATACACTGAAGCGTCTGTCCCGATTACTAAAAGCCGGTGGGTGGCTGCTGATTATTGAATCCACTAAGCGCGAAAGTGCTATGCAACTCGCCAGTGTTGGATTTATTGAAGGTATTAATGCCTGGGCCGATGATCGCAGTGATGATCAAGGTAATAGCGCATTGCTGGAGCTTGCAGACTGGCGTAAGTGTCTGGAGAAATCCGGCTATCGGGTTTCACTGGAATGGCCAGGACAAGATGGGCCAGAACTGCATCAACAATTGATTCTGGCGCAATCCGAACAGCAGGCACGATTGAATGTTGGTGAAATCACGGTACAATTTTCTGCCTTGCCTTACTCATTGCATATTCAACAGCAAGAGCAGTTACCATTAGCAGCATTACCAACAATGACCGCGAAAGATAACATGGTACAGCCGGTCACTGTGGAAGCTGGACAACCAGAAACAGCAGATGATCAACTTCATGATATTGAACAGCACGTCATTGAGCTCTGGAATTCACTGCTTCCTCAGACAATTCAACGTTACAGCGACTTTTTCCAAAGTGGCGGCGATAGCTTGATTGCTACCCGCATGGTGGTGCAACTACGTCGCCAGGGTTACGAACAAGCCAATCTGCAACAACTGTTTGAACACCCTAAATTGAATGAATTTTGTCGTACCCTGCGGGTTATTGAGACAAATTCAACAACACTGGTTAAACCACATCAAACAGAACCAGCTTCAGAGCAAATTCTGCCACTCACCGCTCTGCAATATGCTTATTGGTTGGGAGAAAGCCAACTGTTTCAGTTTGGCAATGGTATTGCTCACTTCTATGCCGAGCTAACTATTGATGGGCTTGATCTGCCTCGTTTTACTGCCGCCTGGAACCGTGTGATAAACCATCATGGGCAATTACGCGGTTACGTAAAAGAAGGACAATATCATATTCTGCCAGAAGTGCCCTGCTATAATCCGACAGTTATTAATTATCGTGACATGACACAAGAAGAGCGCGAGACACAACTGAACAACGCCCGTAACACTTTGCGTACTCAAGGCGTTCCTAGCGACAACTGGCCGTTATTTGATTTAACGCTGTACCATACCGATGACCGAACACACTTATTACACCTGACTATTGACCTATTGGTAGCAGATGGCAAAAGTCTGACCTTAATCTTGCGTGATTTACACCATTGGTATCAGGAACCTGACTGGCAACCAGAACCATCGGCAACAACTATTACTGACTATATTCAGGCACTGGAGAATGAGAAAATCGGAGAAGCCTGGCAACAAAGCCGACAATATTGGCTTGATCGCTTACCTTCAATTCCTGATGCGCCAGTGTTACCACTGAAAGATCATCAGTCACAACAACTCGATCAACAGTGTCTGACAGGATATATCAGCGCCCAACAATGGCAGTGCTTGCAACAACGGGCGGCAGAACACCGGGTATCACCTTCACAAGTTATGCTCACGCTATTTGCCCACATTCTGTCGGTATGGAGCAACAGCGAACATTTCACTATCAATGTCCTGCATGGCAATCGCCTGTTAATGCCACAGCATTGCGATATGTTAGTCGGCAATCTATCTACCACATCACTTCTGGAAGTGGATTTACGCAATATCACAGGCTTCGGTGATGCAGTAAGCCGGATACAAAGACAATGGTTAGCTGATCTTCAACATGCGCTGTTTGACGGGCAATTGGTACTCAGGGAGAAAAATCAGCATCGCCATAACCTGAATGCCGGTATGCCAATCGTATTCAACGATACAACCAGTACTGCGGGCAAAGGGCCATCAGGATTAGGGACACTGAATCTCTTTGGTGCGCAAACACCACATGTTTATCTCGACTGCATGTTAATTTCTGGCGCAGAGGGTGGGGTCACCATACAGTGGGCAATCTTACCACAGCTGTTCCAGCCTCAAGTTGCAGAAAACATGTTTGACCATTATCAAGCCAGTATCGTTGCACTGCTCGAACCGGATTACCAATGGAGTGCCCCACTTCCTGACTGGCTTCCGGCAAGTGATCGCACTTTATGCCAGAACAGCAATGCGACAAAAAATGTTTTTCCGCCCCATACACTTTGCTCGTTGATTGAACAAGCAGTAAATTGTTATCCACAACATATAGCTGTTGTCGATGCTTGTTGTCAGTTAGACTATCGCACTTTGTGGTCACAAAGCCTGACACTGGCGGCTCATCTGCAAGCACAAGAAAATCAGACTTCACCTCTGGTTAGTGTGGTGATGGAAAAAGGTCGGGAACAGGTTATTGCAGTTATTGCAATTTTATTAGCAGGACGTGCTTATCTGCCTATTGATGCCAGCTATCCGCAACAACGAATTCATCAGCTATTAGAATTAGGAGAAGTTGATACCGTACTAACTCAACCTAAGTTAGCTCAACAATTGGACTGGCCCGACAATGTCCAGATCATCTCTCTGGATGAAACATTACTCAATAACTTGCCAACCACCAACAAACCGAGTTTATCAGTACGCCCTGAAGATCTGGCTTATGTCATCTTCACCTCAGGTTCTACTGGAACACCAAAAGGCGTAATGATTGATCATCAAAGCGTGGTCAATACTATTCTCGATATTAACCAGCGCATTGCACTCAATGAGCACGATAGCGTACTGGCAATCTCAGAATTAACCTTCGATCTCTCCGTTTATGACCTATTCGGCACATTAAGCTGTGGGGCAAAACTGGTAATGCCTGCTGCGGGTGACAATCGGCAGCCGGACAAGTTATTAACATGGTTACAACAAGAATCGGTGACTGTCTGGAACTCCGTTCCTGCATTTGTGCAATTGCTTGAGGAATATGCCCGTAGCTATCCCCATTCCCTACATAACCTGCGTTGGATATTGATGAGTGGTGACTGGATACCAACCAATTTGCCAGCCAAATTACATACGCTTCACCCTGAGTTAAACCTCCTTAGCTTAGGAGGTGCAACCGAAGCATCAATATGGTCTATTGCCTATCCTATCGTACAAGTCGAACCAAATTGGCGTAGCATTCCATATGGTAAACCTCTAGCTAATCAGACTTTTTATGTACTTAATACAGCACTTTCGCCTTGCCCTGTTTGGGTAACCGGTGAGCTATATATTGGTGGACAAGGACTAGCTCTGGGTTATTGGGCCGACACTGAAAAAACGAAACATGCCTTTATCACACATCCTCAAACAGGTGAGCAACTTTACCGTACAGGTGACTTAGGACGCTGGCTCCCAGATGGGAATATCGAATTTCTGGGGCGCAATGATCACCAGATTAAAATCCGTGGCTACCGAATTGAGTTAGGCGAAATTGAGCACCTTTTATGTGAACATCCTGCGATACAACAAGCGATAGTATTTGCTCATACAACGTCAACCGGCACATTGCAACTTGTTGCAGGCTTACGTTTAACTGACAACGCGCCGCTATCTAGCGAACTTTTACCAATATTGCCTCACTGGTTGCAACAAACCTTACCGATCTGGATGTGTCCGCAGCGATTTATCATTCTCGATACAATACCTGTATCCGACAATGGTAAAATCGACAGACGCACATTGGTCACTCTGATTGAAGAAACGCAAGAAGTTAATTCAATACCATCGGCGGTGACTCTTAACACAACAGGACAAGCGGTATTAAGCCTTTGGGAATCAGTATTAGAGCAACAAAATATCAACGTACATGAGAGTTTCTTTACTCTTGGAGGAGATTCTCTAGCAGCAGTACGGTTAATGGTGAAAATCAACCAGACATTCAATCGCCAGTATCCACTTAGCCTGCTGCAAACTTATGATACCGTGCATTCATTAGCTGAATTTATTGAACATCAACCGGAAAATACCTGCCAAGGGGTAATTTTAAACGAGGGAAGCACTGAAAAACCTGCTTTATTTATCGTCCATCCTATTGGTGGGCATCTGCTGGGATATCGTCATTTGGCAGCTAATTTCGGCGATCAGCGCCTGATTGGGTTAGCATTTGCTCCAGATAACTTGAATACCGATAGACCTGCTGTTGCAGCGTTGGCGGCTGACTATATCAACCAAATCCGTACCTTCCAGCCTCAAGGGCCTTATGCACTGGCAGGTTGGTCTTTTGGCGGATTGGTGGCCTATGAAATGGCGCATCAATTACGCGCTGCGGGTGAAAATGTTTCTCATTGCATCCTGATTGATAGTTTCGCACCAAACGTACGCCCTGATCTGATTTTGGATGATACATTTTGCCACCGTCATTTCCTGCTCGATTTGCAGGGGCAATTCCCAGATTTGGCGCTGGATAATCGCACAATTGCGGCCAATACCGAAACATTCCTGCAAACGCTGTATGAGGCCCTGCCACAATATGCACAGATTGACAGTTCGCTGACTGAGCTCTACACCGTATGGCGCCATAATCTGCGTGCATTGCTTGATTACTGTCCACCACGGACTTCACAGCCTTTCGTCCTTGTCCGGGCTGCACAGGCGTTACCTGATTTTATGGATTATCTCGATCCAACAACAATTACCTCAATGGAACTCGGCTGGCAAGTTTTCGGGCCTGTCAACGTGACACAACTTGATGGTAATCACTACAGCTTATTCCAGCACAAAAATGTCAACTCTCTGGTTATTTGTCTGAAAAACATCCTGAATTCAGCCCTAACTATTGAGCCTGTTAAGGAGAACATATGATAAAGCCACGGCGGGTTCTAATTGTCGGTGCTAAATTTGGCGAACTATACCTTAATGCATTCCTGCAACCTCGGCCAGATCTGGAGCTGGCCGGTATTCTGGCGCAAGGAAGTCCTCGCTCGCAACAACTGGCCCGTGATTTCAATGTGCCACTATTTCGTTCATTGGATGAATTGCCGGACGATATTGATATTGCCTGTGTGGTCATACGCGCAGAAGTCATTGGTGGCAAAGGTGATCAATTAACCCAAGCATTATTAGCACGGGGTATTTCTGTTATTCAGGAGCACCCCGTTGATGCAGAAGCCATTAAACGGCATCAATCAGCCGCTGAAAAACAAGGAGCTATATTTTGGGTAAATAGCTTTTACAGCCAATGCCATGCTGGCAGAAGTTGGTTACATGCGGCACATCAAATTAGCCACTTATCACAGCAACATCCGATAAATGGCTATCTGACAACCAGCCGTCAGTTACTGTTTTCCGCCCTTGACCTGTTGCTACAAGCCTGTCATTGCCCGGAACAAATCGAAATAGCTTATGTGGGACAACGGAGTAATGCATTTCATTGCTTTGAATTACGTTTGGCAGGGACAACCATCGCGTTAGACGTTCAATCCTATCTCGATCCGAAAGATCCCGATATGCACAACCTTGTCATGCACAAGATGACGCTGGTTTGGCCTGCGGGTTACCTGACGCAGGAAGCCAGTTATGGACCAGTGATCTGGTCACCAGTTCTTCATGCCCCAAACCATCTGAATAGTAATCAGAGTCTCTATCTGACTGCCAGTCAACCGGATGGTACTTATCAACACCAAACAACATCGCAAATTCTTTGTCCGGCAAGCAAAGACTGGATGACGGCATTTGAATGTGATGGTGCTGAAGGTGTGGCATTTTTACTCAATACATTAGGTTCTGTATTGAATGGTGCTCTCTGCCCTCCCGCCTTTAGTGACGACTATCAACGACGGTTGGCAAGCTTGTGGCAACAAATTCTGCGTATGATGGGAGAGCCAATTACCCAGGATTTACAACCTCCAATCTGGATTGATCCCGCTCAATTGATGCTGGCTACTGATGTTAATGATGATGTTAGTTAAGGAAGAATGCTGATGAAATGGGCACTCCCTGTACATCCAATGGTTCGCCCGTGCCTGACACCTCATGACGAACCCAAATACACTCTATTAATCTGCCCCTTTGCTGGGGGCAGCAGCAGTGCATTTCGCCAATGGTCTACGCTGGAAAATCAAGATATTGCCGTTTCGCTGGTGATTTATCCCGGACGTGACAGCCGTATGAATGAACGTGCAGTCACCAGCATCGCACCATTAGCGCAATCACTTTCTGATCTGCTCGTGTCACTCACACCTGCCCAGAGAGAAAACCTGATACTAGTCGGTCACAGCATGGGAGCTCAGGTCGCTTTTGAAACTTGCCAACGCCTTGAACGACATCATTGTTCTCCCAAGGCATTGGTACTTTCGGGGTGTCATGCCCCCCATCTTCAATCCCGCCGTCAATTGAGTGGATTACCTGATCATGAATTTATTGAGCAACTCATTGATATTGGTGGTTGCAGCCCGATGTTACGCGAAGATCCCGGATTGCTAGCGCTGTTCTTACCCATGCTACGTGCTGATTTCTGGGCTACGGAACATTATCATCAGGTTATTCCATCTGGCTCAGTGAAACTGCACACACCAACCTTGTTGCTTTATGGCAACGAAGACAAAGAGGCCTCTGCTTTGGAAGTTCAGCAGTGGCATCACTGGCTTGCCGGTGATAAGCAAAACCTTTCGTATTGCTATCAAGAGATTGTCGGCAACCATTTTTATATCACACAAAAACCTCAAAGTTTTATTCGTCACATTACACAATTTATGCAATATGTTTATCCACAGGAGTTCGTATAATGGCATCTTATTCAATCCCAGGAAGAAATTTTACTATGACGCCAGACTATCTTTGGAATGGCAAAACCATAGACCAACAGCTTACCGGATGGTCGAAAACCTGGGGGAATAAAACAGCGCTGATCTATCAAGAACAACATCTGACTTACCATGAACTCCATCAACTTGCGGAAAAGCTGGCAAGTGGATTATCTCAGCGGGGAATACGTCGTGGTGACAACGTCATGGTGCAATTGCCTAACTGCATCTCCTTTGTTGTAACCTGTTTTGCTCTGTTTAGATTAGGTGCTCATCCAGTATTATTAATGCCGACACAACGAGCCCATGATATTCATACACTTTGCCAGATTGCCCGTCCTGTGGCTTACATTATCCCTGATTGTATCCATGGTTTTGATTACCGAAAAATGGCACGGGAAGTGGCAGTGTCTTGTCCTGAGATGAAACATATTATTGTTGATGGGGAAGCAGAAGAATTTACTGCTTTATCCTCCATTGATGGTGAACCACTCGATATCTCTGTTTCTGGCCCATGTTACGGTGATATTGCCGTACTCCTACTTTCCGGAGGAACAACAGGCACACCGAAATTAATTCCACGCACTCACGATGCCTATACTTATGACTTTGTACTGTCAGCTCGCTTATGCTCAATTAATACCGAAAGTGTTTATTTAGCAGTACTGCCTGTTGCACATAATTTCACCTTAGGTAGCCCCGGTATTCTGGGCACACTTTCTCAAGGAGGATGTGTCCTCTTAAGTAATACCGCCAGTTGTGATGAAACCATGCCATTGATTAAACAACATAATGTAACACATACTGCGTTAGTTCCAGCGCTTGCCCGACTCTGGGAACAGGCTCGTGACTGGGAACAAAGCGATCTTTCCTCCCTGCGTTGTTTACAAGTCGGTGGAGGCAGACTTACACCAGAATTGGCAAAACAGTTGATGACTCGCCTTGGGCCTTTGCAACAGGTATTTGGCACCGCAGAAGGATTACTTTGCTATACCCGACTGGATGATCCTTATGAGGTCATTATTAACACCCAAGGTCGCCCACTATCAGAAGAAGATGAGATCAAAATTGTTGACGCCAATCTGCAATCTGTCCCCTCCGGTGAAGTAGGCGAATTGATTACACGAGGCCCTTACACCATTACGGGATACTACCGTGCTGAGCAACATAATGCCATCGCCTTCACCACTGACGGATTCTATCGTACCGGCGATTTAGTTCGTATGAGATCAGATGGCAACTTGATCGTTGAAGGACGTATTAAAGAGCAGATCAACCGCAGTGGCGAGAAAATTTCAACGCAAGAAATTGAAACATTACTGCTGCAACATCCAAATATTGATGACGTAGTTGTCATCGCTGTTCCTGATGAACTCTTGGGTGAACGAATTTGTGCTTGCATACTAAAGAATATTAACCAACCGGAACCTACACAGATACAGGCATTTTTACATCAGAAAGGCGTTCAGCGCCATAAGGTCCCTGATCAATGGTTGTTTGTGGCATATTGGCCATTAACCACAGTAGGGAAAATAGACAAACGTCAGTTGGTACATATGGCACAAACAGAACAAAAGAAACAAGCAGAAGGAAATAGCAACACAATGCAGCAATATCATGAACACACTATCGCTATTACCAGCACTCCATTAGATCTGGTCACTCATTTACTTGCAGATTTTACAGATAATAATACACAACCTTGTACACTCTACGAGATCAAAGGTGAATGGTCATTGGGAATTGGCTGTGCAGCCACTATAAGTGCAAATGCATCTGGACAACTAATTGATTCAAAAGGTAATCAACATCCATACGATATCAGTACGTTAAGCCAAAAACTTGAACAAGTTCTCAACGACCTTTCTATCAAAGACTGGCGTGCTTACGGCAGAACATTATTTGAGTTTTCTCATATGGCATATGGGATACCATTATCTTCATCATTAGAACAGCAAAATGAAGCATTAATAAAAATCACTGTTCCTCAGCATGAATTACGCATAACTCAAGGGCAAGTTCTGATACGAACACTTGAAGAAAACCAGCTCATTATATTGAGCGAAAAAATCAGACAAGCTGATCAAGTCGGTACTCCAACTTTCCCATATACAAAAGAGCTGGAAATTATCAACACAGCAGACGCAGAAAAAAATTATCAAGATAACGTAGCGAATGTGGTTAAAGATATTGTCACAGGCCATTACCAAAAAGTGATCCTCTCACGCAAAGTTCAGCTTGGTTCAAATGTTGACATGACACACAGTTACTGGTTGGGCCGTCAGGCTAACACCCCAGCCCGCTCTTTCTTCTTACGGGATGAAGAATTTTCTGCATACGGTTTCAGCCCAGAAACCGTGGTTGAGGCAGATGGTACTGGTTGGGTCAATAGCCAACCATTGGCGGGCACAAGAGCATTGACACATGACAAAGCTCAAGATCAAAAGCTGCGGGCAGATTTACTTTCTGATCCGAAAGAAATCGCTGAGCACGCGGTGTCAACCAAACTCGCATTAGAAGAATTGGCCCCGATTTGTCAGGCAGAGACGCTTTGTGTATCAGAATTTATGGCTATTCGTGAACGTGGTTCGGTACAACATTTAGCATCACGCGTAAAAGGATTACTACAAATAGGAAAAAATCGTTGGGATGCATTCATTGCCTTATTCCCAGCAGTAACTGCTTCAGGGATACCGAAAAAACCTTCTTTACAAGCTATTTCACATTTTGAAAGAGAACCTCGTCAGCTTTATAGTGGTTGTGTCATGTTATTGGATAGCTCAGGTAAATTAGACGCAGCACTGATATTACGTTCTCTTTATCAGCATAAAGAACACTGTTGGCTACAGGCTGGTGCTGGACTGGTTAGAGATTCAAAGCCAGAAAGAGAATGGCAAGAAACCTGCGAAAAACTTGAGGGCATTATTAAATATGTTCGCTCTTATTCCGACAAAAAAGACTAAGAGTCTATTGAATAAGCCATAATGCTCTAGTAACAATACCTCCGGGAAAGCCAGAGTTATATCTGGTTTTCCCAAGATCAATGCAGACCCTTCGGTAAGGAATGAATGACATCTGTGGCTCCTTGTTCTTCAATGCACAGGCAAACCGTAACTGTCTACAGCTAAATGAATTTTGGTTGAACATCCTTCCCTGACTCTTACCGATGGCTTCATTTTCCTTTGAAGCCCACCCAAACTATCTTGATGAGCACGAACAATACTGGCTGTTTTTATACTTAATCAATTTGCACAGCGCTGAATTTATGGGTCGGGGTTACCATCTTGTCCTGAGCAGCAACAAGCTGTAACTCAAACTCTCCTCTTTTTTGCGTTTCTAGCATGACTTCATAAACTCCTGCGGTAACATGTTCCAATGCAGCCTGCAATGCTGAATTTGTTAAAGACCGGCTTTTCAGTAGGTTAACGAGGAATAAGCCACTGGTTAAATCACCTATTCCGACAGGTTGACGTTCACCCGTATCGATCAATGGTCGGCTGATATGCCAGCTATTTTCTTTAGTTACCAGCAACATTTCGAAATTATCTTTTCGGTAGCCTGCACGACTGAGATGTTTAACTAAAACAATTTTAGGACCTTTTTCACACAGTAAACGGGCTGCGGATATTGCTTGTTCTACCTCTTTGATTTCCCGCATAGTGAGTGTTTCAAGTTCCAGTAAATTAGGGGCAATGATGTCACTGACAGGTAACGCCTTTTCAGTGAAGAATTCGGCCACTCCGGGAGCAACAATACACCCTTTTTCCGGATGTCCCATTACAGGATCACAGAAATACCATGCCTCAGGGTTAGCTTGTTTAACCTGTTGCACGATATCAAGGATATAGTTTCCCTGCTCCGCCGAACCAATATAACCACTCAGTACAGCATTACAGGATGCTAATTTATTAATTTCACCAATTCCCTGCACAATTTCAGCCAGATGCTCCGGCGGCATCACACACCCACGCCATTGTGGATATTGAGTATGGTTAGAAAATTGAACCGTATTTAATGGCCATACGTTCACTCCCATACGACACATCGGAAAAACAGATGCACTGTTTCCTGCGTGACCAAAAACAACATGAGACTGAATTGAAAGAATATTTTTCATGATAAGGCCTGGTTTATTATTTTAGGAGCGATGCTTAAAAACCATGTTTAAGAACCATAAATGGCTTAACAAGCTGATATTTTAAGGGCAACCGTAACGTTGCCCTTTAGTAACACTTTTATGGATTATTTCCAATTAATGAGGCAATAATGCTTTTTACCACGGCGCAGTAAAGTATAACGTCCAAACAGACGGTCATTATCGGTAAACACATACATAGGCTCAGACTGTTTTTCACCATTAACGGAAACCGCATTGGAGCTGATCATGGTCCGCGCCTGCCCACGGGAAGGAACAAATTCAGCGGTCACCAGAGCCTGTTGCAAATCAGCATCCTTCTCAAGTTCAATTACTGGCATACCATCCTGCGCTAATTGTGCAAAATCATCTGCGGTCAAATCAGCGACAGCGCCAGAGAACAAACTTTCAGTAATACGTTTCGCCGCAGTAAGACCCGCTTCACCATGTACCAGTCTGGTGACCTCTTCGGCCAGAACATACTGAGCACGCGGAGCTTTACCGCTGTTCTTATCTTCTTCTTCCAATGCATTGATTTTTTCAATGCTCATGAAAGTAAAGAATTTCAGGAAACGATACACATCAGCATCTGCTGTGTTAATCCAGAACTGATAAAATTTGTATGGGCTGGTTTTCTTAGGATCCAACCAAACTGCACCACCTTCTGTTTTACCGAATTTGGTGCCATCAGATTTAGTAATCAGAGGTACTGTCAAACCAAATACTTGTTTCTGATGTAAACGGCGTGTCAAATCGATACCTGAAGTAATATTGCCCCATTGGTCTGAACCACCGATCTGCAATTCAACACCGTATTTCCCATTCAGGTTAGCAAAATCATAAGATTGCAACAGGTTATAAGAAAACTCAGTGTATGAAATTCCAACATCATCACGGTTCAGGCGCTGCTTCACCGCTTCTTTATTGATCATCTGGTTAACGGAAAAGTGCTTGCCGATATCACGCAGGAAAGTCAGTACATCCATTTCGCCAAACCATTCATAATTGTTGGCTAATTCTGCACTATTCTCACCTTCAAAATCGAGGAATGGTGAAACTTGTTTACGAATTTTTTCAACCCACTCTTTGACAGTTTCTTCTGTATTTAATTTGCGTTCCACAGCTTTAAAACTCGGATCGCCAATCAGACCTGTCGCTCCACCTACCAATGCTATCGGCTTATGCCCTGCCAGTTGGAATCTTTTTAAACACAGCAAGGGAACCAGATGGCCCAAATGCAAGCTGTCAGCGGTAGGATCAAAGCCGCAATAGAGAGAGACCGGACCTTGCGCCAGTCTTTCCGCTAACGCCTCTTCATCCGTTACCTGGGCAATAAGGCCCCGCTCTTGCAGTTGTTTAATCAGGTTATTGCTAGACATCAATGACTCCATCGGTTTGTATTCTGTAGTTGCTATAGCATAAAACGCCAGTAATATAAGTACCAGTATTAAAAATGGTAATTGGTACAGTTAAGGCGCCAGACGATCAATATGCCACTCATTTCCTTCACGTTGGTACAGAAAACGATCATGAAGACGATTAGCTCCTCCCTGCCAAAACTCTACTGCATCAAACTCAACCCGGAATCCCCCCCAGAAACTGGGTAGCGGCACTTCACCATTCTGGAATTTCTGTTTCAGCTCTAGGAACTTACCTTCTAAAATACTTCTGGCAGAAATACGAGAAGATTGTTGTGAAGCCCAAGCCGCAATCTGACTATCTTTCGGACGGCTGTGAAAATATTTCACCACTTCAACAGGTGATAAACGCTCAGCTTTTCCCAGGAAACTAACCTGTCGCTCAAGCTGATACCACGGGAAATGGAGACTAATACGGTTATTTTGAGCTAAATGTTTCGCCTTCCGACTGCCAAGATTGGTATAAAACACCAGACTACGGGCATCAAAGTGTTTTAATAAGACAATACGCTGATAAGGCTGACCATGCTCATCAACCGTCGCAATACACATTGCCGTTGGATCGCTCAGTTTGGCTTCACAAGCCTGTTTGAACCATAGTTCGAACAACTCCATCGGCTCTTTAGTAAGATCTTTCCGCCGTAATCCACCACGCATATATTCGCGGCGCAATTCCGCTATATGAGTTTCATTATGCTCTGACATTTTTAGCTCTCGATTCCTGAATGAGTATCAGCATAACATTGTTATCTATCAACAACAGGATAAATTGCGCCTAAAATTGTTGCCCTGTCCGCACCAGTTACTGATGGCAAGTTACCCGGCAACCCAGACATTGTACGAAATGCCAGCCAGGCAAATGCTAATGCTTCCATATCATCACCACTCAATCCATATTTATCTGTTGTAGCAACTTCAGTGTCAGGCAACAAAGCCGATAATCGGTGCATGATGAGCGGATTTCTGGCACCACCACCGCAAACCAACAAACGTTCACAACCATCATTCAACAATACCTGCTCGGCAATACTAACTGCCGTCAGTTCAGCAAGAGTGGCTTGCACATCCTCTGGTTTGATATCAGGAAAATCAACTAATTGCTTTTCCAACCATGCCATATTGAAGTATTCGCGCCCCGTACTTTTCGGCGCAGTACGCGCGAAGTAAGGATCAGACAACATTTTCTGTAGTAAATCCTCATTGACGTTCCCTTCATCCGCCCATTGTGCATCTTTATCATAAGGCAGTTGTTTATGACGCCATGTCCAGGCATCCATCAGCATATTCCCCGGCCCGGTATCGTATCCTTTGACGGCAGAATTTGGCAGAAGCGCAGAGATATTGGCAATACCACCAATATTAAGAATCACACGCCTTTCTGTCGGATGCCCAAGTACCGCCATATGGAATGCAGGAACTAAAGGTGCTCCCTGACCACCATACGCCATATCGCGACGACGAAAATCGCCTACAGTTGTAATGCCCGTTAATGCTGCTACACGGTTATTATCACCAATTTGCATGGTAAAAGGTTTTTCGCCATCCGGTTCATGCCATACAGTCTGACCATGACACCCAATCGCTGTAATATCATTTGCAGTTAGCCCGGCTTTATCCAATAATCCTTTTACTGATTCAGCAAAAAGCGTCCCTAATTCATAATCAAGCTGCCCAACTATTGATAATGTTGTTTGCTGCCCCTGACAAATAGAAAGTAATTTTTGTTTAAGTTCCTGAGGAAATGGATGGCTATAACTTTCCTGCTGTGTAACCGCCTTATCACTAATCTCTGCTAAAATAACATCAACCCCATCCATGCTGGTGCCCGACATCACACCAATATAACGTCCTGACTTCATAAATATTCTCCTATTTAAAGAATGGATTACATTTGTAAATAAATTCCGTGTAACTATAAAACACATTGATTTGGACTATATATATTTAACAAGCAATATAAGAGATAAAATCTGAGTTTTGGAGGACTCTTCACAAAACATGCTAAACTTTTGGTCAGGAATTATTCCTATTGGAGTTCATCGAGAAATTTATTATATATTTAGAGATAAGCCATTAATGTATAGAATAAGTAACTCGCAGAATTATTATGCTTGTTACTGACCATAGTAGCTGAATGCTTGGTTGTAGGTTTATTATCAGTTTTCCCCCGTAGCATTAAAATTAGGAGTAACTATGTTCAAACGTTTCCTGGTTGGTGCAGTTGTAGTGACAACATTATCCGGATGTGCTGACATGGGAGCACTTTCCAGCGACACCTACTCGATTGGTCAAGCCAAACAAATTCAAAACGTTGCCTATGGCACTATTCTGTCCGTCCGTCCGGTGACTATTAAAGGTGGTCAGGCTGGTGACCCGAATGTGCTGGGTCTGATCGGTGGAGCTGTTTTAGGTGGATTGTTAGGAAATACCATTGGTGGTGGTTCTGGTCAAAAGCTTGCAACTGCCGCAGGTGCTATTGCTGGTGGAATGGCGGGGCAAGGAATTGAAGGTGTTCTCGATAAAACAAAAGGTGTTGAGTTGGAAATTCGTACTGATAGCGGAAGAAATATCGTTGTGGTACAGAAGCTGGATAAGGTTGTATTCAATAAAGGGCAACGAGTTAGAATCGTCGATAGTGGCGACTCGACAACGGTTTCACCTATTTAACATTGTTCAAGTATGTTTAAACAGAAAATCGCGGAACTAAATCTTGGTAATCCGTGATTTTCTGTTTATCGATTAATTTTTATATTACCTGTTTATGTAATTGGTTAATATTTTTTTCGATTTTTTTTATTACAGAAGCAAGCAGAATTAACTCATCATGAGTAATTCCCTCCAGAATTTCTTTCCTCGTCGAACCAATAACACTATCCACTTCTTTGATAAAATTTTCCGATTCTTCGGTTAATTTGATTCTCTTGGCACGCCTGTCATTAGCACATGTGTGCCTTGTAATGAGTTTTTTTTCTTCTAATTGATCTAAAGTTCTTACCAAGGACGGTTGTTCGATACCAATAGCTTTCGCAAGTTGTATCTGTGACTGCTCCGGTGGTAACAGACTAATATTATACAGAGTAACCCAGTGTGTTTGAGTTAATTTCAACGGCTTCAAACGATGATCAATTAAAGCGCGCCAAACACGAACTAAACGTGCCAGATCTGATCCCAATGTCAATTCCAATTACCCCTCCTTATAATTAGAGACTCATATAACATCAATGAATTATCCAATCAGTTTATTCATATGAATAATGGATACGCATCCTATATCACGCTCACATAAGTAGAGTCAGATATTTCACTAATTACTTAATGAGTGCCGCGTTGGCCTGTTACTTACATTTCACAAACAAAAATAAAGTTGACATCTTCGTTGCCCTAAAAAGCGAAGTTTTACGGCACATCGAATAAAATCGCGCATTAATCCACCAACGATATAAACTGTATAAAATAATCCTTCAGCTAAACTATTAAGATTTTAAATATCAACGAAACAAATACAAACTCTATAAAATAGATACAGTACCACTCGGCTAAAGTTCTATAAGAATAACCGCCATCCAAATACTAATCTATATATTTTTACATTAATATCATTTTTCTCTTACAGTTACAGCCAATAAAACGACAAAAATCATTAAAAACAATAAGATAAATAATTAGCATGATTATTGTTCAATAATTGATTATTTGATAAGAAAATTTTACCGAAAGACTTTAATTAGTCAACTATTGTAATATTTTTAAATGACCTATATCAAATAAAAGACATGTAATATGAATAAAATATCATTTTATCACAGTAAAACTTCCTAACCTTATGGAAAATATGAAATATTATTCATATAAACAATTTTCATTAACAGTTAAGACGAAAAATCAAAATAATCCAAGCTGTTCTGATGGTTCACCTTCATCATGTTCTTTATTTCTTCTCATTCGCAGATATCTATCACGACATAACCGCAATACTTCTCTTTTTTGTCCGTCTGATAATTTCATCCACATAAATCGCTCTTCCCTACTGCGATAACATCCTCGACAAAAACCACGAGTATCCGATTCACAAATCCCTTTGCAAGGGTTCGGAATAGCAAAAAACTCTAATTGCTCAGCCATGCCATCCTCCTGCTCTCAGAATTACCTAAACAATCTATGACAGAATTGCAACATTACCCAGATTAAATTCAAGCCAAATATTGAACTACAAAAATAGTCAGGATTAGAAACAAAATAGATGAAGGGACGAATTGAATTACTTTATCTTTACCATATATAGTTAATCAAACATATGCAGTCAGAGCGCGAAATTTCACCACTACGTTATTTCGCGATATCGCCATTTGATTATAAGACCATAAACTCAAGAGGTAATCATGCGTCTACTTCATACAATGATCCGTGTTGGCAACATGCAACGCTCGATTGATTTTTATACTAAAGTGATGGGTATGCGTCTACTTCGTACTAGTGAAAATCCAGAGTATAAATATTCCCTCGCTTTTGTAGGTTATACCGATGAAAATCAAGGTGCCGTCATCGAACTGACCTATAATTGGGGAGTTGAAAACTACGAAATGGGAACAGCATTCGGTCATATCGCCTTAGGCGTTGATGATGTTGCAGTAACTTGTGAACGTATCAAACTTGCTGGCGGAAAAATCACTCGCGAAGCAGGGCCAGTAAAAGGCGGAACAACTATTATTGCTTTTGTTGAAGATCCTGACGGCTATAAAATCGAATTAATCGAAAACAAAAGTGCCACTAGTGCATTAGGGCATTAATTATTCCTCTCTACAAAAGGGCATCCTGCATGCCCTTCATTTCTCAACTGGATAGATATTACCTCTGCAAGACACCGTAAATTTTGTCATAATATCCGCTATCCTGAAGTTAAGAACAAAATCAGATGTCTAATACAAAAGATCAAAACATACTAAGCGGACGTTTTCGTGGCTATTATCCCGTTGTCATTGATGTAGAAACTGCTGGTTTTAATGCACGGACAGATGCTTTACTCGAAATCGCTGCAATTACTTTGAAAATGGATGAAGAAGGTTGGCTGGCACCTGCTGATACACTACATTTCCACATTGAGCCCTTTGAAGGAGCCAACCTTGACCCAGCAGCTTTAGCATTTACAGGTATCGACCCTACCAATCCATTACGGGGAGCTGTCAGCGAATATACAGCGTTACATGCTATTTTCAAGATGACCCGTAAGGGCATGAAAGACAGTAATTGCAACCGCGCAATTATAGTTGCCCACAACGCCAGTTTTGATCACAATTTTGTCATGGCAGCAGCAGAACGCTCTGGATTAAAACGCAATCCATTTCACCCTTTTGCCACTTTTGATACTGCCGCATTAAGTGGATTAGTGCTAGGCCAGACAATTCTGGCTAAAGCTTGTATTACGGCAGAAATACCTTTTGACAGTAATCAGGCACATAGCGCTCTGTATGATACAGACCGGACTGCCCTGCTTTTCTGCGAATTGGTTAATCGCTGGAAACGGCTTGGTGGTTGGCCGTTGGCTGTGCCAGATCCCGATAATGAAACCTGATAAACTAAGAGCCTATCTCATTAGGCTCTCAGTTTATAACTCTATAACGATTATCACCCCATACCTGTTGCCACAACCTAACATTGCTATGAAATATTACCGTCAATAAATATGATTATTAATGCTAATTGTGTATGGGGCTTTGTTGATTTAAAACTTCACTGAGACAACAAACTACTTACTGTCTTCCTGCTCACGGTATTTATCCGCAGTCTCTTTGACCAGAGCCTGTAATTCACCGCGTTGATACATTTCAATCAGAATGTCACATCCCCCAATTAACTCACCTTCAACCCAAAGCTGAGGGAATGTTGGCCAGTTTGCATATTTAGGCAACTCTGCGCGGATATCAGGATTTTGCAGAATATCTACATAAGCAAAACGTTCACCACAAGCAGACAAAGCCTGCACTGCCTGAGCAGAAAAACCACAGCTTGGCAGTTTTGGCGAACCTTTCATGTACAGCAGGATTGGGTTTTCTTGAATCTGGCGTTCGATTTTCTCAATTGTCGTCATTTTTACTTCCTTAAACGGCAGGCGCTGTTTATCAGCATCAGAAAAGATTGATTCAGAATACCACTTTCTGATGCAGATTTGCTACCGTGAACACACGCCTGCAAATTTTTTGTTCTGAACAATAAGTTGTAATTAGTTGATATTTTCATCCTTAATAAATATTAAAGTCAGTAAAATTGAATGCTTCTACGTCAGAATGCCACTAAATAACATCATTTCCCCTGTTATTTAGCAGAAAAATTGTTAAGATAATGACCAAACAAAATAGCAACATGATAATAAGCTAAAATTTGCTCTATCCATGATTAGTACGCTACAAGTCATGGTTTATAAAGCCAAAAACCCGATATTAAAAGGAGTATGCAATGTCTTTTGAATTACCAGCATTACCTTATGCTAAAGATGCCTTAGAACCTCACATCTCAGCAGAAACTCTGGAATATCATTACGGCAAACACCACAACGCTTACGTTGTAAACCTGAATAATCTGATTAAAGATACTGAGTTTGCCGGAAAACCACTGGAAGAAATTATCAAATCCTCTGAAGGCGGTATCTTTAATAACGCAGCACAAGTCTGGAACCACACCTTCTATTGGCATAGCCTGTCACCAAATGGTGGTGGTGAACCAACTGGTAAAGTTGCAGAAGCTATCAATAATTCTTTCGGTTCTTTTGCTGAGTTTAAACAGCAACTTACTGATGCAGCACTGAAAAACTTCGGTTCTGGCTGGACATGGCTGGTTAAAAAAGCCGACGGCAGTCTGGCTATCGTCAATACCTCCAACGCAGCAACTCCATTGACTGGTGAAGATAAGCCAGTTCTGACTGTTGACGTATGGGAACATGCCTATTACATCGATTACCGCAATGCACGTCCTCAATATCTGGAGCATTTCTGGGCTCTGGTTAACTGGAAATTTGTGGAAGAAAATCTGGCTTAATTAACCCGCCAGTTAAAATGACAAGGGTAAGTTTTTCCGATCCAACACACTTAATTTCATTTAGTAAGTGCCCCTTGAATAGTGAAAAACTTACCTTTACTTGCCGCTAAAGTAAAACAGACAGCATTTCACCTTGATATGGTTTCCTGACCTTGATTAGATCAGGCAAAGTCCCCCCAGAAAAACAATCATGATTAATGCACTACAAGCGGTCAATAATCCCAATTTCAGATCTGTATCCATAAGCCATCCTCACCATGAAAATTAAGACTCCGCGACACCATAAATTTTGTTTGGCTATTTACCTCAGAGGTTAAAAAAAACCACACTGTGGTATTTAATGCATATACTTTATAGCATTGATTACTACTTTCACTTTTGCGCTAGATCAGACAAAATTCAGGGTTTATCACTAAATTAGTGTCAGTTATCTTCCTATATATAAATATAATACTGGCAAATGATTAACAAAGATCTATATCCAGATGAAGGGTATACAAATTTAGACCTAAGGTCAGGAGTCCTTTTTATCATGGCAACGATTAAAGATGTGGCCAAACGCGCTGGTGTTTCAACCACAACCGTATCCCATGTTATCAATAAAACCCGTTTCGTCGCCGAAGATACAAAGGCCACAGTGTGGGCTGCCATTAAAGAACTGAATTATTCTCCCAGTGCCGTTGCCCGTAGCTTGAAGGTTAATCACACCAAATCTATCGGACTACTGGCAACATCAAGTGAAGCACCTTATTTTGCTGAAATCATTGAGTCTGTCGAAAATAGTTGTTATAGCAAAGGTTATACTTTGATTTTATGTAATTCCCATAACAATCTCGACAAACAAAAAGCTTATCTTGCTATGCTGGCACAAAAACGCGTCGATGGTTTACTGGTTATGTGTTCTGAATATCCCCAACCATTATTGGGAATGCTGGAAGACTATCGCAACATTCCCATGGTAGTCATGGATTGGGGTGAGTCCAGAGGAGATTTCACTGACGCAATTATCGATAATGCCTTCCATGGTGGTTACTTGGCCGGTCGATATCTGATTGAACGTGGTCACCGTGATATTGCTGCTATTCCCGGATCATTGGCCAGAAATACCGGAGGCGGACGTCATCAAGGTTTCCTCAAGGCGTTGAAAGAAGCAAATATCACTATTCGGGAAGAATGGATTGTTCAGGGGGATTTTGAGCCTGAATCTGGTTATCAGGCGATGTATAAAATCTTAAGCCAAAAACACCGCCCTACGGCCGTGTTTTGTGGAGGAGATGTGATGGCGATGGGGGCTATCTGTGCGGCTGACGAGATGGGGTTACGTGTTCCACAAGATATCTCCGTTATTGGTTATGATAATATTCGCAATGCCCGTTATTTCACACCAGCGCTGACAACGATTCATCAGCCTAAAGAGCGTCTGGGGCAGATGGCTTTTTCCACGTTACTTGATAGGATCATTAATAAACGTGAAGATGCACAAACTATCGAAGTCCATCCGCGCCTTGTTGAGCGTCGCTCTGTTGCAGATGGCCCTTTCATTGATTATCGTCGTTAACAATTAATCCTCTTGTAGCCATTCAGCATTGAGTGTTGCACTATCTCCAAGATAATCAAGCAACCAGCTTAATGCAGGTGAATGGCTTTTTTGCGACCATGTCAGGCAACATGGGCTATCAGGTAATGGTTGTTCAAGTTCAAGCAAGCTGAGTTTTCCTCGACGAATAAGCGGCAAAGCACGATGTTTAGGCACCATTCCCACACACAGCCCATCCATCAGACAAGCCAACCCCGCATTCCAATCAGGGACAACTAACCGCCGTTGATTATCCAAAGCCCATGTATTACGCTTGGGCAAATTACGTGAAGTATCTTCAAGGCACAAGCTAGGATAAGCCCTCAATTGGTCATCATTTAATCTTTCTGTTATAGAAGTTAACTCATGCTCAGGGCTGACAACACATAGCCACGGCATAAATCCCATATCCCTGAAACTATATCGTTCCCCGACCGGAGAAGCGCGAGTGGCACCAATAGCAACATCAACGCGCCCATCCACCAGTGCATCCCATACCCCATTAAAAACCTCAGGATAAATAAATAACTCGATATCTGGAAAATGGCGGTAAAAATCCAGAATAAGCTGGCGTGTCCGTTCTGGTTTCACCACTTGATCAACAGCGATACTGAGCTGCCCACGCCAACCATTCGCCACTTGCTGACATTGATGACGAGTATGATACATTTTTTTGATAACAGAACGCGCTTCCTTTACAAAGATAACTCCTGCTCCAGTCAATTCCACATCGCGATGGCGGCGTTCAAATAAGGGCACTGCCAACCATTCTTCAAGTTGTTTTATTGTATAACTGATGGCAGAAGGTACGCGGTGAAGCTCTGATGCAGCTGCACTGAAACTTCCTGTTCTGGCTACAGCATCAACAACTTCCAGAGAATATTCAGACCACATATTTCTTCCTTTTAATTTTTTTCACAGCATTATGCAAATAATACCGTTTCACAAGCAAAAAATACGCCATATAAAATAAGCCATATATTTTCTTATCAATTATCACATCGATTTATTGACACAATGACTACAAATAAAAACCCTGTACCATTTATGTTTTATCTCGCTGGCCTAAGTATGCTTGGCTACTTAGCTATTGATATGTATCTGCCCGCTTTTGATGCCATGGCAAAAGACTTAGGTACATCAGAAGGAGCTATTAGTGCAAGCCTCAGCGTTTTTCTTGCTGGTTTTGCTGTTGCCCAGCTTTTATGGGGGCAATTATCTGATCGTCTGGGAAGAAAACCTGTTCTTCTTACCGGTTTGTCTCTGTTTTGTCTTAGCTGTTTAGGAATACTTTGGATAACAGATGCAACTCAATTACTTATTCTGAGATTTATTCAGGCTGTGGGTGTCTGTTCTGCTGCTGTTTCCTGGCAAGCTTTAGTCGTTGATAGGTATGACGCTGAACGCACAAAACGTGTTTTTGCCATGATTATGCCACTGGTCGCACTTTCCCCTGCCCTTGCCCCTTTACTCGGTGCTTGGTTATTGTCACATACAGGTTGGAGAACTATTTTTCTTGTTTTAATGGCTGTAACACTAGTTCTGCTTATACCAACATTTTTACTGGCAAGTAAACGCGCACCTATTGACACCAACATTAATGAAAATAAAGTTTCTTTCTTCACCTTATTGAAGTCTTCAACCTTCAGCGGAAATGTGTTGATTTATGCTTCCTGTAGTGCTGGTTTTTTTGCCTGGCTAACGGGTTCACCAACAATTTTGACCAATATGGGTTATGATGCCACAGATATTGGCTTAAGCTATATTCCACAAACTTTGGCATTTATGCTCGGTGGATATGGTTGCCGTATTTTATTGGAAAAAGTCAAAAGTGAAACCATATTTCCAATTTTGCTGATAGGCTATGCTGTCAGCATGGTAATCATCTATTTAATTGCCCGGATTTATCCTTCTTTCATGCTTATTCTTATTCCTTTCTGTGTTATGGCCGTCATGAATGGTGCTTCTTACCCTATTGCTGTAGCAAATGCACTTTCTGTTTATCCAAAAGATGGCGGTAAAGCGGCTGCATTACAAAATGCTTTACAATTGGGTCTTTGCTTTATTGCCAGCATGTTTGTTGCTATGTTTATGAAATACCCGCTTCTGTCTACCACGACAGTAATGGTTTCGACTATTATCCCAATGATAATAGGTTATTGTTTGCAAAAGGAAAAAATAAACGATGATCATTAGTTATATATTAAAAAATTACGCCTAAAGATAATAACTAAGAATATTCTCATCTAAAGGTCATACCATAATATGACCTTTAAATTATTGTTTAAATATTATTTCACTCATATACTCATACAGATTCTTTATTCTAAAAAACTCGGAATTTGAGGTTTCTAAAGGCAATGAAGCTCTCTTTAATTTCAGGATGAATCAGCATCTCTGCCTTTGAAACATTTTCTGCTTAATTTCAGGTCAATCCATTTTTGTTTTAGGATAATAAATAACCTATCACAAAGATATACCTCAAAATTCCATCAAACAAATGTTGGAGAGTCTATGAGTTCATCTTTCGTTGAAGGAAAAAAAACAATTACTGACCAGTGGCATAGGATCGCCAATGACTTGCTTCGAGAAGCGGATGTTGAAATCAACGGTAAGCGTCCTTTTGATATACAAGTCAAAAACCCTGATTTTTATAAAAGAGTGTTAAAACAAGGCTCTTTAGGATTGGGCGAAAGTTATATGGATGGTTGGTGGGATTGTGAACGTTTGGACATATTCTTTTATAAAGTCTTAAGAGCAGGCCTGGAACATAGAATCCCTAAAAATATCAAAGACATCCTGAAGATTATTACCTCCCGCGTATTTAATTTACAATCTCCCAAACGAGCTTGGATCGTGGGTGAAGAGCATTATGATTTAGGTAATGACCTATTCACGCTCATGCTTGATCCCGACATGCAATATTCCTGTGGTTACTGGAAAGATGCAAATACTTTGGAAGAAGCTCAATCTAATAAGCTCCGGTTAATTTGTGAAAAACTACAGTTATCACCAGGCATGACTCTTTTGGATATCGGATGTGGATGGGGTGGGCTGGCCGCCTATGCTGCCAAACACTATGATATCTCCGTTACCGGTGTTACCATTTCTGTAGAGCAACAAAAATACGCTCAAGATCGCTGTAAAGATCTGGATGCTAAAATCATTCTTGAAGATTATCGTGACCTGAATCTACAGTTTGACAGAATTGTTTCCGTTGGCATGTTTGAACACGTTGGCTATAAAAATTACGCCAATTATTTCGATATAGTACGTAAGAACCTGAAACCTGATGGACTTTTCTTACTTCATACTATTGGTTCCAATCAAGATAAAGTCAGTGTCGATGCATGGATCAGCAAATATATTTTCCCTAATGGCCACTTACCATCAATTGCAAAGATCGCCAAAGCCAGCACAGGAAAGTTCGTTATGGAAGATTGGCATAACTTTGGAGCTGATTATGATCGTACCCTGATGGCATGGTATGAGCGTTTTATCGCGAACTGGAGTAAGATAGAAAATAACTACAGCCCTCGCTTCAAACGAATGTTCAGCTATTATCTGAACGCCTGCGCTGGCGCATTCCGTGCCAGAGATATTCAACTATGGCAAATCATGTTCAGCCCGCATGGAATTGAAAATGGGCTGAGAGTTCCTCGATGATATTGTTTGCAACAGCTTTCTAAAGCTGTTGAAAAGCTACAGTGCACACCTCTGTAGCTTTTTTCATTAATATTTTTTCATTAATATAAGCAGCGTTAACTACTCTTCCAATTGGGATAATACTCTTTGCTGTTCTTTTTGCGCCATGAACCGTTCAACAGTATCTACAATTGCTTGTGTCTGTGGATCAATTTCAATATTTACTTTTTGTCCAATGCGTTTTTTGCCCAGTGTCGTACGTTCCAACGTTTCTGGAATCAAATGAACACAGAAACGATTATTTACGACATCTCCAATCGTTAGGCTGATCCCATCAATACCAATAAAACCTTTATGCAGGATATATTTCATTAACTGCTTATCATAAATACGGAACCATATTTCATGGTTATTTTCCGAAGTAAAAATTTTAGCAATTTCAGCCGTCGTAATGACATGACCGGACATCAAATGCCCACCAATTTCATCACCAAATTTTGCTGCCCTTTCTAAATTTACTAAATCGCCAACTTTAAGCTCACCGAGATTAGTCAAACGCAGTGTCTCTTTCATCAAATCGAAACTAATCAAGTCGCCATCTATTTTGGTGACAGTCAAACAACAGCCATTATGGGAAACGGAAGCTCCCGTTTCAATTTCGGGTAATAATTCAGCCGGAAATTTAACTACATGAGTCCGAAAGTGTGTTTTTTCTTCAATAGCAACTATAGGCGCTTTTCCCTGGACAATGCCTGTAAACATGGGAAACCTCTTTCATCGTTTTGCATGATAAGTTAGTGTAACGTACTCATCTCTTTTAGACACTATTTCGGTTGAGAGTTATCTTCGATTTGGTATAAATATCGTGCAATGATTGGCTTAATAAAATGAGTCCTATACAATACTTGAGTTAACAAGAGATTACTTTTCAAACAACTTCGTTTGCTCGCAGAAATGTTCCTTGTTCTTCTAATTAATTTTTAATCAAAAAAGGTGTAGTACGTGCAGAAATATTTAAATGAAGCGCGTAGTTTGCTCGCTCTGGGGATCCCCGTCATCATCGCTCAATTTTCACAAACTGCGATGGGTTTCGTAGATACAGTTATGGCTGGTAAAGCTGGCGCAGTCGAGATGTCAGCGGTTGCTATTGGAACATCAATCTGGCTGCCAGCGATTCTGTTTGGTCAAGGCTTGTTGATGGCCTTAACACCAATCGTTGCGCATATAAATGGCTCAGGCCAGAGAAAAAATGTCGCCAGTCAAATCCAACAAGGTTTTTGGCTGGCAACGTTTCTCGCTATTTTCATTATTACAATATTGTATAACTGCCGCTTCATTATAGAAGCACAACATAATGTGGATCCTATCCTGGCACAAAAAGCTGTAGGTTTTATTCACGCTATTATGTGGGGAGCGCCTGGTTGCCTGTACTACCAGGTTTTACGCAGTCAGTGTGAAGGGCTGTCAAAAACCAAACCAGCAATGGTTATTGGTATTTTAGGATTATTGGTTAATATCCCCGTCAACTACATTTTCATTTACGGTAAATTCGGTGCACCGGAACTTGGCGGTGTGGGTTGTGGTGTTGCAACAGCGGCCGTTTACTGGGTAATGTTCCTGTTACTACTTGCCTATGTCAAACACGCACCTTCTCAGAAAGATATCCATACGTTTGACAATTTTGCCCGTCCTAACTGGCAAGCACAAAAACGCATTACTCTGCTTGGCTTACCCATCGCTCTGGCTATGTTCTTTGAGGTTACGTTATTTGCTGTTGTATCCCTACTGATCTCCCCTCTCGGCGTAATTGCTGTTGCAGGGCATCAAATTTCTCTCAATTTCAGTTCATTGATGTTCATGTTTCCGTTGTCATTTGGTATAGCGGCAACTATCCGTGTAGGTTATAACCTTGGGCAGAAATCAACCGAAGGCGCTAAAATATCAGCTTATACCAGCCTTGTTGTTGGTTTGGTAATTGCCTGTATAACAGCAACCTTCACGATTCTATTCCGTGAACCAATAGCAATGATGTACAACAATAATTCTGAAGTTGTCACTTTGGCATCTCATTTGATGCTGTTTGCTGCTATCTATCAGCTTTCTGATTCCGTTCAGGTGATTGGTTCCGGGGTATTGCGCGGATATAAAGATACACGTTCCATTTTCTTTATTACTTTCATCGCATATTGGGGTTTCGGATTACCGAGTGGTTATATACTAGCATTAACCAACTATGTTACTGAACCGATGGGGCCACAAGGTTTCTGGATTGGATTTATTATCGGATTAACTGTAGCTGCAATCATGATGGGCAGCCGGATTTGGTGGTTACAAAAGCAGCCTGATCATACGGTTCTGGCATATTCTACTCGATAATTCAGTGTATTAGATTATCATCTCAAGGGGAAAAAGTTGTAAATTCACACTGATAGATGTAAATGCGAGCAATCGAACACGAATTTGCATTTTTCCCCTTGCCAGACAGCTCAGTGATCGTTAATATTCGTCCCCGTTGTCAGCCACGGAAATTTAGCTTGCGTCCGTAGCTCAGTTGGTTAGAGCACCACCTTGACATGGTGGGGGTCGGTGGTTCGAGTCCACTCGGACGCACCAAATATTCGGTTGACAAAAAATTCAGTTTTATGTGCGTCCGTAGCTCAGTTGGTTAGAGCACCACCTTGACATGGTGGGGGTCGGTGGTTCGAGTCCACTCGGACGCACCATCTCTTTATGGTTTTGCCTCGTTTCTTCGCTTTTAACTCTCTTCATTTGTAATCTGGTTTTCCCATTTATTAAATGTCATATAGTTGTCATAATCTGGTACTGGAAATCCCTACTTATTCTCACACCCAACTGAAATAACAACTATCCGATTCGATACTATTGCGCAACAACCTACTGATTTTCCTAACTTGTACGTGAGTATTTTTTGTTCTTTTAACATAAATCTTTTCGAGAACTCTTTTTTTAATTCATTTCACAGAAATTAGTCTCTATAATACGCATTATCATAAGTTGAATGGTTTCAGCCAATTGATTTACCGAACTCAGAAAAAGTGACAAATGATTAATCGTTCCAAGTCCACATGTCCATACATGCCTGGCTTCACAAAAAACAACCATTTGACATTTTCTGCCACCCGTTTTCTATTATGTTGCGCAACTAACAATGCCAAATTAACAAAGCCAAATGATACTGGCTATAATGTCAATGGTTGGTGATTCACTCTTTTTAATTCATAAAAACCAGTAGATAGATTGTCATGAAAAAAACCAAAATTGTTTGTACTATCGGACCAAAAACTGAATCCGAGGAAAAACTAACCGAACTGCTTAACTCAGGCATGAATGTTATGCGCCTGAATTTTTCTCACGGTGACTACGAAGAACATGGTCAACGCATTAAAAATCTTCGTGCGGTTACTGCAAAAACCGGCAAAAAAGCAGCTATCTTACTGGACACCAAAGGCCCTGAAATCCGAACCATGAAGCTGGAAGGTGGTAATGATGTTTCTCTAACGTCTGGTCAGACTTTCACCTTCACAACAGATCAATCCATCATCGGTAATAAAGAATGTGTTGCTGTAACCTATCCAGGTTTACCAGCGGATTTATCTGTGGGTAATACCGTATTGGTTGACGATGGCCTGATTGCTATGGCAGTAAAAGGTATCACCGAAACTGAAGTCATTTGTGAAGTGTTGAATAACGGT
The DNA here is from genome assembly GCF_037996745.1 of Xenorhabdus siamensis. NCBI lineage: Bacteria > Pseudomonadati > Pseudomonadota > Gammaproteobacteria > Enterobacterales > Morganellaceae > Xenorhabdus > Xenorhabdus siamensis. Next base: position 270,091 of record NZ_JBBMXE010000007.1, read on the forward strand.
GACTTAGGTGAAAACAAAGGCGTCAATCTGCCAAATGTTTCTATCAACCTGCCTGCACTGGCAGAAAAAGACAAGCAAGACCTTATCTTTGGTTGTGAGCAAAGTGTTGATTTTATCGCAGCATCTTTCATTCGTAAGCGTTCTGATGTTCTGGAAATCCGCGAACACTTAAAAGCCCACGGCGGGGAACACATCCAAATCATTTCCAAAATTGAAAATCAGGAAGGTCTGAATAATTTTGATGAAATTCTGGAAGCTTCAGACGGTATCATGGTTGCCCGTGGTGATTTGGGTGTTGAGATCCCCGTAGAAGAAGTGATTTTCGCGCAGAAAATGATGATAGAAAAATGTAATTCTGCACGCAAAGTTGTCATCACTGCGACTCAAATGCTGGATTCCATGATCAAAAATCCACGCCCTACCCGTGCTGAAGCAGGCGACGTTGCCAATGCAATCTTAGATGGTACTGACGCAGTGATGCTTTCCGGCGAAAGTGCTAAAGGGAAATACCCTGTTGAAGCCGTCTCTATTATGGCAACCATCTGTGAACGTACAGATCGTGTTATGGGTAGCCGAATCGAAAATACCAAGACTCAGAAGTTACGTGTTACCGAAGCGGTTTGCCGTGGAGCGGTAGAAATTGCCGAAAAATTGGAATCACCTCTGATTGTTGTGGCGACTTATGGTGGTAAATCTGCAAGATCTATCCGTAAATACTTCCCTAATGCCCCTATTCTTGCACTGACTACCAATGAAATTACTGCTCGTCAGTTGTTACTAGTTAAAGGTGTCTTTACGCAAGTTGTCAAAGAAATTGCGTCTACTGATGATTTCTACCGTATTGGTAAAGAAGCTGCATTAGCCAGCGGTATGGCAAACAAAGGAGATATAGTTGTGTTGGTATCCGGTGCATTAGTACCAAGCGGTACAACAAATACATCTTCTGTTCATGTACTGTAATTATTTTTGAACACAAGACAAGCTGCCCAATTAATGAGCAGCTTGTCAAGCAAAAATAACTCTTGCCTTTTAGCCACACCTCAATAATAAACAAACGTTCACACTGAAATAATCCAATACATTGAGCATAAAAAACACTCCTTTTATTTTAAAACCATTTATACTAATATTTATCTTGTTTGCTTGGTTTACAGATATTGGAAGCTAATTTTTTGACAAAATAGGCAAAACGGATCTTTTTTTATTTATTACATCCAGGCAGTAAAAACTGGAAGATACATCACGTAATGTTTAAGATTTTTCTGATTTAATTATTCATCGTACTACCGTTTTATTGCGATTATCTAAAAATTATTAACTTTTTTTAGAATAAAAAACAGTAGAATTGGTTTCTTCAGACAAAAATTTATTCTCTTTCCAAAAAAGTTTGTGTAATAATTAGATAGCTACTTGGAGATTAACTTAATCTAGAGGGTATTGTGATGAATCGTACTAAAGTTGTACTTGGCACAGTAATTCTTGCTTCTATCATGTTAGCGGGTTGTACAAATCCACCTAAAGTTGATCAACTTTCCTCTCAGGTTCAAACTCTGGGTTCAAAAGTTGACCAACTGAGCAATGAGGTTAGCTCAATGCGTTCTGATGTACAAACAGCGAGAGACGAAGCCTCTCGTGCGAATCAACGTCTTGATAACCAGGTTCGTTCCTATAAAAAATAAGTTTGTAGCATATTCAAGAATGGCGTACTTTGGTAAGTACGCCATTTTTTATGTTCTCAATTCATTGTTTCGGTTAGGATTTAGTTTGATAGATTGGAGCAGGCTGGCTCAACGGTGGTAATTTAATGGGCTGAATATTGAGAGTCGCTTCTTCACGTTTTTCCATCAAACTTGAGGATTCTCTTTCCTTCTTACCGGATGAAATAGTTCCCTTGTTAACTACCACAGGCAGGCCAGAACGACGAATTATCGCTTGATCCACCAAGACAGCATTCGTATTACTGTTTGCAATAAACTTTAATAACCCTTCTGTACGCTTAATTGGTATTGTCTGGGGATCATCAGCATCTGTCTTTGAAAGTGGTTGATGAACCTCAACATAGCGTTTGCCATCTGGTTCTACCGCATATTTGATTGGTTCATTAATAATCTGAACACGGGTTCCCTTCGGAACATTGTAGAATAGTGCCTCAATATCATCAGGGCGCAAACGGATACACCCCGAACTGACTCGCATGCCAATACCAAAATTCGCATTAGTACCATGTATCAGATATTCTCCACGCCCTGCTGCCAAACGCAGAGCAAAATCACCCATCGGGTTATCCGGGCCTGCGGGTACTACCGCCGGCAAGATAATACCGCGACTTGCATAATCTTTACGGATATTAGCAGTAGGTGTCCATGTCGGATGTTTAATCAACTGGCTAACCGAGGTCGTCATTGTGGGTGTATTGCGCCCAAGTTGCCCAATTCCAATTGGGTAAACAATGACATGATCCTTTCCTTTTGGAAAATAATAGAGTCTCAGTTCAGCAAGATTAATGACAATCCCCTGACGAGGGACATTGGGAAGTAACATCTGTGACGGAATAATGAGTTTTGTACCGGGGTTGGGTAGATAAGGATCAACACCAGGATTGGCTTCCAACATAGCCAGCAAACCTATTTGGTATTTGGCAGCAATGGTTTCCAACGGGAGACCATCATCAGGTACAACATAGATGGCGTTCTCACCAATCAGGCGACTATTAGCAGGTGGCAATGGATACTCCACTGCATAAGCTAGATTAGCTGCCCCACAGAACGACAACATGCCGATCAAGAAAGTACTGATAAAAGTCAAAAATCGCTTCATACACACTTCCTCAATGTTATTTGAATGCCAGTGGTTAATTAATAGCCTATTCTGGGAGACTATTCTATTTCCTTTGCCACAATCAAAACTAAATTTGAACAGTGTTCAGGCTACAACGCATCTTACAACTGATGGCAACATAATTGCACCAGACTAACATATCAATAGTCAAAACCTGCCGTAAAACAGGCTATGTGTTATTTTCAGCCATATTCAGAATGAATTGGCTGAAATCAACCAACTAATCAGATAAACACCAAAAGTTCCTGCCAAACAAATATCAACAGGAACTTAAACTAATCAACTTACATTATAATATTTTGAATATTAAGATAAAATAGCCGTAGTCAGGCGGGATGTACAACATAATTGCTGTTGTCCATCATAGATATCAATTTGCCAGACTTGATGAGTACGCCCAAGATGGATTGGTTTGCAGATCCCTTTAACTATCCCCTTACGGACCGCTTTTATATGGTTGGCATTAATTTCTACCCCCACAACCTTTTGTTCACCTTCAGAACAAAGATAACCTGCAAGGGAGCCAAGTGTCTCAGCTAACACCACTGATGCTCCACCATGCAAGATACCAAATGGCTGTTTAGTTCGTTGGTCAACAGGCATTGTTCCCTCAATGAAATCATCTCCAAGCTGAGTAATTTCTATTCCAATATGATTCAAAATACAATCAATACCCAATTGATTTAACATGTTTATATCTGGATGACGTTTCCAAATCACTGCAATATCTCCAATAAAGCTTGTAATGGATGTTTGAGTACTTTTCCTTCCATGCGTTTCACCTGACTACGACATGAATATCCAGTACTGAGGCAATGTTCCAAAGCCAGATTATTCAGTACAGGCGCCCATGAAAGTCTGTAAATGCCAATCGAATTATCAAGGTTCTTTTTCTCATGACCATATGTGCCTGCCATACCACAACATCCCACATTGATGTTGTTTAACTTACAGCCAAAATAGTGAAAAATATCAATCCATTGTTTACCACTATTAGGTAACGCTGTCACTTCTGTACAATGCCCCAATAAATACCAATCATGACTGGATGTTACTTTGTCACGTTTTCCTTTTGAGATAATTTCCGGCAACACGTTCACCAGCCATTCATGAACCAATTGAACGTTAAAATTCCCTCTCTGTTCACCCAGAATATCTTTATATTCATCCCGGTAACACAGAACCAAAGCAGGATCAACACCCACCATAGGAATATCCAGTTGTGCTATCCGTTGCAGGAAATCAGCCGTTTTCCCGGCAGTTTTGGCAAATTTATTTAAAAATCCTTTAACATGCTGTGCTTTCCCATTCGGAGAAAATGGTAACAACACTGGCTGATATCCCAGCTTCTCGATCAGCCGTACAAAATCAGTGACAACTTTTGCATCGTGATAGCTGGTGAAAGGATCCTGGACGATAAGTACATGCTGCTTACGTTGGGTTGGAGATAATATTTCGAGCTGTTCTAATGTCGTCCGGGTTGCATAATGACTTGCGAGTTGCTGCTGTAATGTTGGATAGGAAAACTGCGGCAAATCAACCATACCAATAGTATGTTGACTGAGTTTTTGTACCCATGTCTGCCGCAAGAAGAAGTTAAATACTCGAGGAGCTTTTGCCATTAATGGGGTACTGCTTTCTACATTGGCAACAATATAATCACGCAACGGACGTAAATAACGGCTGTGATACAGAGCCAAAAACCGCGAACGAAATGATGGTACATCAATCTTAATGGGGCATTGTGTCGAACAAGCTTTACATGCCAAGCACCCCGACATGGCCTCTTTGACTTCATGGGAAAAATCATATTCTCCCCGCCATGCCTTCCAGCTATGACGCGTTTTCTCAATCAATCCACGCAAGCTTACTCCATGTAAACCGGATCGGTCCTGTTCAAATCCTTGTTCTAATAACTTAGGTTCAACGCCTTGCTCCGTCAGAAGCCGCAACCACTCCCTGACAAGGGTTGCTCTACCTTTAGGTGAATGAATGCGATGCTGGCTGATTTTCATTGAAGGGCACATCGGGCTTTTTACGTCAAAGTTGAAGCACAGACCATTACCATTACATTCCATTGCTCCACGGAATGTGTTTCTGACATTCACTGGAATAATTCTGTCATAAGTGCCACGCTTAGCGGCATCGACCTGCATCATCGGGGCGTCTATTCCCATTGGCGAACAGATTTTTCCCGGATTCAACCTGTTGAGTGGATCAAATGCTGCTTTAACCCGACGTAATTCATCGTACAGGATTTCACCAAAAAAAGCCTGACTGTATTCTGCCCGAAAACCTTTGCCATGTTCTCCCCATAACAACCCGCCATATTTAGCCGTCAAGCGGACTATCTCATCGGAAATCTGCTTCATAAGAATTTCCTGCTGAGGATCGCACATATCCAGTGCCGGCCGAACATGTAAAACGCCCGCATCCACATGACCAAACATACCATAATCAAGCTGATGGCTATCAAGAAGCTGACGAAATTCGACAATGTAATCAGCAAGATGTTCAGGTGGTACACAAGTATCTTCAACAAACGGAATAGGTTTAGCTGCACCTTTACTGTTACCCAACAATCCGACAGATTTTTTCCGCATGGCATAAATGCGTTCAATATCATCCAAACGGTGGCAAGTCTGGTAACCGATAACCCCTGCCTGATTGTTTGCCATTAATTCATCAAGGCGCCAACAGAGAGCGTTAACCTGCTGATCAATTTGCTGTTCATCGTCTCCGCTGAATTCAACGATATTTAAGCCTTGCATATCTCTGTCTGGAACATCAGCAATCAATTCTTTCACTGAATGCCAAATAATATCTTCACGTGCGAGGTTGAGAACTTTCGAGTCCACTGTTTCAACAGAAAGCGCTTTGGCTTCAACCATAAACGGAGCATTACGCAGGGCTGAATCGAAAGAATCATATTTTACATTCACGAGCCGTCTGACTTTCGGCAATGGTGTAATATCCAATGTTGCTTCGGTAATAAAGGCCAGAGTACCTTCAGATCCTGTTAATATGCGTGTCAGGTCAAATGATTGCATATCATCACTATAAACATGACGCAAATCATAACCTGTCAGAAATCGATTGAGTTTCGGGAACTTCTCAACAATTAATTCCCGTTGCTCACGACAGCGCTCAAGTACCGTTTTATAGACATGACCGATAACCGATTTCTCTTCCGCAATCGATTCTGCCAGTGTTGTGCTCACAGGGCGGGTATCAAGCATTTCTCCCCCCAGTAAAACAGCACGGACACCAAGTACATGATCTGACGTTTTACCATACACCAACGATCCTTGCCCGGATGCGTCAGTATTGATCATACCGCCTAACGTGGCGCGGTTACTGGTTGATAATTCAGGAGAGAAAAAATAACCGAAAGGTTTTAGGTATTGGTTGAGCTGATCCTTAATAACACCTGCTTCAACTTTAACCCAGCCTTGTTCTGGATTAATTTCCAGAATCCTTTTCATATACCGGGACATATCTACAACAATACCATTGTTAAGGGCCTGGCCATTCGTACCAGTTCCCCCGCCTCTGGGTGTGAATGTCAGAGAATGGAAGCGTTCTTCTCCTGCAATCCTCGCCAATAATGCAACATCGGCACTGGAACGCGGAAAGATAACCGCTTGTGGTAACAACTGATAAATACTATTATCTGTCGCCATAGTCAGTCTATCTGCGTAATTGCTGGCAGTATCACCTGTAAAACCAGTATCCTTCAATACAGTCAAATATTCCTCTACCAGTTCACTGACTTGGGGGGCTTGTGGTATACGTGGGATCATTGGCTCATTGCCCCTTTTTTCTAATAAGTGTCCACATTGCTTTATTTATATACTACCTTAACAGTCAATTCAGACAGGGATCTGAACAGATAGTTTTTCAACGATATCACAATATTTAACAATTTTGAGCAATCTGTGAAAATAACGTTATATTTATTTACCATTGTCGACTCTGACAATATTATCAATTGCTGAGAGAAATTATTTCATGGAAAAATCGCAACCACGTCACGATTTACCCAAGCTGTTATTTGTACTGTTCTTCATTTTACTGCTCATTACAACCAGCTTTTGGGTTTTGAGTCCATTTATTTTGGGATTTATCTGGTCAGGAATGGTGGTTATCGCAACTTGGCCACTAATGGAAAAAATACAACAACATTTATGGAGAAAACGCTGGATCGCGGTTTCCATTATGACATTAATATTGATTTTATTATTTGTTATTCCTATTGCTTTACTGGTTGGCAGCCTGCTGGAAAACAGCGCACCACTGATTGCATGGGCAAAATCTCCATCCAATATACACCTGCCTCAATTGGAATGGCTCAATAAAATCCCGGTCATTGGCAATGACTTATATATTAAATGGCAAGACACTGTTGCTGAAGGCAGTAACATGCTTCTGGCCAAAATTCCGCCTTATATTGGTAAAGCAGCCACATGGTTTTTTGCTCAAGCTGCCAATGCAGGCCGTTTTCTGTTCCACCTAGCGCTGATGGTACTGTTCAGTGTCCTGCTTTATTGGAAAGGTGAACACGTTATGCTGGGTATTCGCCATTTCGCTATCCGGCTGGCAGGTAAACGTGGTGATGCTGTTGTACTACTGGCTGCTCGCTCCATTCGTGCTGTTGCTTTAGGTGTGGTCGTTACAGCACTCGTACAGGCTATCGCTGGTGGAATTGGGTTAGCTATCGCAGGTATTCCTTATGCCATGATCCTAACAGTCATAATGTTTGTACTCTGTGTTGCTCAATTAGGCCCTTTACTCGTCCTGATTCCATCCATTGTTTGGCTTTATTGGACAGGAGAAACAACCTGGGGAACTATTTTAGTTGTCTGGAGTTTAATTCTGGTCACAATGGATGGGGTTCGTCCTTTCCTTATTCGCCTTGGTGCCGATTTACCTATGGTTTTAATTCTCACTGGTGTTATCGGAGGTATACTTTCACTGGGTGTGATTGGATTATTTATCGGCCCGGTGGTATTAGCTGTTTCTTATAGCTTGTTGCTGGCCTGGATGGATGAAGTTCCTAAACCTGAAAATAAAATAGAACATATAGAACAATATTTCAAAAAAGACCCTATACAATAATAAATGATAGCGCGGAATATGATTTTTCCGCGCAATTATCATTAATGTAAATAGATAATCTCGTTTATATAGAAAATAAAAATTCATCCCACCTGTAAATAAATTCTTCAAAAACTTGTTAAAAGAAAGTTATTTTTTTAATTTTGTTTTTTAATTCTGATTTATTAAGAGAATTCTTAATGAATAAACTCACTTATTAAATTAGTATTCTTTTCATCGAAACAATGTTTCCCATGAATTGCTGTCTTAGTTTGTAAACGCCACAAACTGGGATAAGTGAAGTAATATATATTGCTGTGTGTAGTCTTTGCCTGTCAGCCCATGATAGGCTTTTTTTTTGGGTTTAGGAAAAATTTTCATTGGTTCTATATAATAGATCGCCAATGTTAAAAAAGATTATGTTATAAAAAACAAAAAGCCTGAGAATATTTTTAACAGGCTTTTTAGTTCACGTCTGAATAAGCTGTTATTAATTATTTCTCGCTAGAGAAATCCAAGTTTTAACAACGGTATCAGGGTTCAATGATAAACTGTCAATCCCTTCTTTCATTAGCCACTCAGCGAAATCTTCATGATCAGAAGGCCCCTGACCACAAATACCGACATATTTACCTTGTCGCTTAGCTGCGCGAATTGCCATAGAAAGTAATTGTTTCACTGCATCATTACGCTCATCAAATAATTCAGATACAACACCCGAATCACGATCCAACCCTAATGCTAATTGAGTCATATCATTTGAACCGATAGAAAAACCATCAAAATACTCAAGGAATTGTTCCGCTAATAATGCATTTGATGGAATTTCACACATCATGATGACTTTCAACTCATTCTCACCACGTTTCAAACCCTGTAATGCCAATTCTGAAATTACAGCTTCGGCCTGTGCTACTGTACGTACAAATGGGATCATCACTTCGACGTTAGTTAACCCCATAACATTACGCACTCGTTTGACCGCCTCACATTCCAAAGCAAAGCATTGACGGAAACTGTCAGAAACATAGCGACCAGCACCACGGAAACCAAGCATCGGGTTTTCTTCGTGTGGTTCGTACAAGTCACCGCCAACTAAGTTCGCATATTCATTAGATTTGAAGTCAGATAAACGTACAATAACGCGCTTAGGCCAAAATGCGGCCGCCAACGTCGCAATACCTTCCGTCAGACGTCCGACATAAAACTCAACAGGATCATCATAACCTACCATTAATGATTTAATCTGTTCCTGTAGTTCAGGGGATTGTTCAGAAAACTCAATCAGGGCACGCGGATGAACACCAATCATGCGGTTTATAATGAATTCCAAACGGGCCAGACCTACACCTTCATTCGGCAGACAGGCAAAGTCAAACGCCCGATCCGGGTTGCCTACATTCATCATGATCTTAACATCCAACTTTGGCAGCTCATCAACCTGAGAACTTTGGATGCTGAAATCCAGTTGATTCTGATAAACGAAACCGGTATCCCCTTCAGAGCAAGAAACTGTCACTTGCTCACCTTCTTTTAAACGTTCTGTCGCGTCACCACAACCTACTACCGCAGGAATACCCAATTCACGAGCAATAATAGCAGCATGACAAGTACGGCCTCCACGATTGGTAACAATCGCCGCCGCTTTTTTCATGATGGGTTCCCAATCTGGATCGGTCATGTCTGTTACCAACACATCCCCTGCTTGGATACGATCCATTTCGCTGAGATTGTGGATAACTTTAACCGTACCAACACCGATTTTGTGCCCGATCGCACGGCCTTCCACCAGCACACGGCCCTGTTCATTCAGTTGATAACGCTCCATCACCTGCTGATTTGAGCGGACTGTCTCAGGACGTGCCTGTACAATATATAGCTTGCCATTGTGCCCGTCTTTCGCCCACTCAATATCCATCGGACGGCCATAATGTTCTTCAATCAGTAAGGCTTGTCCTGCCAGTGCTTCAACTTCACTGTCAGTAAGAGAGAAACGATTACGTAGCGCCTCAGAGACATCTTCTGTACGTACCTGCTGACCATGCTCTTTGCTGTCTGCATAGACCATACGTATTTTTTTAGAGCCCAAATTACGACGGACGATCGCAGGGCGGTTATTTTTTAATGTAGGTTTATGGACATAAAACTCATCAGGGTTTACTGCTCCCTGAACAACCATTTCACCCAAACCATAGGCAGATGTAATAAACACGACTTGATCAAAACCAGACTCCGTATCAATCGTAAACATCACACCCGATGATGCTAGATCTGAACGTACCATACGCTGTACCCCGGCTGATAATGCAACACCACGGTGGTCATAGCCCTGATGGACACGGTAGGAGATAGCACGGTCGTTGAAGAGAGATGCAAAAACATGCTTAATGGCAATCATCACAGCATCAATGCCCTGCACATTTAAAAAAGTCTCTTGCTGTCCGGCAAAAGAAGCATCCGGCATATCTTCAGCAGTTGCAGAGGAGCGGACAGCGAAAGAAGCATCCGATTCACCTTCAGACAATTGCAAATAAGCATCGCGAATATCTTTTTCTAGTTGTGCCGTAAATGGTGTATCAATCACCCACTGGCGGATCTGTACGCCAGCCTTAGCTAATTGATTAACATCATCAACATTAATTTCATCCAGTAATTGATAAATACGCTGGTTAACACCGCTTTGTTCCAGAAAATCATTAAATGCCTGTGCAGTCGTAGCGAAACCATTGGGGACAGATACACCAAGGTCAGCCAGATTAGTGATCATTTCGCCAAGAGAGGCGTTTTTACCACCGACCCGACTAACATCATTCATGCCTAATTGGTTATACCAAAGCACATTACATGGGGTAAGGCCGTTATTGGACATTGAAACTATCCTTTTTACATTCAGAGGTACAACTCGGAAAATTAAAGCTGTTTTTACAGCAGGAAATAGCCTAGCACAATGTCTTGCTATATATGGAAAGGTGAATCGATCAACCCAGCAATATTATTTTTTTACACGTATAATCTGGAACGTTATCTATGGCTGTAATTTGTAATAAAAACGATTCAGCTAATATTTTGATAATTCCTTATAAATTCAACAATAAAAGAAAAGCACAATGATAGAAATCCAACTCCCTCAGACTCAGGACAATGAAATTCTGGAACGCAGTGTATTTTTCATTTCCGATGGTACAGCAATTACGGCAGAAGTTTTGGGTCATGCTGTATTGTCTCAATTCCCGATTAATATCACGTCTTATACCTTACCCTTTGTCACCAACAAAATGAGAGCAGAAGAAATCAGGAACCAGATAAATACTATCTATCAAGCAACACAAATCAGGCCACTGGTTTTTTATTCCATCATTTCCAGTGAAGTTAAAAATATTATCACCAGCAGTAAAGGTTTTTGCCTGGATATTGTCCAGACTCTCGTCGCACCATTGCAGCAAGAGATCGGGCTGGAACCTAAACCTGAATTACACCGTACCCACGGTTTATCTGAAAAAAATCTGAGTCAATATGATGCCCGTATCGCAGCCATTGATTACGCCCTCGCACATGACGATGGTGTTTCATTACGTAATCTCGATCAGGCTCAAGTAATTATTCTGGGTGTTTCCCGCTGTGGAAAAACCCCCACCAGCCTCTATCTTGCCATGCAATTCGGCATTCAAGCTGCAAACTATCCTTTCACTGCGGATGATATGGATAATCTGCAATTGCCTGCCGATCTAAAACCTTTCCAGCAGAAACTGTTCGGATTGACAATAAGCCCGGAAAGACTGGCCGCTATCCGGGAAGAACGGAGAGAAAATAGTCGTTATGCTTCATTACGGCAATGTCGAATCGAAATTACTGAGGTTGAAGCCTTATTCCGCAAAAACAAAATTAATTACTTAAATACTACCAATTATTCTGTCGAGGAGATTTCAACCAAAATTATTGACAGTATGGGATTGAAACGGCGCATGTTCTGATCCTGGAAATATCAGTACATCTCAAAATACCGTTACAATCTTATACTCGCAATTTCTCATGTAATTGTAATTATTGACTATTGAATTTGTTGGAGGTTGAGTTATTGTAATTTCAATTACGCCAGACTGCATTCCAAGATGAAGTAGAATTCGAGAAAGTATATGCACAAAACAGATGAATTAAGAACCTACCCAATTGACAGATTAATAACACCTAAAACACTTTCTGAACAATATCCCATATCAGAAAGAACATTGCAAAATGTGACGGCATCACGCAGACGTATTGAAGCTATTCTTACGGGCAACGACCAACGTTTGCTGGTTATCATTGGGCCCTGCTCTATTCATGATGTTGACGCCGCCCTTGATTATGCCTCACGTCTGCACGTATTGCGTAAAAAATATCAGCACAGTCTGGAAATCGTAATGCGAACCTACTTCGAAAAACCTCGTACTGTTGTTGGCTGGAAGGGATTGATTTCAGACCCTATGTTGGATGGTTCCTGTCAGGTCAATAAAGGGATATCACTCGCCCGTAAGTTATTAATTGATATTAATGAGTTGGGAATGCCCACTGCCACAGAATTTTTAGACATGGTCATTGGGCAATATATTGCGGATTTAATTAGCTGGGGAGCAATCGGTGCAAGAACAACAGAAAGCCAAATCCACCGGGAAATGGCCTCGGCATTGTCATGTCCAGTCGGATTTAAAAATGGTACTGACGGTAATATTGATATTGCTATTGATGCGATACGAGCATCACGTGCCGGACATATGTTCTTGTCACCAGATAAAGATGGACAGATGACCATCTATCAGACCAGTGGAAATCCTTATGGACATATCATTATGCGCGGTGGAAAAAAACCGAATTACAGTGCTGAAGATATTACAGCAGTTTGTCAGAAATTACGTGAATTCAACCTACCAGAACGCTTGATCGTCGATTGCAGTCATGGTAACTGTCAAAAAGTTCACCGCCGACAACTGGATATAGCCAGAAATATCAGCCAACAGATCCAGTCTGGTTCAACGGCTATTGCGGGTATCATGGCAGAAAGTTTTTTAGTGGAAGGTTCTCAAAAAATCATGCAGGGAGAACCCCTGACCTACGGACAATCTATTACTGACCCATGCCTTAGCTGGCAAGACACCGAACAATTCCTTAGTATTCTGGCCGAAGCAATTGAAAGCCGGTTCTGAATATCGTTTTTATTGGCTTCTGTTCACGTGAGAGCAGGAGCCATCCCCCATTTGAAAAATCATACAAAACCAATCTATTGAGTCAGTTATATCCACATAAAAAAATAGCTTGAAGTTAACCAAGACAGAAACGATAATTATTCTCAGTATTAGAATAATTATTGTTCATGTTCATATTGGGTTATGAAAAAATTAACTGATTGCCTGTGCTACTACATCAATCCTTTGCAACAACAGATCCTTCTTGTGTTACATCGTGATTCGACACAAACCGATAACTTTACTCTGACGTAATAACAATTCAGAGAATTCACCGTGATGCATCTCAATGGTTCTTAAAACAATATATATGTTTCAAAACCATTCGTATGCTTTAAAACACAGCAAAATTATGGAGATAACCTATATGACCCGAATTCAACCACCAAACCTGAAATTGTCTGCACTAAGTATTGTCATTCTGACAGGGTTGTCTTCTGCTCACGCAGCAACCATCCCAGATGAAAAAACAGCTTTAGCAGAGAATAATAAACATCATAAAGATACGCTGACGGTTTATGCCACAGGGAATCAGCGCGACAGTTTTGAAGCACCTATGATGGTAACAGTTGTTGAAGGTAACTCAGCCAGCAGTAAAGTTGCAGGCAATGCAAATGACTTGCTGCGCAAGATCCCTGGGATTAATACTGCGGATTATGGGCGCGCTAATGGGCAAGATATCAACCTGCGTGGTTACTCTCAAAAAGGCGTTTTAATGCTGGTTGATGGCGTTCGTCAGGGTACTGATACCGGGCATATTAATGGCATATTCCTTGATCCCTCACTGATTAAACAAGTCGAAGTTGTCCGTGGTCCATCTGCCCTGCTCTATGGCAGTGGTGCATTAGGTGGGGTTATTGCCTACCAGACGGTTGATGCCGCAGATCTCTTACAGGCGGGGCAAGATACTGGTTTTCGTGTTTTTAGTCGTGCCGCAACTGGGGATCACAGTTGGGGATTCGGCGGAGCCGCATTTGGTAGAACCGATAATCTTGATGGTCTATTTAGTTTCAGTACCCGTGATGTTGGCAATATTCGTTATGGCGGCGGGGTAAAAGGCCAAAATGATGAGATTATCGGCAATGTACTGACTAAAGGGACATGGAAAATTGATGACAGCCAATCAATCGGTGGCGAACTTCGTTATTACCGTAATAAGGCTAATGAACCACTGAACCCACAATCTGTCAAAACAGCAGATAAAACAGCACAGACTGATCGCACCACAACACAACGTGACGCGCAACTGACTTATAAGTTAAATCCGGCAGAATATAACTGGTTAAATTTCAGAACAGATATTTACTATTCCAACATTAGCATTAATGCTAAAAGTAAAAAAAATGGTTTTGAAGGCCGTAAACAGGAAACTTACGGTATAAAACTGGAAAACCGTTCTCACTTGAGTGCCAACTCCTTCGCTGCACATCAATTTACTTATGGTGGCGAACTATATAAACAGAAACAAAAACCAAGCAGCAATGGTATAAATGGATTCCCGCATGCAGACATCCGTTTTGCATCCGGTTGGATTCAAGATGAGATAACCATTCGTGACTTGCCAGTTTCATTTATCGTCGGTACACGTTATGACAATTACAAGGCATCAAATGATAAATATAAAGATATCAATGCCGACAAATGGTCATCAAAAGGTGCTATCAGTATCACCCCAACAGATTGGTCGATGCTGTTTGCTTCTTACTCTCAGGCATTCCGTTCGCCGACAATGGGGGAGATGTATAATGATTCCAAACACTTCTCTATGGATAGAAAAACAAAAAAAGGCCTCATCACTTTCACCAATTACTGGAAGCCGAATCCTAACTTACGCCCTGAAAGCAATGAAACTCAGGAATATGGCTTTGGGCTCCGTTTCGATGATCTCTTTACCAGCAATGATGGTCTAAAATTCAAAGCCAGCTATTTTGATACCAAAGCAAAAGACTATATCGCCACTTCCGTAGAGTCTAGGAAAGGATTTACGACTTCCTTGAATATCCCCAAAGCAAAAATTTGGGGCTGGGATGCATCAATGACCTATGATTCCGATTACTTCTCATGGGATCTGGCTTACAACCGTACAACTGGCAAAGACGAACAGACTGGCGAGACTATCAAAAGCCTCAGTCCTGATACGGTGACCAGCACACTAGATATTCCTCTTTCCAGTAGCGGTTTTTCTATTGGTTGGATCGGTAAATTTACTCAACGTACCCAGTTCAGAGGCATTAATGGTGACAAAAATGAACGTGGACAAAAAGTTACCCAGTATGCAGGCTATGGCGTCAATGACTTCTACATCAGTTACCACGGTGAAGACCGGCTAAAAGGTGTAACGACCTCCATCGTACTCGGCAACGCTTTCGACAAGCAATATTACTCATCACTGGGTGCACCGCAGAGTGGCCGCAATGCCAAACTGTTTGTCAGCTATCAATGGTAAAGACTATGGTAGTAAAGACTATCGGTAGTAAAGACTACCGATAGTAAAGAATAGCAGCACTAATTTTTAACCTTTAACGTAGTTTTTTAAGGAGCTAGTATCTGTGAATCAGTCACTTTATGAACGTTACCTACAGGCAAAAGCGGATAATAAAGCTAAATATGCACGCGACTTAGCCGCTTATCTTAATGTCAGCGAAGGAGAATTACTGCACAGTCGTGTCGGTATCGACGCAAAACGTCTGAACGTTGATGCTCCTACCCTGTTGCAAGAACTAGCAACAGTCGGTGAAACCAAGGCCATTACCCGCAATGATTTTGCTGTCCACGAACAGGTTGGCCGTTACGAAAACACGAAGTTCAGCCAGCATGTTGGTCTGATCCTCAATCCGCGTGAACTGGATTTACGTATGTTCTTTGAACATTGGAGCTGTGTTTTCTCTCTGGTAGAACCTACGAAAAATGGTATACGTCACAGTATCCAGTTCTTTGATCGCCAGGGTGATGCTCTGCACAAAGTGTATACAACAGAACATACTGATATGGCTGCATGGGAAGCCCTGATTGAGAAATATCAGACAGATAAAAACCCGGCACTGGAAGTGAAACCTGAAAAAGCCCCTGAATATGCAGAAGTGACTGAAGAGCTGAAAACACAATTGGATGAAGAATGGCGTGCAATGACCGACGTTCACCAGTTCTTCATCATGATGAAACGTCATAATCTGAATCGCCAGCAGATTTTCAATGCTGTCAAAGATGATTTGGCTTACCGTGTAGAGAATTCCGCCCTGACTCAGATCCTTGAAGTTGCACACAAAGATCAAAATGAAATTATGATCTTTGTTGGAAATCGCGGTTGTATCCAGATCTTTACTGGTAAACTTGAGCGTCTGATGCCGTATCAGGAAGAAAACTCTTCTCAGAAATGGGCTAATATTTTTAATCATAATTTCACGTTGCACCTGATTGAAAGTGCTATTGCTGAAAGCTGGATCACACGCAAGCCAACAACAGATGGTTTCGTCACCAGCCTTGAGTTGTTCGATGTGAATGGTAACCAAATCGCCCAACTGTATGGTCAGCGTACCGAAGGTACTCCTGAGCAGACACAGTGGCGCGAACAAATTGCCGCACTACCTAAACTGCAACCAGAAAAGGAAACTTGTGTAGCATGAAAAAGTGGCTTCTAACATTTATGCTTGCCATCTCCTCCAGTGCGTTCTCCGCTGAACGTATTGTCGCAATTGGCGGTGATGTGTCTGAAATTGTTTTTGCACTTGGCGAGGGACGGCATGTTGTTGCCAGGGATAGTACCAGTCAAAACCCTAAGGAAATACTCTCATTGCCAGATGTGGGGTATATGCGAATGCTGAATTCAGAAGGAATTTTGTCTATGCGCCCGTCACTGGTGATCACTAGTGAATTGGCCCAACCTTCTCTGGCACTCAAGCAAATCGAAGATTCCGGTGTGAAAGTTATTAAAGTGACCAGCAAAGCCTCGTTAGAAGCCGTTCCTGAAAAAATCAAGACCGTCGCCAAGACGGTCAACCAGGAAAAACGTGGTGAAGAGCTAATCACTCAATATCAACAACAATTGGCTGCAATCACCACGTCAAACATCCCCACAAAAGTGATGTTTGTTATGAGTCACGGAGGGATTATGCCAATGGCAGCCGGCCAACAAACCGCGGCGGATAAGATTATTCATGCCATTGGTGCCAAAAATGCCATGCAGGGATTCAAAGGATATCGCCCTTTATCTCAGGAAGGTGTTATCGCCAGCCAGCCTGACTTACTGCTGGTCAGCACCGAAGGACTGAAAACGCTAGGTGGTATGGATAAACTGTGGCAACTTCCGGGCCTGAACTTTACTCCGGCAGGAAAGAAAAAACAGGTTGTCGTTGTGGATGAAATGAGCTTACTCGGATTCGGTATCCACACTCCAAAAGTGATGAAACAAGTCCGTGAAGCTGCGGAGAAAGTGCAATGAGTCGTACCCAATCCCCCAGTTTTGGTTTGATGTTACTGGGCGTATTGCTATTTATTCTGGCAATCAGTTCAGCCAATATGGGGGCATTGCCTCTTTCTTTTAAAACTCTGTGGGAATCCTCTTTGGATGACCCACAGTGGCAAATCTGGTTAAATATCAGGCTACCACGCATTCTATTGGCGATTCTGATTGGCGGTGCGCTGGCTGTTTCCGGTGCCATAATGCAGGGTTTATTTCGTAATCCTCTTGCTGATCCCGGATTATTGGGGATCAGCAGTGGTGCTGCGCTGACTGTAGCAATCATCATTGTTGTGCCTGCCTTTTTGCCTTTCTCTTTACCAAACAACATATTATCTGAAAATATTGCGTTGTATGGTCATGTTATTGCAGCTTTTGGCGGTAGTTTATTAGTCTCATTACTGATCTTTTCATTAAATAAATATAGCCACGGTAATTTATCGAAATTACTGCTTGCAGGTATCGCCATCAATGCACTGTGCATGTCATTTATCGGTGTATTGAGTTATATCAGTAATGACCAGCAATTACGTCAATTTACCATTTGGATGATGGGTTCACTGAGCCAGATTGAATGGCCGACACTGATTATTGCCGCTTCTATTATTATTCCTGTCAGCTTGTTAGCATTCAGTCAATCTCGAAAACTCAATCTACTGCAATTAGGCGATGAAGAAGCTCACTATTTAGGCATTAATGTCCAACAAACTAAGTTTCAATTACTACTACTTAGTGCCTTACTGATTGGCTGTGCGGTCGCGTTGAGTGGCGTTATCAGCTTCATTGGTTTGGTTATTCCCCACCTTGCCAGATTGCGGTTTGGTGGTGATCATTCCTGGTTACTACCAATATCAGCGCTAGGTGGTGCATGTCTTTTGTTAACTGCGGATACATTAGCCAGAACGTTAGTTGCTCCCGCCGAAATGCCGGTTGGTCTTATTACCGGTTTAATTGGTGCCCCTTATTTCTTAGGGTTAATCCTTAAACCATCAAAAGGCCGTTTGTAATGGAGCCGATAATGACAAAAAGTTTACTTGAAGCCAAAAATCTGAACTACTTCATTGGGCAGCGCCAAATCATCAAAGCGATTTCGCTCTCTATCCATCAAGGAGAAGTGGTTGCAATTATTGGTCCCAATGGTGCAGGTAAATCCACGCTATTACGGCTGTTAACCGGTTATGTTTCACCAAACAGTGGCGAATGCCTGTTACAAGGAATTCCCCTGCCCCAATGGCCAACCCAAAAACTTGCACGGATCCGTGCAGTAATGCGGCAATACAGTTCACTTTCTTTTCCTTTCAGTGTGGAAGAAATTATTGCAATGGGACGAGTCCCTCATGAAAACGCTCATAAACAAATCGCTATTGACGATGCAATTGCATTAACAGAGTGTGAAGAACTGAGGCATCGGAATTATCAGCAACTCTCTGGTGGAGAACAGCAACGTGTTCAATTGGCAAGGACTCTGGCTCAACTCTGGCATCCAGAGCCAACAGAGTCCTGTCTGTTTTTGGATGAACCAACCTCAGCATTGGATCTTTACCACCAACAGCATACATTGCGACTTGTTCATAATCTGACTCGTCAACACCCTCTTGCGGTCTGCTGCGTATTGCATGATCTCAATCTGGCCGCACTCTATGCGGATAAAATTATCCTATTACATCAAGGAAAGTTAGTTGCATCCGGCACACCACAGGATGTCCTGCGTGATGATACCCTTAAACAATGGTATCGGGCTGATTTAGGCGTAACCCAGCATCCTGAAACTTCCCAGCCGCAAGTTTACCTTCGGCAATAATGACATGTCAGAATACCTCGGAAGCTGATTGGCCTGGCATATGTAAATTACCCTAGTGAAACGCAGCTTGTACATCATAAAGGAAGGATTGTTAATCGTGAGGTAAAATTTTCTACTGTTGTAAGGCTTCTTTCAGGATTTGAACTTTTTCTGTACCCAAGATCAATTCAACTAAAGTAATTGTAGAGATAGCTATCTGGCTCGTATGTTGATTAAACTTTGGCAGGTAAATACCAAGTGTAACAATCTCAGGATGGCCACGTCTTTTCTGACGGGCCTTATACCTGCCCGCCAGTGACCGATGACCATCCCATTATCGGCCATCAAATCTCCTTCACGGCTGCTGGACTGGATAATATGTGCCATTAAGTCGGCCGGCTTTTTGCAAGATAGCCTGTTCAACTCTCCACATTAGTCTTTTCTTTAATCATGTGATTTTTCATCCAAGCGCTTATCAATGATACGGATCGCAATTTCGCGCAATTTTTCTACACCAATAAAGCCCACAGCACCACCAAGCGCAGGTGACATGCTGCTGGGAATACCAATCAGTTCCAGCGCACTTGAGAATCCCCATGATAGCGCCCCACATAAAAAAGGTTCAACCCAGCGTTTTTTTCGTTCTACACCGTCATAAATCAGACGTCCATAACAGATCATAATAGCCAGCAAGGAACCGGATATCTGTGGCCTGGCATTTCTCAGGCTATCCATAAATTCAATCCATAAATCAGGGTGTTCTTTCATCATTAGTCCCATAATTGAATAATTGACGTCACAGATATAAAGCTATTTCTGGCGGTTCAATCACAGTTCCAGCCTAATATTTCTCAAATCAGAATCGGTTAGACGGGGATTGATCCAGTACTGAGTGACGTTTTGTATATATCCATATTAACGTCAGCATAAAGCAACCACACTGTCATATACTTGTGCTCTGCTCAGTACTAAATCACACCGCCAAATGTTGCTCAAAATGTGCCATAGCTCATTAATTAGTTTCATCGCATTCATTTTTTCGTTGGTTATCACAATGCCAATATCACGGCAGCATTCTTCGGAATATTTTGATAGTACCTTGCCCCAACAGTACGCCTATAATAGTAATAGTACTGCCAATAAACTGAATTAAGCTGAACCTGTTCTCTACAATTATCTGTATCGTCAATACAGAAATAGGTACAAAATTAAAAAATATTGCTGTCTTACCTGCCCCACGAATAGCAATGCCTATATTCCAGAAAAGATAAGCAAGAAAAGAACCTGCAATACCCATATAAATACTCGCCAAATGGCTCTCAGATGATGCTAATAATAATGCAGGCACAGGAGATTCAACAGAAATTGCAATTATTACCAATATAATTATGATTTGTTAATCCTACCGTTATAATAAAATTTATAATAATAACTATGCAAAAATAATTTTATACTTATTTGTGGTCAATATTCTTATTGCAAAAGCAATATATTTAACATAGATTACTTCGAAAGTGACATTGATGTCGTTTTCAAAGGTAATGAAATGAAAGCACAGAAAAATCATCAATATATTTTAGAACAAGCATACAAAGTCTTTATTAAAAAAGGATATAGCCAGGTTACAATGACTGATATTATCACTGAATGTGGAATCAGTCGTGGTGGAGTTTATCGCTATTTACGATCCACTAAAGATATTTTTATCGCGCTTGTTCGGCAAAAACTATTCGAGTTGCCGGATATGAATTTATGATCCAGGAATCAAAGACAGACAACAGTAACATTGCACGTGAATCATATTAATCCAATGTAAAAATAATTCTTAGATTAACTAATTTTGAACAAAAAAAGCAGAATAAACTTTCCTTATTTTAGAGGGATTGACTGTAATGGCGTTGACAGGAATTTTAACAACTGAATTAATAAAAAACCACTTCGATTATATCATCGATATGGCTAGGAAAATATAAAAGAGATTACAATGAATATACTCTATACTATAAAAAACAATATGAATTTATCTCAACCGATTGAAGTACTGGAGAAATTACTTGTACACTTATATTTGGAAGAGCGCACTTCAAATAAAGATCTCTCATTAAAAACAGGGTTACCTATTCCTATAGTATCTGCTTTTAAAAAAGAGTTAATAAAATCAAACTACGCTGATAACAAAGGCATTTTTAAACTAACTCCATTAGGTATCCAGTTTGTACAAGATCAACTTAATTATAAATTGGTTGATACTGAATTATATAGGTCATTATTTATAAAAGAAAAAAACAGGAAGTTTAGAGATGAATTAGTCAATTTACTTTCACCTATCTATGCTAAACGTCCACGCGTCAATGTACTGTTAGACCAAGCCCATGCGACTTTGGATACATCAATACACAGGATAATGTTACTACTGAATAATCCAATAGTATTTAAACAAAAAATTCTCTTTTTGGGGGATGATGATTTAACATCTTTAGCTTTAATGATGGCATTTAAAAAACTAGGTCATTATTGTAAAGATAATATTTATGTCAAAGATATAGATAAAAAACTATTGGAGTTTATTAAAGAGGTATCAAAAGAAAATAATTTCATCATTAATACTGAATACGTAGATCTGAAACACTCAGATAAGTATACCAAATACTTCGACGTTATCTTGACAGATCCACCATATACTTTTAGTGGGTTAAAGTTATTCTTATCACGGGCAATCAGTTTTGCTAAAAATGACGGCAGTGAAATATTATTATCATTTGGACAAAAAAAACCTAAAGAAAACCAAGAAGTACAAAAGCTGTTTAGCGATCAAAATCTTTTTATCAAAAACATTTATCCACAATTCAATCAATATCATGGTGGAAGTATTATTGGTAATGTCAGTGATTTATACATTCTCTCTGTTACACAAAGTTCATATTCTATGATTTCAGAAGATAGCTTTTACTCCAACAAAATATATACCGGAGAAATTAACCCTCGTGTAAAATTTTATCAATGCAAATCATGTGATAATCAACTTACTATTGGATATGGAAAGAGCATATTAACAATAGAACAACTTATCGAGACAGGTTGCAATAGATGTAAAGGGACTAAGTTTCAATACCAGGGACAAGAAAAAATCACTCTCTCCACAGGCACAAAACGGCTTGGTACTCACCTTGTCATAGAGATGAAAAATTGTGAAACAGATAAATTAAAGTCTGTATCAGCTATCGAAACCATAATGATTGATATTGCTGCTAAGTGTAATTTCAATATTATCAACTGCCATTTTCATCAATCCAAATTCAGAGGAGTTAGCGGAGCTGTGATATTAGCAGAGTCACATTTTACTATACATACCTGGCCTGAATATAACTATGCAGCACTTGATTTACTGATATGTAGTGATTTTAAGCATCATGAGACGCTGATGAAACAGCTACAAAGCCAATTAAATTCACAAGAGTATGAGTATAAAATACTACAACGAGGTTTTTAATCATCTGATAACTTTAACATCCACTGATTCTTACTTATCAATCTTATGAAAAGAATAAGTCAGGACATCCATATAACAAAGTCCTACGTTCATCCATTTGTCCGTTATCAGCATCTGGTACATGGCAACTAAGATTCCATCAAGGGACAAAAATGGCAGACTGACTATACAAACTATCTTTCACAAAGCTGTAGTAAAAAGCAGGCAATTTAGGGCAGCAAAGAAATGGCCCCGATACGGGGCCACTAATTATACGGATGATCATTCTGTGACTAAAGACGGGCTCTGCGCCTTTTCACAATCTGAAACCCAATCATTAAAATAATAAACCAGACTGGTGTAACATATCAGGCTGCAACGACAACAATACTAAAACAAAAGCAAAGAAAGCTAAACACACCCATGACATAACAATACCGAATGGCATTTTATAAACAGATGCCTTATGCAACTCAGCGCGACGTTTCCGATAGGCCAAATAGGAACATAAAATCATACTCCAGATAAACATAAACAGAATGGCAGATACTGTCGTTACCAACGTAAAGACACGCATTACATCGGGGATAAAGTAGATCAAAATGACGCCACAGGAGAGGCATAAACACGTAAATATCAGACCTGATGCAGGAACCGATCGTCGGGAAAGACGGCTGAACTGTTTTGGTGCATCCCCCTCTTTTGCCAAACCAAATAACATCCGGCTTGTGGAGAAAACCCCACTGTTTGCTGAGGAAGCAGCAGAAGTCAGAACCACAAAATTCACAATACTGGCTGCTGCCGGTAATCCAATCAGGACAAACAATTCCACAAATGGGCTTTTATCTGCCACAATCGCACGCCACGGAGTAACCGACATAATAACAATCAAAGCTAACACGTAAAATGTGATAATTCGGATCGGAATAGCATTAATTGCTTTCGGCAGTGATTTCATTGGATTTTTGGTTTCCGCAGCAGCAGTTCCTACCAATTCAATTCCAACAAAAGCAAATATAGCGATTTGAAATCCCGCAAAGAAGCCACTCAGCCCCATTGGAAACATACCCCCGTCATTCCAAACGTTGGTAAGGGAGGCAGTATGCCCCTCTGGTGACTGGAAATGAATGCCAATCAGCACTCCTCCTATCACAATCAGGGCAATAATGGCAACAATCTTAATCATTGCAAACCAGAACTCCAATTCTCCGAACAATTTTACTGTCGCGAGATTCAGAGTCAGCAATACCAAAACACATAGAAGTGAGGTAGCCCATTCAGGAAAATCAGGTGTCCAATATCCAACATAAGAGGTAATAGCGACAACATCGGCGATACCAGTAATCACCCAGCAGAACCAATAAGTCCAGCCCACAAAAAAACCAGCCCATGGCCCAAGTAGATCTGCGGCAAAGTCACTGAATGACTTATAATGCAGGTTGGAAAGTAATAACTCTCCCATTGCACGCATCACAAAAAATAGCATCAATCCAATGATCATATAGACAAAAATGATCGATGGCCCTGCCAGAGAGATAGTTTTACCTGATCCCATAAACAGACCAGTTCCGATAGCCCCTCCAATAGCGATAAGCTGTATATGTCGGTTAGTGAGACTTCGCTGAAGGTGCAAACCCTCAGTTTTAGGTGGGTGTGTAGGTTGTATTTTTTCTTCCATAGTTGTATCCAGTTTATTCTCACAGCATGACCTCAATAGCAGCAAGCTGTGTTTAAGGAGCCATTGTGACATAGACAACTACAGTATTAACAGAACGAATTTACACGAAAAACCAACAGGTTGTATTTTGCGCTACTCACAAAATTAGATACTGTATTTATTTTATTCAATTATTGAAAGCGTATAAATGCCTTTCCATAATAGCGACACGTTTAGCGCCCAAAGCCCCTTACTCCTCGCGATATGAGGAGTAAGAAAATGATCTTACATTTTGAGAATTCATATTAAATAGACGAAAAGGCATTTTGTTAAAAAAATTAAACTAAATTACTCTACTTAATATTTTGATTATTTTTTAAAAATGTTACCAAATTCACATAATCATAACTATTTGAGTTTATTTCTATTGTTATTTTTATCAAAATTCATAATCTTTTAATGCTCTTAAAAGACTATAGTTGCATGTATTGCAAAGGAAAAACAACATTATGAAAATTAAAGCTATTGTTGCAGTAGCTGTTTCTACTGTAATTCTAACTGGTTGTAAGAATTTTGATCAGGGAATGCTGGCTCACTCCGGAATGCAACTATTCCAGGCGGCGACATTAAGTGATTCTGATGTCAAACACATATCTAACCAAACATGTAATGATATGGATGTACAGAATAAAATTGCACCGGCATCCAGCCAATACACTAAGCGTTTGAACAAAATCGCCAAAGCATTAGGTAACGAAGTTAACGGTACACCAGTTAACTATAAAGTTTATCTGACTGATGATGTGAACGCATGGGCAATGGCTAACGGTTGTGTGCGTGTATACAGCGGCCTGATGGACATGATGAACGACAATGAAGTCGAAGGCGTTCTAGGCCACGAAATCGGTCACGTTGCACTGGGCCACACCCGTAAAGCAATGCAAGTTGCTTATGCTACAGTTGCTGCACGTACCGCGGCTGCATCAGCCGGTGGTGTAGCTGCACAACTGAGTGATTCTCAGCTTGCAGCACTGGGGGAAAAACTGATCAACTCGCAGTTCTCGCAGCATCAGGAAAGTCAATCTGATGACTTCTCTTATGATCTGCTGAAAAAACGCAATATCAACACTGTGGGTTTAGCCACCAGCTTCGAGAAACTGGCTAAACTGGGCAGTGGTGAAACCAGTATGTTTGATTCACACCCGCCTTCACAAGAGCGTGCTCAACACGTACGTGATCGTATCGCGGCAGAAAAGAAATAATTAACCCACATTCGGGGTAAAAAATTGCACTCATAGCCTGTTCCAAGATTAGAATTTTAGACGAATAAAAAACCGATCTAAAAAGGAACAGGCTATTGTCAAGTTAGCTGAAATTTTCTGTGATCTCGATGATTTTTGCTGTTTTTTCATGCCTAGCAGACACAATAAGCAGTTTCCGTATTTAAAAAAAGAACGTTCATTCCCTTATTTCCGTTTTTCCCATCACGCAAAATTAAAATAGCATGGATTGCTTTCATTATAAGTTCCTTTTATTTACTCATTTTCTCAAAGTTATTTTATTTCTTAACCTTATAATTAAATATTCATTTTTCAGAATACTAAAAACCGCAAAGAATATTATTTTCTTTTCCTATACTTTGTTATTTCCACTTACATGACTATTTCCTCAAATAACTGTGAATTATTGATATGGCAAGACACCATTAATACCTGTTAAATTCACCGGCACACCAGCCTCAGAAAGAGATTGGATGTAGTTATAACATTCTGTGGTCAAAAAATAGATAACTGATATTTTCTTAAATAAAAGAGAGGCGATATATGGCTAATTATCTGATCTGCGTTGAAATTTTTGGTGCAGGCCCAAAAGAGCATAATGCTCTTAATGAATCCATGAAAATAATTAATTTTCATAGAACAGCCAGATACCACAGCGGCGAAATTATGACGTTACCTGCCGGAACTTATATTGGAAACTCGCTAAATTCTGCTACTGAGTTAAGAGATAAAGTTTTTAATTTAGCTAATCCATTATCATCAAAATCGGCTTCTATATTTGTTTGTCAGTATAGTGAATGGGCTGCTTATCTTTATCCTGCTTCCATGACTGGATCTGCATCAGAGTCCTAATTAAATTTAGGCAAGCTGGTTCTCCAATAAATTTTTGGAGACCAGCTTTGTTTGATATAAGAAAAATATATTCTCACTGATGTCTGCTACATATATATAAAATATATGGATATGAAGGGATTAATTGATAATAACCCCTCTACCTTTCAAGCTGCATTCAACAAAACTGTAATTTAAAAGATACAGGGGATAACTAATAAATAAACCTCCAATATATCAGAGGTTTTTTAGTAGAATTTATTTAGTCTTATACTGAACTTCTGCCTCAATAAAACGCTGCTGGATGGCCTGGTTTGGAGCCTTACCCAACAAACTTACGACCACAATCGCAAGAGAAGCAAAAATAAATCCTGGGATGATTTCATACAAACCAAGCCATTGATATTCCATCCACACCAGTACCGTGATTGCACCCACCACCATGCCAGCCAATGCCCCATCACGTGTCATCCGTTTCCAGAGCACTGAAATTAATACTACCGGTCCAAATGCAGCACCAAAGCCAGCCCAGGCATTACTGACCAAAGCCAATACTTTGTTGTTCGGGTTGGTTGCTATCGCTATCGCAATAGCTGCGACCACCAGAACCATCAAACGACCAATCCATACCAATTCCTTCTGACTTGCTTTAGTCCGTATAAATGCTTTATAGAGATCTTCTGTCAATGCGCTGGAACAAACCAGCAATTGACAACTCAAGGTACTCATAATCGCAGCCAGAACAGCAGACAATAATATTCCAGTAATCCACGGATTGAATAAAATGACTCCCAACTCCATGAAAATACGCTCACTATTTTGCATAACATTCCCTGCTTGCGCTGGATTTTGCTCAAAATAGGCAATACCGAAGAAGCCAACAGCAACTGTTCCTGCGAGACATAGAAACATCCATGTCATACTGATACGACGAGCTTTATGAATAGTCTGATGAGAATCAGCCGCCATAAAACGAGCCAGAATATGTGGTTGACCAAAATAACCGAATCCCCACCCTAATAAGGAGATAATAGTGATGGTCTGTAAACCCTGAAACATATCCAGATAAGCAGGATCTTTTGCTTTGATAATATCAATAGCTGATTCAAATCCACCAAGTTTAAAAAGGATCAAAACAGGCACCAGAATCAAAGCAAAAATCATTAAAGATGCCTGAACTGTATCGGTCCAGCTTACAGCCAGAAAACCACCGAGAAAGGTATAGGCGATAGTAGCTAATGCACCAAGCCAAATTGCTTTTTCATAACTCATACCAAATGAGTTTTCGAACAATAATCCACCAGCCACAACAGCAGATGCACAATAAATTGTGAAGAAAATTAAAATGACTAACGCGGAAATAATGCGCAGAAGTTTACTTTTATCTTCAAAGCGATTGGTAAAATAGTCCGGTAATGTTAAAGCGTTATTATTAGCTTCAGTATGTACACGTAATCTCCCTGCAACCCATCGCCAGTTCAGGTATGCACCAAGCAGACAGCCTAACGCAATCCAGGCCTTGGAAATACCCGCTAAAAAAATCGCCCCCGGTAGCCCCATTAATAACCAGCCACTCATATCAGAAGCGCCAGCAGATAATGCAGTTACCACACTGCCTAATCGCCGTCCACCTAGAATGTAATCATCGAAATTCTTGGTGGCGCGGTAAGCTATGAAGCCTATCAGCAGCATCGCGGCAATATAGACAATAAAGGTAATTAGCATTGGTGAATTTACTGTCATGCAGGTTCTTCTCCATAGTATTTTTTTGCAAATCCTGTTTATTCAGTCGGTCTGATTTGCGTCAATGATGTTATCTGTACTTAAAATTTCCCCCTTCAGCACAATATATCTTCAAAGCAAGTATTCACCTGTTCGGTTATACCAGAGTTGTACCCGAAGATCATTTCACTGAAGGTGACGTTGTTCCGATATGTATAGTTTATATTTGTAATTGTTTTTAAATCACTCTCTATCCTAGATTAGCTAAAACATTTTTAACAACTGATTAACGGCATTTTTTACAAGAAACGCTCGCCAAGTCACATTTATGTTCCAGAAGTTGCACCTTTTATAAAACGATCGATTATGATTTGACTCAGAAATATAATAGCAAGCTCTTATATATCATATAGATAATTCATTAATAATCATAAGATCACCAACTACACCATCAAAACCAGATTAATTTCACAAATTCCAAACAACAGCTTTTAACAGAGTTGCACAAAGTTGCAACATGGAAGATATTGTTCTGTAACTTGATTAGTCTTACCTATTAAGGAGTGAGAATGGGTAGTACCACTATGGGCGTGAAGCTCGATGAAGCAACGCGTGATCGTATTAAAGCTGCTGCACAACGAATTGAACGCACACCACACTGGCTGATTAAGCAAGCCATCTTTAATTATCTTGAACGTCTGGAAAATGAGGAAAAGATCCCAGAAATATCAGCCGCTCAGAATAACAAAGAAGAAAAGATTTCCGAAGAAGAATCACAGATTGAGGTCCCTTATCAACCATTTCTGGATTTTGCCGAACATATTTTACCCCAATCGGTGAAACGTTCCGCAATTACTGCTGCGTATCGTCTGCCTGAAACGCAAGCAGTTCCTATGTTGCTGCAACGGGCTCAATTATCAGAAGAACAAGCTAAGGCAACCCATAAACTTGCTTATTCTATCGCAGAGAAATTACGCCAACAGAAACATGGTATTGGTCGTTCCGGTCTGGTTCAGGGGTTATTGCAAGAATTCTCACTTTCTTCACAGGAAGGTGTTGCATTAATGTGCCTTGCCGAGGCACTTTTACGCATTCCCGATAAAGCAACCCGTGACGCCCTGATCCGTGACAAGATCAGTAACGGCAATTGGTATTCACATCTTGGTCAAAGCCCGTCCATGTTCGTCAATGCTGCTACATGGGGATTGTTGTTTACAGGTAAATTGGTCTCTACCCACAATGAAGCCAAACTCTCCAAATCCTTAAATCGGATCATCAGCAAAAGCGGTGAACCATTAGTACGCAAAGGTGTGGATATGGCAATGCGCCTGATGGGCGAGCAGTTTGTGACAGGGGAAACTATTGCTCAGGCGCTCGCCAATGCGCGCAAGCTGGAAGAAAAAGGGTTCCGCTATTCTTATGACATGCTTGGCGAAGCCGCCCTGACTGAAGAAGATGCACAGGCTTATATGATTTCTTATCAACAAGCTATCCATGCGATTGGTAAGGCATCAAACGGGCGTGGCATTTATGAAGGGCCGGGAATTTCCATCAAACTCTCTGCCCTGCATCCCCGTTATAGCCGTGCCCAGTATGAGCGTGTTATGGGTGAACTCTATCCGCGCTTACTTGCACTAACCTTACAAGCCCGCCAGTATGATATTGGTATCAATATCGACGCAGAAGAGGCTGATCGTCTGGAAATTTCTCTCGATTTGCTGGAAAAGCTCTGTTTTGAACCACAACTGGAAGGCTGGAACGGAATTGGTTTTGTGATTCAGGCTTACCAAAAACGCTGTCCTTTCGTGATCGACAGTATTATCGATTTGGCTCAACGTAGCCGTCATAGGTTAATGATCCGTTTAGTAAAAGGTGCATATTGGGACAGCGAAATCAAACGCGCCCAAGTCGATGGACTGGAAGGATACCCGGTCTATACCCGCAAAGTGTATACCGATATTTCTTACCTTGCCTGCGCCCGCAAATTACTATCCGTTCCCAATCTTATTTACCCACAATTTGCTACTCATAATGCCCATACTTTGTCTGCTATTTATCATCTTGCGGGGCAAAATTACTATCCGGGTCAATATGAATTCCAGTGCCTGCATGGTATGGGTGAACCACTTTATGAACAGGTGGTTGGCAAAATTGCTGATGGCAAGCTCAATCGACCATGCCGCATCTATGCGCCAGTCGGAACACATGAGACGCTATTAGCCTATCTGGTGCGCCGCTTGCTGGAAAATGGGGCGAATACATCGTTTGTCAACCGCATAGCAGATGCCTCCCTGCCGATTAATGAACTGGTTGCCGATCCGGTGAAAGTCGTACAAGAGTTGGCTAAATCCGAAGGACAAATCGGCCTGCCGCATCCGAAAATCCCATTGCCAATTGATTTGTACGGTAAAAACCGCGTCAATTCATCGGGGCTTGATCTTTCCAATGAACACCGCCTGGCTTCACTTTCCAGCGCCCTGCTGAGTTCTTCAATGGAAACATGGAACAGCGAACCACTATTGGGTGGTGATTACGCTCATACCGGAGAGTTACCTGTAGCCAAGCCCGTCAATAATCCGGCCAAATCTTCTGATACTGTTGGTTATGTTCGTGAAACCACTGAACAGGAAGTCAACCATGCGCTGGAAGTCTCCACTAATGCAGGAGCAATCTGGTTTGCAACACCACCATCAGAGCGGGCGGCTATCTTAGTGCGTGCTGCGGAGTTGATGGAAAACAACCTGCAATCCCTGCTCGGCATTTTGGTGCGT
Source organism: Xenorhabdus siamensis (assembly GCF_037996745.1). Lineage (NCBI taxonomy): Bacteria > Pseudomonadati > Pseudomonadota > Gammaproteobacteria > Enterobacterales > Morganellaceae > Xenorhabdus > Xenorhabdus siamensis. The sequence goes on from NZ_JBBMXE010000007.1 coordinate 301,211, forward strand.
GAAGCGGGTAAAACTTTTAACAATGCTATCGCAGAAGTCCGTGAAGCAGTAGATTTTCTCTATTATTATGCGGATCAGGTTCGTCAGGATTTCGCCAATGACACGCATCGCCCGTTGGGACCTGTGGTTTGTATCAGCCCGTGGAACTTCCCTCTGGCAATTTTCACCGGTCAGATTGCCGCCGCATTAGCCGCGGGTAACAGTGTATTGGCAAAACCGGCAGAGCAAACACCGTTGATTGCTGCGGTTGCCGTTAAAATGCTGCATCAGGCAGGCATTCCCCGCGACGTACTGCAATTACTGCCGGGGCAAGGGGAAACCGTCGGCGCAATGCTGGTAGGTGATGAGCGGGTACGTGGTGTGATGTTCACTGGCTCTACTGAAGTTGCCAGCCTGTTACAACGTATTATAGCCGGTCGCCTTGACGCACAAGGGCGTCCAACGCCATTGATTGCAGAAACAGGCGGTATGAATGCGATGATTGTCGATTCTTCTGCCCTGACAGAGCAAGTTGTTACCGATGTTATTGCGTCTGCCTTTGACAGTGCGGGTCAACGCTGCTCTGCCCTGCGCATTCTCTGTGTACAGGATGACGTAGCCGACAGAACGCTCACTATGTTGAAAGGTGCGATGGCTGAATGCCGAATGGGTAATCCTGAACACTTGGCCATAGACATCGGCCCGGTGATTGATGCTGAAGCGAAAGCAAATATCGAACGCCATATTCAAACCATGCGCACCAAAGGCAGAACAATTTATCAGGCTGTACATGAAAATACAGCAGACAGCCAGGAATGGTCACAAGGTACGTTCATCAAACCAACACTTATTGAACTGGACAGCTTTGATGAATTGAAAAAAGAGATTTTTGGACCAGTTCTGCATGTTGTGCGCTTCAAGCGGGATGAATTGGATAAATTACTGGATCAGATTAACGCCTCCGGCTACGGTTTAACATTGGGTGTTCACACACGCATTGATGAAATTATCGCTCAAGTCACCAGTAAAGCGAAAGTCGGGAATTTATATGTCAACCGCAATATGGTCGGTGCTATCGTCGGTGTACAACCATTTGGTGGTGAAGGATTATCGGGAACAGGGCCAAAAGCAGGTGGGCCACTCTATCTTTATCGCTTATTATCCCAACGTCCAGTCAACGCCGCGATGCAAACACTGGCGCGACAAGATGAAGAGTATTCACTGGATGCCAAAGCCCGTACTGCCCTGCATTCATCTTTCAACAAATTGGCTGAGTGGGCAATTGCACATAATCATTCAGCGTTGAACAAGGTTATTCAAGAATATAGCTTACTGGCTCAGGGAGGAACAACACGCGTATTACCGGGACCTACGGGAGAACGTAATACCTATACGCTGTTACCACGTGGTCAAGTTCTTTGCCTCGCGGATAATGAGCAGGATGCGCTGACCCAATTGGCAGCGGTGCTTTCTGTTGGTTGTCAGGCTGTTTGGGAAAAAGATGATCTGCACCAACAATTGTTGCAACAGTTACCGGACGAAATTCGTCATTCCATTCATTTGGTCAATGACTGGCAGAATGAAGACACGACAGAAGATACAGCAATGGCAGCGGTCATTTATCATGGTGATTGTGATCAACTTCGCTATGTTTGTGAAACTGTCGCACAACGTAAAGGACCGATTATTTCTGTACAGGGCTTTGCTCGTGGTGAAACTAATCTGCTACTGGAGCGTTTATTGCACGAACGTTGTTTAAGCATTAATACTGCGGCGGCAGGTGGTAATGCCAGCTTAATGACTATTGGTTAAAAAACGAGTTAAAAAAAGAAGAGAGGGGGATGCGATAATAACGCATCCCCTTCTAAAATTGTTCAGCCCGACAGACATTATGCCTCTGTCTAATTAACAATGTCCGTTCTGTTGCCAGCTCAGATATTGTTCATATTTACGCAACGCGATATTGTAGTTACTGAAAGCGGATTGAGACAATTTCTCACTCAATTTTTCCTGAATTTTTTCTGGTGTAAACTCTTCTTCAGGATAATTACTTGATGTCAGTAATTCATCCAGTCTCCGCAAACGAACCACATATTCACGTACTGTGCTATGGCTCATCTCTGTTTGTTCAAACAGATACTGTTTAAATGACATTATGTCGAAATAATCAGTCTGGCTGTTGCAATAAATTTCACTACAGAAGCGACACAGTGCTACAAATTTGCCCTGTAACTCACTCCATGTTTTGTCATCCACCAGTTCAGTCATCTCAGAAATTGCTTCTTTATTGATGACCTGACCGTTAAAAACAAGGGAAATACGGTCAAGCGTCTTATGACAATGTAAACAATGAGTCTGACTATGTTTATAGTCCTTAATATAACGGCTGAGAGGCCGTTTCTTTTGTGTTGTAACAGACATAAGAGATAAAGCCCTGTGTGTAGTCTTAACAAAAAACAAATAAGCAAAAAGTTACTTCTCTGGATTCAAACGCGCCCGCAGCCTTTTTATTGCCTGGCTGTGGAGCTGACTCACGCGAGATTCCCCCACATTAAGCACCGCGCCAATCTCTTTAAGATTAAGTTCTTCCTGATAATACAGCGTCAGAACCATTTTTTCCCTTTCAGGCAACGACTCAATGACATCAATAACCCGTTGACGGAGGTCACCTTCCAGTAATTGTTGCAGAGGGTTTGTCTCATGCTCTTCCTCAATTACTGGTTCACAGCTTTCACCATGAATTTCGTGCCATTCGTCATAAGAAAATAGTTGACTGTTATTGGTTTCTAACAGTATTTGCCGATATTCTATCAGATTAATCTTTAATTCTTTAGCAACTTCCTGCTCACTGGCTGGACGGCCTAACTCTTGCTCAAGTTTACGGATGGTTTGCGTGACTTCCCGTGCATTGCGTCGCACACTACGCGGTGCCCAATCACGGCTCCTCAACTCATCCAGCATTGCACCTCTGATGCGCTGCACCGCATAGGTGGTAAACGCCGTTCCCTGTAAGGAATCATAACGTTCCACCGCATTCAGCAACCCTATGCCACCGGCCTGAAGCAGGTCATCAAGCTCTACACTGGCAGGCAATCTTACCTGTAGCCTCAGTGCTTCATGGCGAACCAGTGGTACATAGCGCTTCCAGAGGCTATTTTTGTCCATCACGCCTTCGGCGGTATACAAATCGCTCACAACAACAGACACCTTTGGATAAGAGACTGGATACCATTATCCAATCACCTAATCGGTACAATCGTTTGAACAATGAAGTAAAAGCGCTTCTTTTTCACCTATGCGAAATTTTTGTTGTCCGCCCGAATGCGTCGCAAGTTTCAGGCTGTCCCTGACGAACATTAAAACCGTTTTTAGCAAACAGTTTCTGTAAAGCAGAGGCTAAAAAATAAGGATCGGCAAGCCGATCCTTATTTTATAAGCGGGAGCTATGCAGGTTGCCCTGCATAAATCCTTAGCTGGAAAATAAAAATTAACGCAGCAAAGACATAACAGTTTGTGGAATCTGGTTCGCCTGAGCCAGAACAGAAGTACCCGCCTGTTGCAGGATGCTGCCACGGCTCATATTAGAAACTTCAGTTGCGTAGTCTGCGTCTTCGATACGGCTACGAGCAGCGCTCAGGTTGTTAACTGTGTTGTTCAGGTTGTTAACCGTGGATTCCAGACGGTTTTGAACTGCACCCAGAGAGCTACGCAGGCCGTCAACTTGTGCCAGAGCGCTGTCCAGAGCATCCAGAGGGCGATCGTTTACAGTTGGAGTATAGTCAGCACCTTTTTCAACTTTACCAGATTTGTCATCAATTTTCGCCGTAGCATATTTGACTTCACCCTTATCATCTTTATAAGACATCAGGTATTCAGGTTTAGCAGGAGTACTTCCTTCTTTTTCAAAAACCTTAACATCAGTCATCCCTTTCAGACCTGAAAGGTCCAGAGCTTTTTCTTCTTTTTTTTCAGGCGCTGTAGTTGTTGCAGCAGTAGTAACCACAATGGATTTTTTCTCTGCGCCAAAAGCAGACCCTTTAGTGGCATCAAACTCATTTAGTTTCAAAACGGTACTGTCGATTTTTTTCAGATCGATGGTGATAGTTTCATTATCGTTCGCACCAACCTGAACAGTCATTTTGCTATCTTTGCTCAGTACCTTCACGCCGTTAAACTGAGTTTGTTCAGAGATACGGTCAATTTCGTCTAGACGCTGTTTAACTTCGTCTTGAATTGATTTGGTATCGCTCTTAGAGTTGCTGCCATTTTGTGCCTGAACGGTCAACTCACGGATACGTTGCAGGTTGTTATTGATTTCGTTCAGCGCACCTTCAGTAGTTTGGGCAATGGAAATACCGTCGTTTGCGTTACGCGCAGCCTGAGTCAGACCTTTAACGTTAGCAGTAAAACGGTTAGCGATCGCTTGACCAGCAGCGTCATCCTTCGCGCTGTTAATACGTAAACCAGAAGACAGACGTTCAATAGCAGTACCCAGAGTACCTTTAGATCTTGTCAGATTATTTTGCGCCAGCAGAGATGAGTAGTTAGTATTAATGACTGATGCCATAGTAGAGTTCCTTTTAAAATCAAGTCGATATAATTAGTTTGAGCCTGTTTGCTCACGGTGTTCATCACCGCCAACAGTTTTATCGGCCCCTTAAAAAGAACCTTTAATATTTCTTGAAAAAACTTTTTTATTTTTTTCTCCCTTTTCCCCGATAACCCAAACAGCGCCTGTTCTCATCAATTATTCTGTCCATCAAAAAAATCATTTTGTCAGTAAACTTTTCACAAATTAATCCGATAACAAGTCCAGTGATACTTTTTATTAAAAGGAGTCAATATGGCTGGCATTTCCTCAGTGGGATTCGGATCTGGGATGGTGGATCAAAACTTACTGGATAAACTTGAAGCAAATGAAAGAAAACGTTTACAACCATTAACACAGCAACAAAGCAGCTATAAAGCTAAGCTAACCGGTTTTGGCACATTAAAAGGCAGCTTGGAAAAGTTAAAGAGTGCATCCGAAGAACTCAAAAAATTCGATAAGCTCAATACGACCAAAACCAGCGAAGATCATAAATCATTTACACCCAGTACGGATTCCAAAGCCAGTCCGGGTGACTATGTTATTGAAGTCAAACAACTCGCAAAGGCTCAGTCTCTACGCTCTACAAAAGTTGCTAATGAAGAAGCCCTGCAAGGAGAACAAGGTAAAGGCACCCGAACCATTATTATCAATCAGCCAGGTGAAAAAGAGCCAATGCGCATTTCCCTGAAAGATAATGAAACTTCTCTGATTGAAATCTGTGATGCTATCAATAAAAAAGAGGGCAACGTTAGTGCCAGCATCATGAAAGGAAAAGATGATAATGAAAACTATCTGTTCCTGACTTCGAAAAAGGCTGGCACAAAATCCGTCATGACTATCAAAGTTGAAGGTGATGATCAGTTGGGTAAACTACTGAACTATACATCTGACGGTAAAGGTGGTGGCACTGGTACAATGATACAAACAGCAGAAGCGACCAATGCGAAATTAACAGTTAGTGGCATTGAAATTGAACGCCAAACTAATGAGATAAAAGATGCTCCGAAAGGCATTACCCTAAACCTGAAAAAAGTCTCAGAAAAAGAAGCTGATGGAAAAACGCTAAAATCAGAAACTTTGGTTATATCCCGTGATATCGAACCAATGAAAGAGGCAATCAAAAAGTGGGTTGATGCTTATAATGAAGTACAAACCACTTTTGATTCACTGACCAAATTTAAAAAGGTTGGGAAAGGTGAAGCGGCTTCGAAAGACAATGGTCCCTTACTGGGCGACGGTACTTTAAAAGGTATTCAAAGCCAACTAAGGCAACAATTGTTTGCAACACAAAAAGTCGTTGATATTGCTACCCTAAATAAATTGGGCATCAAACAGAAATTGGATGGTACGTTGGAAATCAGCAACGAAAAACTGGAAAAAAACCTGAAAGAAAAACCTGCCAACGTTAAAGCATTCTTTATGGGGGATGGAGAAAAAACTGGTTTTGCAACCCAGACCTATAATTTATTGAAAAAAACGTTGGATAGCCATGAAGGAACTATCGCAACAGTAACCGAAGGTATCAATAAAAGTCTGAAAACACTGGAAAGGCAAGTAGAACAGACCAACAGAAACATTGATGCTACGGTGGCACGCTATAAGAAACAATTTACAGCACTGGATAAACTTGTCAGTTCAATGAGCCAATCAAGCTTATCCTTGGCCCAGCTTTTAAAATAATAAAGGATATTATGTATCAACGTTCGGCAAGCCAGTTATACGCTCAGGTAGATCTTGAGAGCGAAATTATGAATGCCTCTCCTTACCAGTTGATTCAGATATTGTTCAATGGGGCGCTCAGCGCCCTGCGTCGTGCAATTATTCTGATTCAGCAGGGGAATATTCCGGAAAAAGGTTTAGCTATTTCAAAGGCGATAAATATCATTGATAATGGTCTCAAAGATGCATTAGATTTCGAGAAAGGCGGAGAAATTGCCCAGAATCTTTTTGCTTTATATGATTATATGGGTCGCCGTTTACTCCATGCCAATTTACGCAATGATGAGAAGGCTATTACCGAAGTGATTGATTTACTTACCGAGATTTCAGATTCTTGGCGGCAAATAGGTCCTCATTACAACGCCAGTCAGGATATTGTTTGATGAAAAATGATCTGGATCTTTTGTCAGCTTACCAGCAGATCCTTAATTTAAGTGAGCAAATGCTTAATTTAGCTAGAAATGAAAAGTGGGATGTACTTGTTGATATGGAAATCACCTACCTGAAAGCAGTAGAAGTGGTTACTCTATTATCAGAAGATTCAGATGCCCCTATTTCATTGCAGCAGAAATTAACCAAAATTTTGCAAACTGTCTTAGATAATGAAAAAGAAACCAGGAGGTTATTGCAAAAACGATTAGATGAACTTAGCGACCTGATTAAACAGGAAAGCTGTAAGCAATTATTACATGATACTTATGGGCAATTCCCTATCAGTGATTATGAAATGGAGCTAACATCTACAACAGAGAAGACATAAATATAACAACGGCACCATGAGGTTTTATTAATATAATATTAATTAGTCGTATCGTTTATTGATATTCATTTCAGGTGGTGTCATTTAGTCACCATCCGTTTTTCGGGTAGTCTAATTCGGCATTATATTTTATGCATAACTTGCAAACGATCAATATAAAAACACATACATTTTCAAAACAAAAAATTAACGCATGGATGATGATAATAGATTTCTCAGACAATAAGCAGTCGGAAGAATAATCAAAATTTATTATTCATTAAAAATTAGATATTCAATGGAATGATATGAAAAATTTTTTTAATATACCCTATGGATTTTAAGATGTAACTTGAAAGACAACGGATATATTGATATCACTCTTGGAAGTTATTAATATTCACAAACAGACAGATCTTGGTGACTGCTTTAAGTAGTCACCTGCAATTGAAAATGTATCCTGTCTTTCTCAAAAATTCCCCTACCATTAAACAAGATGAGGCTGTTATGACAAATGATATCTTACAGGCACTCACTTTATTAAAATCTAAAAAATGGATCGATTTGACGCATAGTTTTGATCAAGACTCACCCCATTTTTTTATGTTTGACCCTGCTCAAATTAAGACACTGTTTAGTTATCCAGATGGATTCTTCGCCCAACAATTTACTTTTGTTGGTCAATATGGCACTCACATTGATGCCCCTTGCCATTTTATACCTGATGCTCGTTTCCTCAACGAATTGGAATTAAAAGAGCTGGTGTTACCATTAATTGTCATTGACCAGTCAGAACGGGCAAAACAAGAACCTAATTTCTCACTGTCTAAAGATGATATTCTCCAGTTTGAAGCTAAACATGGTATTATTGAAGCGGGTACTTTTGTCGCACTAAGAACAGACTGGAGTAAACGCTGGCCATCTCAGGAAAAAATGAATAATAAAGATATCAACGGAAATAACCAGACACCCGGCTGGGGATTAGATGCCCTTAAGTTTCTCTTTGAAGAAAGAAAAATAAAAGCCATCGGGCACGAGACTTTTGATACCGATTCGGCCAAAGACTCCATAAAGAATAGTGCGCTACTTAGCGAGAATTATGTATTGGCACAAGATACTTACCAAATAGAAGTGATGACCAATTTAGATCAAGTGCCAACTCGTGGGGCGGTTATTTTTAATATTGTCGCTAAGCCAGAAAAGGCTGCGGGATTTCCGGTACGTTCGTTTGCAATAATTCCATAATCCTCAATCCTATAATGTAGTTCAAGCTCTTTCTGGTAATAATTGACAGAAGAAAATAGCAAGCTTGAACTACTTATATTTCTTAAACTACGCTCATATTTCTTAAACTAAGATATTTTCTTAAACCACGATATTTGAATATCGAATAACAAAAACTATTCCTTGTACCATTCATTAATAATCATTTCTGCTTCTTTACTTTGGATCTGATATGGATGTTTTTTATCATAAGATCCAATAAACCATATAGAGAAACCTTTAAAATAGGATTTTAACTCCATCGTTTCTCTATAAGCACGCCATCCATTAATTTGTATTTCTGCTGAGAATATATCTGATGTATGAGGGTTCCACGGAGTTCGCAGTCCATATTCACATGCAGGAATATTAAACCCACCAAAATATACCGGTTTTTTAGTTGAACGATGTAACCGTTCAATTTGGTAGATAACTTCTTGATCACGATTATAAATAGTCGTTGAAAACAGACATTTCATTACTTCGTCATAAGATGGAACTTTCTTATCTGAAAGTTCAAACCAGCAGTCGATGCCGACAAAATCCACTTTCTTTAAATAAGGCCGATTTATCCTCTGTATAAATTTAGCTTCATAAGAAGGATCCCAAACCGCCGTTATCCACGAATTCATCTGATATATGATGTTACCATCATATTGCTTACGAACAAAACAGATAACATCATCCCAATACCCTTCTGCATACTCCATATGAATAAAATTAGAAGCAATTTTTAATCCATAAATATTATATTTATGAGTTATTGAATCAAAAATATCTTGTAATACCATTGTTTTCCAATTCCAGAAAAATTCATTAATATCGTTTGGGTTCCACTCCGTTTCACCAATGGAACCTTGCTGAATGAACGGGAACGGCTCAACGATAATTTTTATATCATGCTTTAGTAGTTCTTTAATCAGATTAATAGCATTCTGTTTTTGATATTGATTCACAGTAAACTTAGAAGATGTTACCTCTGGAATATCGATTTCAACAGGTACATTTACGGTGTTTAAATTAAATCGCCTTACATCTTCTAAGATTTTATCTATATTAATGACATCCTCTACCTGTATATTCCCTGATTTTATTTTATCTTTTTTGATATAATTTCTCTGCATTAATTCCTGAGAAGAAATATTTTCCATAATCACCTCGGATATTTAGCCAATTTATTTAATTGTCAATTATGTACTTTATCCTTTTTGAAGCAGAAATGATGATATAAGTTTTCTTGAGGTGAAATTTTTTATGAAATAACTTTTGCTAGTAGTTAAGATTATCCCGATGGGATCTTATTTTAAGCAATAAGATGGCTGTTCAAACAACCATCCTTACTTGAGTATCGATAACTCATTGTAAAATTTTAATTATTAATGTTAATAGAATGTAATTGGGATTCTTAAACCTGCATATTCATCACTTCACGATACGCACTATCCAGCTTATTCTTGACCTGAATACCCAATTGCAACGAGATACTCGCTTTCTGCATATTGACCATCACATCATTCAATTCCACACCTGGTACACCTAGAGTGAAATCTTGTGCCTGTTTAGCCGCATTCACGCGGTTTTGGTTTATTTTTTCTACCGCGGCGGTAAGATGACTGGCAAATCCTTCCCTTACAGGCATAGGCTTAGCGATATTGGCTGCTTGTAATGCCTGCACCTGCATTTGTTGTAGTACACCTTCAATTGCCTGAATTGACATAAAAACCTCGTGTTAAATCACCCTATTGATTATGTGATTAAATGCCATATTAGCCGTGGGCTGGTTGGCAGTTTTTCCAGGCAGCCACCGTAACATAGCCCTTTCAATCTAAAGCGGGTAATTGAAGTAAAAATTCGAAGCTTATTGTGCCATTAAAAGGTGTGTGAACAGCGAATAATGACGAGACTAATTATATCAATCGTTTTCAAGTTGCTTCGCAACGGCAAGTGGACGAGTTTTCGGCGGCATAATCAACCATGTCACTGGAGCAAACACCGCCAATCAAAAGGCAGCTTGAAAGACGACGGGTATACAAGAAGAGTTTTTTCGCTTGCGTATGGGGAGTCTGTTTTGTTACGCCACGCTTTTAGTATTCATGTTGACCAGCAAGGCAAGGATCGTCTATGAGTGCAGCAACAACCGACGCTGAGAATCCACAAAAGGGTTTCAGCGCTATCATCAGTAGGATAAAAGCTGATCCAAAAGTTCCATTATTAGTTGCTGGCTCTGCTGCCATCGCTATTATCGTCGCCCTTTTTCTCTGGTTGCGCAGCCCTGATTATCGGGTGCTTTACAGCAATCTGAGTGATAAAGATGGCGGTGAGATCGTTACACAATTAACTCAAATGAATGTCCCTTACCGTTTTGCCGAAAACGGTTCTGCCATCATGATACCCACTGATAAGGTTCATGAAATCAGGCTGAAGCTGGCACAACAAGGGTTACCGAAAGGGGGGGCCACAGGCTTTGAGTTATTGGATAAAGAGAAGTTCGGCATCAGCCAGTTTAGTGAACAAGTTAATTATCAACGTGCACTGGAAGGAGAATTAGCACGTACCATTGAATCACTCGGCCCTGTCCAGAGTGCCCGTGTCCATCTGGCATTACCAAAGCCTTCCCTGTTTGTGCGTGAGCAAAAATCACCCTCTGCTTCCGTGACAGTAGGGTTACTGCAAGGCCGTATTCTGGATGAAGGACAAATCAATGCCATTGTCCATATGGTTTCAAGCAGTGTTGCTGGTTTACCGCCAGGAAATGTCACCATTGTGGATCAAGCCGGGCGTCTGCTGACACAATCCGATGCTAACGGGCGTGATCTGAACACGACCCAATTGAAGTACATACAGGAAGTCGAGAATCGCTTCCAGCATCGCATTGAAACTATTCTGGCACCTGTCGTTGGTCGCAGTAATGTACATGCTCAAGTGACAGCGCAAATTGATTTTTCTCGCCGTGAAGAAACCGCAGAAGAGTATAAACCTAACCAGCCACCTAATCAGGCAGCCGTTCGTTCAAAACAGACCAGTTCAAGCGAACAAAGTGGTGGACCTCTGGTTGGTGGTGTTCCGGGAGCTTTGTCAAATCAACCGAGTGCGGCACCAAGTGCGCCGATTGAGAAGCCCAAAACGAACACTAAAGGTGACGAAAAATCTGATCAAGGACGCAACAATAATAGTAGTAATAACCGCTATGAGCGTATGATTAGTAACAATCGCAATAACCGTCATGACGAAACTATTAATTATGAAGTGGATCGCACCATTCGCCATACCCAGTTACAGGCTGGCGGTGTGGAGCGTCTCTCCGTTGCAGTTGTGGTTAATTACACTACCGTTCAGGGAGAGAATGGCCCGGAAACTCAGGCTCTGACTTCAGAACAATTATCCCAGATTGAGGCATTGACCCGTGAAGCAATGGGTTTCTCTGCCGAACGCGGCGATAGTCTGAACGTCGTTAACACACCGTTCAATGACACATCCGAAGTGATAGAAACGCTGCCATTCTGGCAACACCCAGTCCTGTGGGAGAAATCATTAGAGTTGGGTCGTTGGTTACTGTTAGCGTTGGTTGCATGGTTGCTATGGCGCAAGATGATCGTGCCGCAAATTGCTAAGAAACGTGCAATGGAAAAAGCAGCACTGGAAGTGCAGAAAAAACAGAGTAAGCAAAAAACTGAATCTAATGCTGAACTGGATGAAAAAATGCGCCGCCAACTAGCTCGCCAACGTGTTAGTGCTGAGATCCAAAGCCAGCGTATCCGTGAACTTGCAGAAAAAGATCCTCGCGTAGTTGCGCTGGTGATCCGTCAATGGATGAGTAACGAACAATGAGTCTGACCGGAACAGAAAAAAGCGCCATCATGTTAATGACCCTGGGAGAAGATCAAGCAGCCGAGGTGTTTAAGCACCTGAACTCCCGGGAAGTTCAGCAATTAAGTATTGCGATGGCGGGGATGAGACAAATCTCCAATCAACAACTGGCAGAAGTACTGGCGGAATTTGAGGAAGATGCCGGACAATTCGCTGCTCTCAGTATCAATGCCAACGATTACCTGCGCAGCGTGTTGGTGAAAGCATTGGGTGAAGAGCGTGCTTCCAGCCTGCTTGAGGATATTCTTGAGTCCCGCGATACCACAACGGGTATCGAAACCCTCAACTTTATGGAACCTCAGACAGCAGCCGATATGATCCGTGATGAACATCCGCAGATCATTGCTACTATTCTGGTTCACCTGAACCGTGGTCAGGCAGCAGATATTCTCGCCATGTTTGATGATCGTCTGCGTAATGACGTCATGCTGCGAATTGCTACCTTTGGTGGTGTCCAGCCAGCCGCATTGGCTGAATTGACCGAAGTACTGAATAATCTGTTGGATGGCCAGAACCTGAAACGCAGCAAAATGGGTGGTATTCGTACTGCGGCTGAAATCATCAACCTGATGAAAAGTCAACAGGAAGAAAGTGTTATCGAAGCTGTTCGTACCTATGACGGTGAACTTGCACAGAAAATCATTGATGAAATGTTCCTGTTCGAAAACCTCATTGGTGTGGACGATCGCAGCATCCAGCGTCTATTGCAGGAAATTACAACCGATTCGTTGTTAATTGCCTTGAAAGGCTGCGATCAAGCACTACGCGATCACTTCCTCAACAATATGTCGCAGCGTGCTGCTGAAATTATGCGTGATGATTTGGCAACCCGTGGCCCGGTTCGCATGTCTCAAGTGGAAGCTGAACAGAAAGCCATTCTGCTTGTGGTTCGTCGTCTGGCAGAAAGCGGGGAAATGATCCTAAATGGCGGTGACGATACCTATGTCTGATAATTCGAATAATGGAAACTGGCAGCCCTGGCTGCCAGGTGAATTGACTCAGTGGGAAACATTACAGGCAAAACTGGAGCAGGTAAAACTGGAATCACTGGACGATGAACAGGAGCGGCTGCAAGAACAGGCCAGAATACTGGATGAGTTGAAAGAACAAGCGCGTCAGGCCGGCCATGAGCAAGGTTTTGCTGAAGGGCAATCCCGTGGATACGAACAAGGGATTGAGGAAGGACGACAAGCCGGGTTTGAACAGGGATTACAGGAAGCCAGAGAGCAACAACAGGCAGTCATTGGACAGTGGAAAGCACTATTAACTGATTTTAACCATTCGCTGGATGGATTGGATACTGTGATTGCTTCACGTCTGATGCAGCTTTCCCTGACTGCTGCTCAGCACATTCTTGGGCAACCAGCAGTTTGTGATGGCACAGCCTTGTTGAATCAGATCCGTGAATTTATCCAGCAAGAGCCACTACTCAGTGGCAAACCACAATTACGTGTTCATCCACAAAATATCCCATTGGTTGAACAACAGTTGGGTGAGATCCTGAAACTGCATGGCTGGCGCTTGATTGCTGATAACAAACTGCATCCGGGAGGTTGTAAAGTCAACGCTGATAATGGCGATCTGGATGCCAGTCTGGCGACACGCTGGCATGAAATGTGCCGTCTGGCAGTATCAGGAGAATTGTGATGACGGCAAGACTTGGGCGCTGGCTGACCACATTAGATGCAATGGAAAAACGTCTGGAGAAGACACCCAAAGTACGTCGTTATGGGCGATTGACCCGTGCCACGGGTTTGGTACTCGAAGCAACAGGTTTACATCTGCCTCTGGGGGCAACCTGTCTTATCGAACGGCAAAATGGCAACACCATTGAAGAAGTTGAAAGTGAAGTCGTCGGCTTTAATGGCGAAAAATTGTTACTGATGCCTTTGGAAGAGTTAGAAGGTATTGTCCCTGGCGCCCGTGTTTATGCCCGTTCTTACGGAACAGATGCTGGTAGTGGACGCCGTTTGCCATTAGGGCCGGAGTTACTTGGCAGAGTGTTGGATGGTGCAGGCCGTCCCCTTGATGGACTCCCTGCCCCTGATACAAATTACCGCGCTTCTCTGACTACGCCACCACTCAATCCTCTGCAACGCACTCCTATCAGTGACGTACTGGATGTTGGTGTTCGTGCTATCAACGCCTTACTAACCGTTGGTCGTGGACAGCGCATGGGATTGTTTGCTGGTTCAGGCGTCGGTAAAAGTGTGCTGCTTGGCATGATGGCTCGTTACACCCAGGCTGATGTTATCGTTGTTGGTCTGATTGGTGAACGTGGCCGGGAAGTTAAAGATTTCATCGAGAATATTTTGGGTGAAGAAGGGTTAGCCCGTTCAGTCGTTGTCGCGGCACCTGCTGATATCTCTCCGTTACTGCGCATGCAAGGAGCTTCCTATGCTACTCGCATTGCTGAAGATTTTCGCGATCGCGGCAAACACGTTTTATTGATTATGGATTCCCTTACCCGTTACAGCATGGCGCAACGTGAAATTGCCCTGGCTATCGGTGAGCCTCCGGCAACCAAAGGCTACCCCCCTTCTGTGTTTGCCAAATTACCGGCACTGGTAGAGCGAGCGGGTAATGGCGTCAGTGATGGTGGCTCAATTACGGCCTTTTATACCGTTCTGACAGAGGGTGATGACCAACAAGATCCGATTGCCGATTCTGCTCGTGCCATTCTGGACGGCCATATTGTACTGTCGCGAACATTGGCAGAATCCGGGCATTACCCTGCCATTGATATTGAAGCATCAATCAGCCGTGCCATGACTGCACTGATTGATAATACCCATTATCGGCGGGTACAACAGTTCAAACAGCTACTTTCCAGCTACCAGCGTAACCGGGATCTTATTAATGTCGGTGCTTACGCTGCCGGTAGTGATCCTTTGTTGGACAGGGCAATTGAACTGTATCCGCATATGGCTCAGTTCCTGCGTCAAGACATTGAGGAACGTAGTGAATACGATGCAGCATGTACCCAACTGCAACAGTTATTACCGATCTAAGATGCTGAGGAAATAAATGCAACAACACTCCCCTCTTATGACTTTGCGTGACCTTGCTCAGGACGCAGCAAAAAAAGCCGCAATACAGCTTGCACAGGTGCGGCAGAGTCATCAGCAAATGGAGCAGCAACTCGCAGCGTTAATGGATTATCAGGATGAATACCGCACACGTTTAAACACTACACTCACCGGAGGCATGTCCAGCTCAACATGGCAAAACTATCAGCAGTTCATGAAAACGCTGGAAATGGCAATTGAACAACACAAATTACAGCTCAACCAATGGAAAAAACGACTTGAGCAAGCCATGTCACAATGGCAGGAAAAACAGCAGCGTCTGAATGCTTTCGATACTCTGCAACAGCGGGCAGAACATAATTTGAAGTTACACCAAAATCGCATGGAGCAAAAACAAATGGACGAGTACGCACAACGTGGTGCACAACGGAGAATGAAACAATGAATCTCACTCTTTCGCCTACTGATTTAACATCGACGGAAAAAGCGACAGGAAAAAATCAACAGCTCCTGTTGGACGGTAACGTGCCTAAAGACAAGGTCCCGGAATTTGGGCAGCTTCTCAATAAAGAGACGGACACTTTACAGAAAGCCTCTGTTCAGACCCGTTCTGCTAAAACCAATTCTGGTCAAAGCAATAAAGTCCATGGAAATAGTGAGAATGGTGAGAAACGTTCCACTGATAACAAAATAGAAGGTGAATTAATCCCCTCATTAGTTGTAACTGACCACACAAGCATACAGGATAAATTTTCGGCATTACTTTTAACATCAGCTTCAACATCAGCGTCAATATCAGACAGTGATGCAGCACTTACCTTGCAGGACGATGAAGACCCTTTGTCTGCTGAAACGTTGATCAACGCTATGCCTATTCAGCTAGCCGGATTAATCAGTCGCCAATCAACCGGAGACAGTACAGAAAATCCAGATGATTTGTCAGACGTTGACAACAGCATTGATGGCACGTTAACTGATAAACTTGGCAAAAAAGCCAAAGGAGATATGATGCTGACGACAACAGATCCGGCAGAGCATACCGAAGATAAGGGTTTGGATAACGATATCCGCTCTTTTATCAGGCAAGATACTACCCCGATCAGCAATGGACAAACTTCTGTCAAAAACCGATCCGTATGGGCATCAACTACCGGAAAAGTGAAATCAACGGCTAACAATTCTGACCAAAATTCGATTCCATTAGCGAGTGGAAAAGAGAATGGCGGGAAAGAGTTCACGCTCATGCAAGGGACATCAACATTAGCAACGGCTTCTACGGAGACTTTCTCTTCTGGAGCACTACATACCCTATTTGCTTCTCCCCAAGTTTCCGCGAGCCATCAAACCAACGGACAATTTCAGTTAAATGGTACACCTGCGCCTTTACTGAACGCCCATCTTGGCAGTGAAGAATGGCAGCAGCAGCTAAACCAACACGTGTTGTTTTTTAACCGGAATGGATTACAACAAGCTGAATTACGCTTACACCCGCAAGAATTGGGGGCACTGCATATCCGCATGAATGTTGAAGACAATCAGGCTCAATTACATTTTGTCTCTGCCCATCAACATGTCCGTGCCGCTTTGGAAGCAGCCCTGCCTAATCTTCGTCATGCGCTGGCAGAAAATGGCATCCAACTGGCTCAAAGCAGTGTAGGTAGTGATACACCGGGGAATTGGCAACAGGAACAGTCAGCAAATCCACAGCAACAGGCCAATACCCGAACCCATGCTGAAAGTAATGGAACACTAGCAGCAACACCCGTGCCAACAACTCATGAATCAACGATCCGAATGACGCCTCAACAACTCGCTTCAAGTCGGGGGGGCGTTGATATTTTCGCCTGATTATCTGCCTGATTTCATAATTTACAGCAATCAACTGTAAAAAAATGAAACAAGGCCGATAACAAACGCGTGAGTTAATGGTTTTTTCCACGTTTTTTCCTGCTATTGCCGGAACAAAGACGCGGGATAATTGATATTGAATTTGATGAATAAGAAGCTCCGCCACGGAATGCGCGGCATCTTATTCGTTACAGAAAACAGGAATTCGTCTGTCCATGTCTGATTATAGCTACGAACGTAAACGCACAAATCCAATTTGGATGATACTGTTAATACTGATTGCTGTTCTTAGTACCGCCATCGGGGGATATAGCTGGTGGACCATGAAGCAATCCAGCAATAGCAATAATAGTTCAGAAAAAGCCAAAGTCATTCATACTCCGGTATTCATGGCATTGGAGCCTTTCACCGTCAATCTGATCGACAACGAAGATCATTTTGATCGTGTTTTGTATGTCGGGGTGACATTACGTCTGCCCGATGGAACAACTCGTCAGCGCTTCCATGATTATCTGCCAGAAGTTCGTAGCCGTATGCTGCTGTTACTATCGCGCCAGAAATCGACCGATCTGGCGAAAGATGACGGCAAAGTACGTTTAGTGGAAGACATTAAACAGACACTGAGCCCGACACTGATACCCGGTGAACCTGATCAGGTGATCACCGATGTATTGTTTACTACGTTTATTCTGCGATAATCACGATGAGTGACAATATTCTTTCACAGGCAGAGATCGATGCTCTGCTCAATGGTGACAGTGCTGCTGCGGATGACGTAGAACAAATCGCGTCATCAGTGGAGAGTGAGGTTCGCCCTTACGATCCCAATACACAACGCCGTGTTGTACGTGAGCGTTTGCAGTCACTGGAAATCATCAATGCACGCTTTGCCCGCCAATTCAGGATGGGGTTGTTTAACATGCTGCGCCGCAGTCCGGATATTACTGTCGGTGCCATTAAGATCCAACCTTATCTTGAGTTTGCCCGCAATTTGGCCGTGCCGACTAACCTCAATCTGGTTCACCTGAAACCATTGAGAGGAACTGCACTGTTCGCTTTTGAACCTAATTTGGTTTATATCGCGGTTGATAACCTGTTTGGTGGTGATGGCCGTTTCCCGACTAAAGTGGAAGGCCGTGAATTCACCTATACCGAGCAGCGTATTATCAACCGGATGCTGAAACTGGCGTTGGATGCCTATCGCGACGCATGGGATTCTATTTTTAAACTTGAAGTGGAATACGTGCGTTCCGAGATGCAGGTGAAATTCACCAATATCACAACTTCACCCAACGATATCGTGGTAACCACGCCGTTCCAGGTAGAGATTGGCGACCTGTGCGGAGAATTCAACATCTGTATTCCATTCGCCATGATCGAACCTCTGCGTGAACTCCTGACCAATCCTCCAGTAGAAAATGTGCGTCAGGAAGATGGGCAGTGGCGTGAAAGTCTGGTGAAACAAGTTCAGAACTCAGAGCTAGAACTGGTGGCGAATTTTGTTGATATCCCCCTGCGGCTGTCAAAAATCCTCCAACTGAAAAGTGGCGATGTTTTACCGATTGAAAAACCTGAACGTCTCATCGTTCACGTTGATGGTGTGCCAGTGCTCACCAGCCAATATGGAACACTTAACGGGCAGTATGCCCTGCGTGTTGAACACCTGATTAACCCTGTTTTAAATGCTCTGGATGAGGAAAAGCCCAATGAGTGATGCTAAACAACCCGCAGATACCAGATCAACTGAAGACTTGTGGGCAGAAGCGCTGGAACAACAGGCCGCACAGCAGACCTCTGACAGCGGCGCGTCAATCTTTGAGAACCTTGAGCCGCAGGATGCGCTCTCTCAGATCTCCGATATTGACCTGATTATGGATATTCCCGTTAAGCTCTCCGTTGAGCTAGGTCGCACTAAAATGACCATCAAACAATTGCTGAAACTATCTCAGGGTTCAGTGGTGTCACTTGATGGCCTTGCTGGTGAACCGCTGGATATCCTGATCAACGGCTATTTAATTGCACAAGGAGAAGTGGTCGTCGTATCTGACAAATACGGTATCCGTATTACAGATATCATCACGCCTTCTGAACGTATGCGTCGCTTGAGTCGTTAAGCATGATGGCGCATCAACCTGCCTTTCATGCTTCTTTTCAAAATGGTGCGGCACCTGATGCCGCACCGACTGTTCCAATAACTTATTTCAATGACTAATGCAAAGACGCCGATGCTATGATGACCAGCACAACAACAGCCAATACGCCAATAACCAATACATCAATAGCAAGCACAGCAACAAATGTCCCTTCCCTTTCGGCTGGTCAGACATTTATGCAAATCAGCAGTGCACTGGGTGGGATCTTATTGTTGATTTTTTTCATGGCATGGTTGATCCGTCGTCTGGGGCTTTCGCCTGCTAAGAACAAAAATCACCGATTGCTTAATGTCAAAGCAAGCTGTTCACTTGGACCAAAAGAACGGGTTGTGGTGGTTGAAATCGAAGATAGCTGGCTGGTTTTGGGGGTAACATCCCAACAAATCAATGTATTACATCAGCTCCCTGTATCTTCCGATAACAAGGAAAGGGAAACCGAACTTAAGACACTTCCTTTCGGTCAGTTATTAAAAAATACGCTCCAGCGAAAAAGTAAAAATGGCAAGGATGGCGATGAAAAATAGAGTTTTTTTTATGACAGGCAATCAAAAAACAGGCCGAAAATTTATCTCTCACATTCATCTGGTGCGTCTGGCAACTGTATTTATAGCATTTTTGCTACCATTGTTTTCCATGAATGCTGCTGCGGAACTACCCGGTATCATTAGCCAGCCACTGACCAATGGTGGACAAAGTTGGTCACTGCCGGTTCAGACCCTGATTTTCATCACCGCATTGGGGTTTATTCCCGCGGCCTTACTGATGATGACCAGCTTTACCCGCATCATTATTGTGCTGGGTTTGCTGCGTAACGCACTGGGAACACCTTCTGCCCCACCAAATCAGGTCATGTTGGGATTAGCATTGTTTATGACCTTTTTCATCATGGCCCCAGTATTTGATAAAGTTTATCAGGATGCTTATCTGCCTTTTAGCGAAGATAAAATCACGCTGGAAGCTGCACTGGATAAAGGCTCTCAACCTGTACGCCAATTTATGCTGCGTCAGACACGGGAAAATGATTTGGCACTGTTTGCCCGCCTTGCCGATCAAAAAGCATTTGAAACGGCAGATTCTGTCCCAATGCGTGTTCTGGTGCCAGCCTTCATAACCAGCGAATTGAAAACTGCGTTCCAGATTGGTTTTACGCTTTTTATCCCTTTCCTGATCATCGATTTGGTTGTAGCCAGCGTCCTGATGGCTTTGGGTATGATGATGGTTCCACCTGCCACGATATCACTACCATTCAAACTAATGTTGTTTGTTCTGGTAGATGGCTGGCAATTATTGCTTGGCTCGTTAGCTCAAAGTTTTTATGTCTGATTCGTTTTTCTATCTGAATTTGCTGAACGTGTCAGACAAAAATATTTGGCGTTAAATCTTATTGAAAAAGCTCAAACGGTTTGAAAAATTATGACTCCTGAATCGGTAATGGCTCTTGGTGTTGAAGCAATGAAAGTCGCATTGGCGCTGGCTGCCCCGCTGCTCTTATCAGCGTTAATATGTGGTTTAGTGATCAGCTTGTTACAGGCGGCAACACAGGTAAACGAAATGACCTTATCGTTTATCCCTAAAATTCTGGCTGTTGTTGTCACTATTATTATTGCCGGGCCGTGGATGCTGAATCTGCTGTTGGATTACATGCGTACACTTTTTAGCAGTATTCCAGCCATTATTGGTTAATCATGATCCCGTTTGATAGCGAAACACTTTCCCGCCTCGTCAGTGATTTTTTCTGGCCAATGGTGCGTCTTTTGGCATTGTTCAGTATTGCCCCGATTTTCAGTGAAAAACAGATGCCGATAAAAGTCAGAATTGGCCTGGCATTAGTGATCACGGCCTTATTGGTTCCAAATATTCCTTCTCCCCAAATCCCGATTTTTTCCGTTGCCGGGATTTGGGTTTTGGTACAGCAGATGCTGATTGGCGTTGCTCTGGGATTAACCATACAGATTGCGTTTGCGGTGGTGCGTCATACAGGTGAAGTACTTGGTTTACAAATGGGACTCTCTTTCGCCATATTTTTTGACCCTACTGGTGGCCCGAATATGCCAATTCTGGCACGTATTCTGAATATGCTGATGATACTGTTGTTTCTGGCTTTCGATGGTCATTTATGGATATTGTCTATTCTGGCAGATACCTTTTATTCCATCCCGATTCAATCTACCCAATTGAACCCCAGAGGTTTTTTATTGCTAGCACAAAGTGCCAGTCTGATATTTATCAATGGCATGATGCTGGCAATGCCGATGATTACTCTGCTTCTGGTATTGAACTTTTCTTTAGGCATGCTGAACCGCATGACACCTCAACTTTCTGTATTTGTGGTCGGTTTTCCCCTGACTCTGACAGTTGGTATTTTCACACTTTCCCTGTTGTTCCCGATGCTGGTGCCATTTACTGAGCGGTTATTTGGTGAGATGTTCGATCGTCTGGCATTAATCATTAATAATATGGTGCTGTAGATATTATTTGTCTGATAAGCCCGTCATTCGGCGGGATAATTTTTTCATATTCTCCATTCCTTAATGTCCCGATAAATAGCACAGTCACCCACTTTGCCCTGTATTTTCTTCATCCAGACACCATCCAGACATCGTAGTATCCGCATTCACGATTAATATTCACATCACAAAACTATCGACATACGGTATTTATTTCAGTTAACTTAATTCCATATCGTTATAATCATGTATGTATTTAATGTGGGGATTTCCCCACCAACCATATCTAGCTCATTTTTATCAAAGGGAAATTTAAAGAAATATTTAATTTATTTTCAAGTGGATGAAACAAACCAAAACCGAACTCTTATCAAGGAGAAATGAGAATGTTACATAATAACTCTTCACAAACTTCCTCAGCAGTTCGTAATAATAATTCCCTCCCCTCGCATACATACCCACTTAGTTCTCCTCAGCAAGCCGTCTGGTTTGATCAGGCCATTCACCCCGATTCTTCCCACTACAATCTCAGCCTTTTTATCTGTATCGAAGGAGAGCTGAATGAAGAATTATTTGCCCGTGCCTTTGAAAATGTTGTTTATAGTCATGACACTCTACGTTTACGATTTATCAACACCCACGCTTTGCCCACCCAGAAGATGATTCATTCTCTTCCTACGACTATGGATATACTCGATTTTTCATCGTATTCAGATGCTGAAATCAGAGTACAACAATACATGGATACCGAGTTTATACGTCCATTTCAACTGAATGATGCATTGTGGCGTTCTAAGTTATTGCGAGTCAGTAATACCTGTCGGTATTGGCAGTTTTGCAGTCATCATTTGATCATTGATGGGACTGGCCTGTGCATACTACTTGACAAGGTTATTGATAACTATAACCGTTTGATGAAAGGAGAAGCATTGAGCAACTCAGTTTACTCTTATCTGGATTTTATTACAGACAACCTCAATTACCTTGCTTCTGAACATTACTCACAGGATATGCAATTTTGGTTGAAGCGTTATGAAAACCTGCCTCCTCCTTTACTCCAGCACTCTAATTTCAATAACACTGATGCCAATAATATCAAGAGCCACAAACAAGCTAAGCCTATTGTTTCTAAGCCTGTTGTCTGGTCAGTTGACCAGACACTTTTTAAACGGATTAAAAAGTCCGTCGGCAAACAGGGATTTCCCCTTCTGCATTTCATGTATGCCCTTCTGGCCTGCTACTTCACTCGAACAGCAGATGTGGATGAAATTGTTATCGGTATTCCCTTACACAATCGCAAAAATGTAAAACAGAAGCACACGATAGGAATGTTCGCCTCCGTACTCCCCATTCGTATCACCCTTTCACCAGAGGATACATTTCGTGATGTTATACACAAAGCCGCAACCGAAATGAATCTTTGCTATAAGCACCGAAGCTTTCCCATCGTAGAGTTAAACCGCCAAATACATACCCGGCAAAAAGTCTCATCTCCTCAATTATTTGATGTGACATTATCTCTCGAACCGTTCAGCGCTAATCTGCATATGGAAGGAGAAAGTACTAACGTCAAACTCTTCGACCTACATTCTGGTGCCCCTTATCCTCTCGCTATCAGAATCAAACAATACACAAACACCGCCCATCATGAAGATACTGATTCCCCACTTTCTATTGAGTTCTATTTTTCTCCTGATTACCTGAGTACGACGGAAGTTATCACACTTCAGTCCCGCCTTGCCGTTTTGCTTGACGCCGCTCTCACTTCTCTGGAAATACCATCCCTTACCAATACGAAAATAGTCAATCTGCCTATCCTGCCCGACATTGAGCGCCAACAAGTTATAGTGGATTTCAACACCACCCGAACTGAATTTCCACAGGAGGCGCTGATTCATCAACTGTTCGAGGCACAAGTGCAGCGCACACCAGATGCCACAGCCGTGCTATTTGAAGAGCAATCATTGAGCTACGAAGAGCTGAATAAACGAGCCAATCGTCTGGCACATCATCTGATTTCGCTCGGCGTGCGTCCTGACGATCGGGTGGCGATTTGTGTTGAACGCAGCCTGGAAATGGTGGTTGGTTTATTAGGTATTCTCAAGGCGGGGGGCGCCTTTGTACCACTTGATCCGACTTATCCAGCCAAGCGACTGGCATATATGTTCAATGATTCAGACCCCGTGGCGCTGGTTACTCAGAAAGCCTTTATCCAGACAACATTTATTCAGGAAATAATGGCAGAAACGTGGAACAGTAACCTGCCAACTATATTGCTTGATACACCAGAATATTCTGTTTTGGATGAAAGATCAGAAGAAAACCCAGAAGCTCGCTCACTGGGACTGACTTCCCGCCATCTGGCTTATGTCATCTATACCTCCGGCTCTACAGGGCAACCCAAAGGAGTCATGATAGAACATCGTAGTTTGTGTAATTATATTGTCACCCGGAAAGACGTACTAACCATCACACCAGATCATCGAATCCTGCAATTTGCCTCAAACAGTTTCGATGCCTGTATGTGGGAATGTTTTATGACACTCTTGGCAGGCGCTCGCCTTTATCTTGCCAAACGAGATAACCTTCTGCCGGGTAAAACGCTGTCTGACTATTTAGAGACACATGCTATTACTCTCGCCATCTTATCCCCCACGGTTCTGGCAACAATGAACACCATCCCGGCAACACTGCAAACGTTAATCCTGGGAGGGGAAGCATGTCCGCCTACGCTGGTCAAACGCTGGGCGCGAGGGCGACGGATGCTCAATGTATATGGCCCGACGGAAACGACCATTTGTGCTACTTTTTACCAATGTGACAGTCAGGAAGACAAAGCGCCACCGATTGGTTATCCCATTGCGAATACCCAAATTTATATCCTTGATACTTACGGTCAACCCGTTCCGTTAGGGGTTGCAGGAGAGATTCATATCGCTGGTATCGGCGTTGCCCGCGGCTATCTGAACCGTCCCGAACTCACTGTTGAACGTTTCCTCACTAATCCGTTCTCTTCTGAGCCAGACGCACGTATGTACAAAACCGGCGATCTGGGACGTTGGCTACCCGATGGCAAAATTGAATATCTAGGTCGCAATGATTTTCAAATCAAACTACGTGGCTTACGCATTGAACTGGGAGAGATCGAAGCAAGATTACGGCAATGCCACGGTGTACATGAAGCTGTAGTGCTACCTTATGAAGATTTTTCCCATGAGGATCTTTCTCATCAAAATACGCCTGATGAGAATAGGCCATCTTCAAAACATCTGGTCGCTTACTTACTACCTGAGGCAGATGTTGAATTAGAACCCATGGCATTGCGGCAACAACTCTCACAACATCTTGCTGAATACATGATACCCAGTGCCTTTGTAACGCTCGATGCCTTTCCTCTGACCCCCAATGGCAAACTCAACCGTCAGGCTCTTCCGAAACCAGATCACACCGCAATCGTCACTCGCAGTTACCAAGCGCCTATAGGAGAAATCGAAACGACCCTGAGCCAAATTTGGCAAACATTGCTCGGAGTGAAACATGTCAGCCGCTACGATCACTTTTTTGAGCTTGGCGGCCACTCTTTGATAGCCGTTAGTCTGATAGAACAACTGCGCAATCTGGGATGGGTTCTTGATATCCAGATCATATTTACCAGACCAATATTGCACGAGATGGCAAACGCAATACTGTCGGCTCAGCAAGAGACAATTCAGGGAAACATAGAGCAGGGAAATATAGAGCAAGAAAATGCGGCTGCATTCACCGTTCCGCCTAATCTCATCCCTGACGGCTGTACTACCATTACACCCGACATGCTAACTTTAGTTTCCCTTTCTCAACATGAAATTGATGCCATCACCGCAGCTATTCCCGCAGGGGCTGCCAATATTCAAGATATCTATCCACTCACACCACTACAGGAAGGCATTTTTTTCTATTATCTGTTGCAGAAACAGGGGGATATTTATCTGTTACGCAATTTACTGTCCTTTAACACCCGCGAACGGCTTGATGCCTTTCTGGCAGCCTTGCAACTGGTCATTAACCGTCACGATATTCTGCGCACTTCCATTTATTGGCAGGAATTAGCGCAGCCAGTGCAAGTCGTTTGGCGGCAGGCCTCTTTGCACATTAATACGTTTTTAGCAAATAGCGAACAAGCGATCTCTTCTCAATTACTGGCATACTCAGATCCTCACCAGCACCGTTTTGATATAAGTCAGGCTCCGTTAGTCTCCGCCGACATTGCCTATGATCCAGCTCAGAATACGTGGTTACTGGCTCTGTGTATCCATCATTTAGTCTGTGACCATATAACACTGGAGCGTATTGTTGATGAAATCGGTGTATTATTACGTGGTCATTCCGAATTGCACAATCACGCCGAAAGTGGATATCTTGACAGCCGTCATTCTGAAACATTGCCACCAGCATTACCTTATCGTAACTTTGTTGCGCAATCCCTGCATGTATCGACTTCAACTCACGAAGCCTATTTCCACAAAGTACTTTCTGATGTAGATGCACCAACAGCCTCTTTCGAAATACTGGATCTTCATAGTAGTGAGCAACAAAATAGTAGTGAGCAACAAAATAGCAGTGAGCAGCAAATATCGGAAACCAAGCAATCACTTGACACTGCACTGTCCAGAGCTATTCGCACACAAGCCCGACGTCAGGGTGTTAGTCCCAGTATCTTGTTTCATGTTGCCTTAGCTTTGGTGCTGGCAAAAACCAGCGGACGTGATGATGTGGTCTTTGGCACGGTATTATTGGGGCGTATGCAAGGCAGTTCCGGCATCGATCAAGTTATGGGATTACTTATTAATACCTTACCCATTCGGATTAGGCTTACGGAGAATAGTGTACAAACAACCATTCAAGAGACCTACCTCAACCTGATGAGATTGTTAGAACACGAACAGGCAACACTGACACTGGCCCAACGCTGTAGCGGCGTCATACCACCTTTACCACTTTTCAACACCCTGCTTAACTATCGTCATAGTCAATCGAATGCCACCTTTGCTAAATTAGAAGGCACACGTCTGTTGATGCAAGAAGAGAGAATTAATTATCCCATCGGTTTGTTTGTCGATGATTGGGGTGATGAGTTTAGCCTGGTTGCCCAAACTGTATCGAGCATCGATTCGGTTCGTCTGATTGGCTATATGACCACAGCCCTGACAGGTTTGGTCAAAGCACTGGAAACCTCACCCCACCAACCAATTTTGGAAATTTCGATTTTGCCTGCTCGCGAGCGTCAACAGTTGCTGGTGGATTTCAACACAGTTCAATCCCGTCAAGACTTTTCATTTTCTCAAGATACAGCGGCAGATTTCCCACAACATGATGCATTTATTCACGAATTATTTGAAAAACAGGTACAGCGCAATCCTGATGCAATTGCTGTTATTTTTGAAGAACAGTCGTTAAGTTATGCTGAATTGAACCGTCAGGCCAATCGCTTAGCTCATCATCTGATTGCCTCAGGTGTCCGCCCTGATGATCGGGTGGCAATTTGTGTTGAACGCAGTCTGGAAATGATAGTGGGATTACTCGCTATCCTTAAAGCTGGTGGTGCCTATGTTCCGCTCGATCCAAGCTATCCTGCCGAAAGACTGACCTATATACTTGAGGATGCGGCTCCTGTTGCCTTACTCACCCAAACACCATTAATTAACCGGCTGGTCAGCACCGTACCTATTGTCGATCTCTGCAATCTTGCATACCTCATTATGGACATGCCAGTCAGTAACCCTGATCCTCTGCTCCTTGGTCTAACCTCACACCATCTGGCTTATGTAATTTATACCTCTGGTTCGACAGGCTTGCCAAAAGGGGTAATGAATGAGCATCGCGGTGTTGTGAATTGTTTACTCTGGGCACAAGAAACTTACCAATTCACCTCGCAGGATCGTGTCTTGCAGAAAACACCATTCAGTTTTGATGTTTCTGTTTGGGAGTTATTTCCGCCTCTGATGTTTGGTGCCCAATTAATCCTGGCACGTCCTGAGGTCATAAAGATCCGCTCTATTTATTGTCTGAAATAGAAAGGAACAGGATTACTATCATCCACTTTGTGCCTGCCATGCTACAGCAATTTCTCTATGCTATTCCTA
This sequence comes from Xenorhabdus siamensis, assembly GCF_037996745.1. Taxonomy (NCBI): domain Bacteria; kingdom Pseudomonadati; phylum Pseudomonadota; class Gammaproteobacteria; order Enterobacterales; family Morganellaceae; genus Xenorhabdus; species Xenorhabdus siamensis. Next base: position 328,968 of record NZ_JBBMXE010000007.1, read on the forward strand.
CCGGGCGTTGTCTTTCTTTGCGTCACATTTTTTGTAGTGGTGAAGCGTTTCCTTATACCTTGCAACAGAAATGTTTGTCTCACTTTACCCATTGTCAATTACATAACTTATATGGCCCCACCGAAGCTGCGATTCATGTCACCGCCTGGCAGTGTGTGCCAGATCGTTATGTCGGACGAGTCCCCATTGGGCAGCCTATTACCAATATCCAAATCTATCTTCTTGATCGTCATGGGGAGCCGGTTCCTATTGGTGTTACCGGTGAAATTTATATCGGTGGAGTCGGTGTTGCCCGCGGTTATCTGAACCGCCCAAAATTGACAACCGAACACTTTATTGCTGATCCTTTTTCTTCAGCCCCTGATGCCCGCCTATACAAAAGTGGCGATCTGGCTCGCTGGTTACCTGACGGTAATATTGAATACCTTGGCCGGAACGATTTTCAGGTTAAAATACGCGGTTTCCGTGTCGAACTTGGCGAGATTGAGGCCAGACTGGTGCAATGTCACAATGTGCACGAAGCAGTTGTACTTGCTCAAGAAGATACTTCTTATGAAAAAACAGGGAGTGAAAAACGTCTGGTTGCTTATCTACTCGCTAAACCAAATGCGATACTGGTGCCGGCAGAACTACGCCAGCAACTTGCACAACACCTTGCCGAGTATATGCTACCCAGCGCTTTTGTGACGCTTGATGCCTTTCCGTTGACACCTAATGGCAAACTCAATCGTCAGGCACTGCCAGTACCAACGCAGACGGCACTGGTGACCCGCAATTATGCAGCGCCTATCGGAAGCCTGGAAACGGAATTGGCTGAAATTTGGCAAGAACTGCTGAAATTAGAGAAAGTTAGTCGTCATGACCATTTCTTTGAACTCGGCGGTCACTCCCTGCTGGCTATCCAACTTGCTGCACGAATACGCCAGAAACTGGCGCGGGAATTGCATTTACAACACCTCTTTTCCCACCCGATCCTGGCCGATTTAGCAACCGTGCTTATCGATACCCCTGTGACAAACCGAGTCATTATTCCTGTGACTGATCGCAGCCAACCCTTACCGCTCTCTTTCTCTCAACAACGCTTGTGGTTCATCACTCATCTCAATACCAAAACCAATCTGGCCTATCATATCCCGCTGGCCCTGCATCTCAGCGGACATCTCGATCATGCTGCGCTTACGACTGCGCTTGATCACCTCGTCAGCCGACATGAAAGTTTACGTACCCGTTTTGTCCTGATTGATGAACAGCCTTACCAATATATTGATAGCGCAGATACTGGCTTTTCTCTGGTCTATCAAGATCTACGCAGTTTAGACGAAACATCTCGCATGATCCGTATTAACGAATTGGCAGAACTCGAAACACAAACGCCATTTGACTTTGCTAATGAGCCAATGATCCGAGGCCAATTACTGCAACTATCTGAAGAAGAACATGTATTGCTCCTGACCCAACATCACATCATTACCGATGGCTGGTCGGTGGGAATACTGCTTCGGGAACTCAGTGCGCTTTACCGTACCGCACTGGGAAAATATAACACTCCTTTACCTCACCTCCCCATCCAGTACCCAGACTATGCCGTCTGGCAACAGAAATGGTTACAAGATGGGGTTTTCACTACACAACGGGATTTCTGGCAAAAACAACTTCAGGGTGCACCGACATTACTTGATCTTCCTACAGATTATCCACGCCCGCCGGAACAACGATACACTGGCAATCACGTCCCTGTTCATCTGAATGCTGACTTACTGTCTGCTCTCAAAGCGCTCGGACAGCGTCAAAACACGACGTTATTTATGACTCTGCTTGCAGCCTGGGGGATCGTACTTGCCCGTTTAAGCGGACAGGATGATATTGTCATCGGCACACCTGTCGCTAACCGTTCACAGAGTGAACTTGAAGGATTAATTGGCTTTTTCGTCAATACGCTGCCTTTGCGCGTTAAATTGGAATCGTGCGATTCTGTGGCAAATCTGCTCACCCACGTCCGTGAAGGTGCACTGGCAGCTTATGCACATCAAGACCTTCCTTTTGAACAATTAGTGGAAATTCTGCAACCTGAACGCAGCCTGAGCTACAACCCAATTTTTCAAGTTATGCTGGCCCTAAACAACACTTCCACTCAGTCCCTTGAATTGCCAGGTTTATCTGTCTCACCGATAGAGCAGCCACATCGCAGTGCGTACTTTGACCTGACATTGTCACTGTCCGAAACGTTGGATGGCCTCAGTGGTTATCTGGAATACGCTTCGGATCTGTTTGAGCATACGACCGTTGAACGTATTGTCAGTTATCTCATCAATGTGCTAACGGCTATGGCAAGCGATGAAACACAAGCGATTGCCCGCCTGCCGATGTTATCTGCTGAGGAGCGCCAACAATTACTGGTGGATTTCAATACCTCTCAATCCTGTCAAAATACCGGAGTCAACTTGCCGGATAATACGTTGATTCATCAACTATTCGAAGCGCAAGTTCAACGCACACCAAACGCAACAGCAGTGATCTTCGAAGGCCAATCTTTGAGTTATCACGAACTGAACTGCCGCGCCAATCAACTGGCACATGGACTGATTGCCTTTGGTGTTCGCCCTGATGATCGTGTCGCTATTCATGTTGAACGGGGTTTAGACATGATTATCGGCCTATTCGGGATCTTAAAAGCCGGTGCCGGTTATATTCCACTTGATCCAGAATACCCCACCGAACGGCTGGTTTATCAGTTATCGGACTGCAAGCCGGTAATATTGTTGACCCAGAAACAATTACAGACACGTTTACCAATACAGGATATTCCCATCTGGCTGCTGGACGACGAAATTCACCAAAGTAACATGCAAAAACTGCCTGCCTATGATCCTGATAGCCAGCAAATGGGGATCAAGCCGTACCACTTGGCTTATATCATTTACACCTCTGGTTCAACCGGAAATCCAAAAGGCGTTATGCTGGAACATCACAATGTCGTTAGCCTTATTCATGCTCAATGTCAGGTGAGTGAGCCTCACTTGGGCGATCGGGTTTTGCAGTTTGTGACCTTTGCATTTGACATTTCCGTGTCAGATATTTTTCCTACTTTGGCCTCAGGTGCCACACTGGTTCTGCGCCCACCCTATATCAAAATACCGGATGCCACCTTTGTCGATTTCTTGCGTGAACAGAAAATAACCATCATCAATATACCGACCGCCTTCTGGCACCATTGGGTACAAGAAATGATAGTCAGACGCGGTAGTTTCAGCCCCTACCTGCGTATCATTATTGTTGGTGGTGACAAAGTAGAACACCGCTATTTAATGGACTGGCTATCGTACCCGGAAACACAATCCTGCCGTTGGATCAATGCCTATGGACCCACCGAGATAACCGTTACTGCAACGACTATGCCGATAAACAAAGATATGACAGCAGACAAAGAAACAGTGTCAGATAATAAAAATACGCCCTCTATTACCAACAACGTTATTACCAACAACATTCCGATTGGGCGCCCATTGTCTAATACCCGTGTCTATATTCTGGACGCACTTGGTCAGCCGGTTCCTATCGGCGTAAGTGGAGAAATTTATATCGGAGGCATGGGAGTCGCCCGTGGTTACTCAAATCAACCAGAGCTGACAGCAGAGAAATTTGTTGTCGACCCTTTTAGCGAGTACCCCAACGCACGCATGTATAAAACAGGTGATCTGGCTCGCTGGCGATCTGACGGCAATATCGAGTACCTCGGTCGCAATGATTTTCAGGTCAAGATCCGCGGATTCCGTATTGAACTGGGAGAAATCGAAACCAGATTGCTACAATTCCAAGGCGTGCGGGAAGCTATTGTGCTTGCTCGCGAAGATATTTCTTATGCAAAAACAGGTGATGATAAACGCCTTGTTGCTTATCTGACCGCCGAACCCAATACAAAACTTGTGCCCGCAGAACTACGTCAACAACTGGCACAATACCTTGCTGACTATATGCTGCCCAGTGCATTTGTGATACTGGATGCTTTTCCATTGGCTCCCAATGGCAAACTCAACCGCCAGGCCCTGCCGATGCCGGATCAGTCATCAATTGTGACTCACGCTTATGAAACACCGCTCGGTGAAAAAGAAAGAGTTCTGGTGGAGATCTGGCAAACTTTATTAGGGGTGGAAAAAGTTGGCCGTTATGACCATTTCTTTGAACTGGGCGGTCATTCTTTGATGATTATCAATCTGATTGAACGATTGCGCAACCGGGGTTGGAGCCTTGATATGCGCACTGTGTTTATCACTCCGATATTGGCTGAAATGGCAAAAGTCATGCAGGATATTGAAGATAACACAGCCGCATCCACTATACCCGCTATACCGCCTAATCTGATCCCTGATAACTGCACCGCCATTACTCCTGATATGCTGCCACTGGTTTCGCTGACACAACCCGAAATTGATACTATCGCCGCCACCATTCCCGATGGCATCACCAATATTCAGGATATCTACCCGCTCGCACCATTACAGGAAGGTATGTTGTTCCACCATCTGATGCAAACACAAGGAGACGTTTATCTGTTACAGACTTTGTTTGCGTTCGACACCCGCGAACGTCTTGATGCTTTTCTGGCGGCTTTGCAACAGCTCATTAACCGCCACGATATTCTGCGCACAGCTATCTGTTGGGAGGGTTTAACACAACCCGTGCAAGTTGTCTGGCGTCAGGCTTCCCTGCATATCAACACTTTTGTACCGGACGGTGATAAAAATATTTCTTCCCAGTTGCTGACGCATACCGCCCCATGCCAGCGCCGTCTTGATATAAGTCAGGCACCGCTCTTCTCTGCCGATATTGTCTATGATCCACATCAAGGTGAATGGTTGCTGGCTTTCTGCTGCCACCATATACTTAATGATCATATGTCGCTGGATATTATCATCGCTGAAATCAAAGAATTTCTGCATCCGCGTACCAAATTGTTACCTCCTGCACTGCCTTATCGTCACTTTATCGCTCAGTCTTTATGCGTACCGATATCAGATCACGAAACCTTTTTCCGTGAAATGCTCGCCGATGTGGATGCACCCACCGCACCTTTCGGAATAGTGGATATCTACCGTGAAAATAGGCAGATAACCGAAATCATCAAGCCACTTAACGCTGCCCTATCCAGAGCTATCCGCAAACAGGCGCGTCGTCAGGGAGTCAGTCCCGGAGTCTTGTTCCATGTTGCGCTAGCACAAGTTCTGGCAAAAATAAGCGGACAAGATGATGTCATCTTCGGGACAGTCTTACTCGGACGCATGCAAGGAAATGCTGATATTGATCAGATTCTGGGGCTGTTTATCAATACCCTGCCTGTGCGCATCCGGCTTGCAGGCAACAACACACAGGAAACTGTGCAAGCGGCTTACCGCAGTCTGACGCAGTTACTTGAACACGAACAAGCACCACTGGCGCTGGCTCAGCGCTGTAGTAGTGTAACACCACCTCTGCCACTGTTTAATACACTGCTTAACTATCGCCATAGCCAATCAAACGTTACCAACACCCTATGGGAAGGCATACGTCTGGTGACAGGGCAGGAAAGAACCCATTACCCTCTCTATTTAGCAATAGATGATTTGGGTAGAAGTTTCCTGTTGACAGCCCAGACTATATCGGGAATCGATCCAGCGTATCTGATTTCCTGCATGACAACGGCCCTAACAGATCTGGTAAAAGCATTGGAAGACGAACCTCATAAACCAATCATGAATATTTCTACTTTGCTTAGTAAAGAACGCCAACAATTACTGGCAGATTTTAATACTGTTCAGGCTAGCTTAGCGCGAGATTTATTGATACCAGACCAATCCGCCGTTATAACTTCCAGCCATTCCGACTATAAAGCGCCACTCGGTGAGGTAGAAATTGCACTGGCTAAAATATGGCAAAAATTGCTGAAACTGGAACAGGTAGGCCGCCATGATAATTTCTTTCTGTTGGGAGGTCACTCATTGATAGCGATACAATTGTTAGCCCGTATGCGTGAACAAAACATGGAGATCCCATTAGCAATGTTGTTTACTCATCCCACATTATGTGAACTGGCTAAGGCCATAAATCAAAATCATTCAACCGAATTTCATCGTTCAAACTGTAATTATTAACTGAAATAAAAATTAATTGGCTCCACAATCTATCTGTAGACTGTGGAGCCACTTCTCAATTCGTTATCTAAAGCGACCTTAATTAAAATTAGGTTGACCATTGGATGCTGTTACGCCACCATCCACGGGCAAATTCACACCATTTATGAAACTGGCATCTTCACTCGCCAAAAATGCAATGGCGGCGGCCACTTCATGCGGCTGCCCTGGCCGTTTCAACGAAATACGGCTATCGAAAGACTTAAGAGTTTCCTCGTCAAGACACTCAACCATTGGGGTTATTACCAAACCTGGGCAAACAGCATTAACCCGAACACCTTGTGAACCGTAATCCAGCGCCATAGCACGGGTGAGATTAACGACAGCGCCTTTTGACGCACAATAGTGAACGCTCCCCAATCACCTCCTAAGCCAGATATGGAGGCATTATTAACAATACATCCTTTACTTTTCAGCAAATGAGGTAAAGCAAAATAGCTACAATTAAGCACACCATTAAAATTCGTCGCTAATACCGCATTACCCTCTTCTTCTGAGAGACTCAATAAATCGCCAATTGCATACAACCCTGCATTGTTCACCAGAATATCGATCCGGCCAAAATGCCTGACCGTTTCATCAACCATATTTTTGACTGATTCCCGATCTGTAACATCAGTCTGGATCACCAACGCTTTTTTTGATGATAGTTCACTGAAGACACGATGAAGCTTATCAGTATCCCGTCCGGCTAATACAACAATGGCCCCCTCTTGCGAAAAACGTTTCGCTGTAGCCTCCCCCATACCACTTCCTGCGCCAGTAATAATGACAACCTTATCTTCAAACCGAATCATGTTATTACCCTCATTGATGTAATTTCAATGCTTGTTATAAATCCAGAGATAGCAATATTTTTGATCCCATTCTTCCTGACTGGAATTTATGTGTCAGTGAGCACTGCGTATTTCAGATATTGATTGAGATATGGAAACTGATTTATTCAAGATAGATATTATCTTATCGCCAGAAAATGTATTTTAAAATTTATAAAAAACAAGAGATGATTAACTATCATATCCTCCAGAATATAATTTGTTAATTATCTTGCTATTTCCTTTTTTATGCCTGATTGACTGTTAATTATTCAATAAAAGATTCATCAATATTTTTTCAGTGAAATTGGAGAACGGTACTACAAGCATCATTCTTCCCACAACTAAATCTGATCTAATTTAATACAAGTCATATATGATCTTGTTTTTTATCACAAAATAATGCATTATCCTGATTTTTGCAGTTTAGCAGGTAATAAAAAGTGAAAATGAAATCATTATGCTTCTCCGCAATTGCGGCCTTTGCAATTATCATCAGTGGATGCCAATCCAATGCGGATTCATTTGCAGCAGATGTTTATGACACAACTCAGTTAAACGAAAAACAGGAAACAAAGACAATCAATATCATTTCTGTTCTTCCTGCCAAAATCGTTGTAGAAAACAACACGAATAAACAAGCAGCCCAAACATTTGGTGCCATTCTTGGAGCTGTGGCTGGCGGTGTTGTGGGTTATAACGCAGGTCCCGGTTCCAGAGCAGGTATTGCGGCAGGTGCAATCGGTGGTGGTGCGCTTGGTGCAGCAGCAGGATCAATGGTAGATGATAAAGTCATCGTTGAAGGTATCTCTCTTACCTATAAAGAAAACACTAAAATTTACACCTCAACTCAAGTTGGGCGTACATGCCAATTCACTCCAGGGTTAGCCGTAGTTATTTCAACCAAAACAAATGAAACACGCGTTCAGCCTAATGCTACGTGCCAAGATAAAAAATAAGCAGGTAAATCATGGTTAAAAAAATTTTTATTGCATCTTTACTGATCACACTATCCACTCCTGTACTTGCTTCATCTCTTCAAAGCCAGCTTTCTGCCATTGCTCAAGCAGAAAGTGAAGGTAAAGCAGAAGAGCAAAAACAGCAGGCCGAAAAAAAGCTCAATTAGAAAGAGCAGCCAGAGTGGAAAGAGAAAGAAAACAAAGAGAAGCTGCTGTCAGAGCAGAGAAAATCAGAAAGCAAGAAGCTACCCGCGAAGCTGAAAAACAAAGAGTTCTGGCTGAAGCAGCAGCAGATAAGAAACGGGAGCAGGCTTATGAAGATGAGCTGCGCAAACTTGATATAGAGATGAGAAAACTTGAACTAGAGAAACGTTCAGCCAGAGCGAAGCGTGAAAATGAGTTCATTGATCACAAACAAATCAATAAATTATAATATATTGATAACTGAACAACCTCAGCACACCTACCTACCCGAACGCTTCCAGGAGGAATACCATTCAATACAACGCATAGCAATGGACTTTATGCTCGTTAGATAGGTAAAGTTTAGGGTCACGAGTAAGGATAAAAAGAAACGACTATCACCATAGGGCAGAAATCTGCCCTTTTAATATACGGGATTATCTCGAACCCAAAATCTGCGCTATACAGGAAATTAGGCATAACAATAGAAATTTAAGACTTAGAAATAATTTGTATTAGTCGCGACTTGGTCTGACAATTCAACTTGAAAAGTTGAGAGTTACCGGTTTTGATAGAGATGTCCAAATCTTAAACAAAACACGAGGTAACTCTCATGCTATATACCAATCTAACTTGAAGATGCCGGTTTCAAAATCTGGAAATTATCATTCAATCGACAAGCGAGTCCACCCGCTTTTTCCCGGAGTGTGACACGAAAAAAGGAGTGAATTGCCTCGCGAAACACTTTCGGTGTGGCGAAGTAGACATTGTTACGCACCTGCTCGTTCATATATTTCCATAATCGCTCTATGGGATTGAGATTAGGACTGTAAGGTGGCAAGTAATGCAACTCAATGTTGAGGATCTCGGCGATATCTTTCACCAAATCGGTACGGTGATAACCCGCCCCATCCAAGATGAGATGAATTTTCTGCGAAAGCGGATAGGTTTCTCGAATGGCACCGAAAAAATACGCCACATTTTCCGCGTTAATGCTCGGATATTCACGAATAATAGTCTCTTCAATACACTGTAAATTAAGGGCGCCCATGATGTTGAGTCGGGTACGGCTGCCTGTAGTTTCAATCATTTTGACGTGCTTTACCCCTGATTTTATCCAGCCATAGCTTAATTTTGTAGACTGTGAGGGATGCACAGCATCAATAAACAGAATCGGCTCATTCTGACCGAATTCGTCTTTCAGGGCGTGGTAGGCCTCAATAAATTGTTGCTGTTTATCCGCATCAAATTTATGAGGAACCCCTTTCGGCTTCTTGTAACTGAACCCTTGACGGTGAAGCCATTTGGTCATCCCGGCCACGGTGAACGAAACCTGCCAGCGTGCCTGGACATAGGCCACAATGTGTGCGGTAGTATGCATCAGATTCACCGTCAAATAATCCACCAGTTCAGCGGTTTGCCGGGCAGACAGATGGCTTTCAGAACCGCCATTTTCAGGGGCGAGTTTTTCCTGACTGAAATAATCTTTCAGATGACGACTGACAGTGCTTTCATGAATACGTAAGGCCTGAGCAATCATCTGAGCAGTCCAGCCCTCGGAAGCCAAAAGAACCGCTTTGATGCGGTCGCGAACGCGTCCATCACGCGTTGTATCATGCATCAGTTCGAGGGCGTGTTTTTGGTCTGGTGTCAGATGAATTTTCATGGTTGCAAGCATGATCTGATTCGGATAAGAAATCAAGCATCTTCAATGATGATTGGTATATACTAACAATCCTATTATTAAACACAAAGTCGGTTTACTTAATTTAGCGGAAGAACTCGGCAACGTTTCTAAAGCTTGCAAAGTGATGGGCGTATCACGCGATACGTTTTATCGTTACAACCAAAGCCGTCATGTTCCTAATTTTAAAAATAGCGCGGATGAGGCGACTGAGCGTGCCGTTGTTGAACATGCGGTAGAGTTCCCTGCTCACGGGCAACATCGAACCAGTAATGAGTTACGACAAAAAGGCATTTTCATCTCAGGAAGTGGTGTACGCTCTATCTGGCTCAGGAACAACCTTGAGAACTTTGTAAAACGGCTCAAAGCCCTTGAAGCTAAAGTTGCTGAAGAAGGTATTACGCTCAATGACGCTCAAATCACCGCCCTTGAGAAGAAAGCCTATGATGACGAGGCTTGTGGTGAAATCGAAACAGCTCATCCTGGCTATTTAGGCTCACAAGATACTTTCTACGTGGGTAATCTGAAAGGGGTTGGGCGTATTTATCAGCAAACATTCATCGATACGTATTCGAAAGTTGCGCATTGTAAGCTGTACACGAGCAAAACACCGATTACGGCAGCAGACTTGTTAAATGACCGTGTATTACCGTTCTATCAATCTCACCAGCTGCCAATGCTAAGAATACTGACGGATAGAGGAACTGAGTTCTGTGGTCGAGTTGAACATCATGATTATCAATTTTATTTAGCGATTAATGATATCGACCATACCAAAACGAAGGCGATGTCTCCGCAAACTAATGGTATCTGTGAACGGTTCCATAAAACGATTTTACAAGAGTTTTACCAAATCACGTTCCGCAAAAAGCTGTATGGTGATCTGGAAAGTCTGCAATCGGATCTGGACAACGGGTTATGGCACTACAATAATGAAAGAACACATCAAGGTAAAATGTGTTGTGGTCGAACACCAATGGAAACATGACTAGATGGAAAACGACTCTGGGCAGAAAAAAATCTGAACTAGATTTAACCTGACAGACACCTGTATAAATAACCGGTAACTGTCAGGTCAAGTCTGAGCTAATACACGCCTGACCGTCTTAAAACAATATGCCAAAGGGGTATCAAAAAACGCCCCTGAACTCGGTGCAGAATTATTAGACGTTTTAACCAGCACAAAATGGTATATCTGGCATGGGAATGTCAATAAGGCATTAGAATATTTGGATCATTTTGCCTTGATATGTGATGACGATACATTGCATTATGAAAACCATAAATCGCTGTTAAAACATCTTGATGAAATGTATACCTATATTGAAAATAACCGCATGATGATCCCGAATTATGGTGAAATGTACCGATATGGTGAACCGATCTCCTCGTCATTTGTTGAATCGGCAATCAATGAAGTTATCGCTAAACGGATGGTGAAAAAGCAGCAAATGCAATGGAGCCAACAAGGCGCACATTATTTACTCCAGACACGCACAGCGGTACTTAATAATGATTTAAAAGCCCGATTTGAGTATTGGTATCCGGGAATAAAGTTAGGTGAAGAAATGGAGCGCTATTTGACAGAAGCTGAAGCTATTGCGGCATAAGTGCCCCACACTAATGAGATGGCCGCCCTCACCCTGTTAGCGATATATTGACAGCGTGTGATTTATTTTTTAAGAGGCTACCATCATGAACACTATCGCACTGATTGGCATCGATCTCGGCAAACATTCCTTTCATGTCCATTGTCAGGATCAATCGGGGAAAGCCTTACTGCGTAAAAAATTCACCCGAACTAAATTGATGGAATTCTTAGCTGACTGCTTTCCGGCAACGGTGGTGATGGAAGCCTGTGCTGGCGCACATTTCATGGCAAGGCGGATCGCTGATTTGGGGCATGAGGCCAAGCTGATTTCACCGCAGTTTGTGCGTCCCTTCGTTAAAAGTAACAAGAATGATTTTATTGATGCTGAAGCTATCTGTGAAGCCGCTTCACGTCCTTCAATGCGGTTTGTTCAGCCCAGAACGGAAGCCCAACAAGCCATGCGAGCGTTGCATCGTGTCCGGGAATCACTGGTCCGGGATAAAGTCAAAACGACCAACCAGATGCAGGCTTTCCTGCTTGAGTTTGGCATCAGTATGCCCAAAGGGATTGCTGTGATAAAACGACTCTCCACTGTGTTGGTTGAACATGAACTTCCCCCTTATCTGGTACAGGTATTACTGCGGTTACAGGCGCATTATCACTATTTGGTTGAACAAATCACCGAGATTGAAACTGCCCTGTCACAGGAGATTGCTCAGGATGATACCGGACAACGGCTGATGACGATCCCCGGCATTGGCCCCATCACGGCGAGTGTGCTTTCCTCACAACTGGGCGATGGGAAGCAATACGCACACAGCCGGGATTTTGCAGCCTCGACGGGATTGGTTCCCCGCCAATACAGTACCGGGGGAAAGACAACCTTATTAGGGATCAGTAAACGGGGTAATAAGACACTCCGGCAACTGTTGGTGCTATGTGCCCGAACGTTCATAATGCATATTGAGCATAGAAAGGGCAAACTGGCTGACTGGGTTAAACGGCAACTTGAACGAAAGCATTCTAATATTGTGGCCTGTGCGTTAGCGAATAAACTCGCCCGGATAGCGTGGGCTATGACGACACAACACACGGTATTTGAAGCCTAAATCAAGCCTGTTGTGAACAAATTTGAAACGAGACCCCACTGGTTTTGCGAAGACTGATAATTGATGACATGAACGGCCTACCGGCCTGATGAGAAACCTAGCATAAAAATTGGCTCCTTGAAGCCGGCACACTTTTAAGGTTCATCAGGCGCGGAACTCATCGAGGCGCAGGCTCCTTGCCTATAATGACGCCGGATAGATTTAAGCAAGCCCAAAATTCATCAAAATGAGTGTTGCAAAAACGAGGGCGACCATAGAATTTTTATGGTCTCAGTGGTATTTCGACAGGTTCATCATCTATGTTTTTAGCTTCAACAATCAGACTGGCGTAAATAAAACCATTATCAAAAACAACATTCGTTTTGAGGAGTTTATTCTCCATGACAAGTTTAAAAAAACGAACGTAGCTAACCCACACATAATATGCGGCCACGATAATTGCCATTAAAACAGTAATGGCCCAGTGTATGTAACCGCGAAAGGAAAGGTAAAACGCATAAATCACCAGCAGATCGACGGACATGACAAGCAGCCGATTATGATAGACACGACCGGAAGAAAACATTTTTGGTAAAAAACGTAGCATAAAACAATCCTCGTAAAAGAGATGGTTTACAGGATACATAGGAGGCAAAAAAAAACGCGTTTTTTTCTACCTCGTTTTGTGGTCAAAAGTGAATTTTTCTCTCTGGATTTTTCCGATATAGGGAATGGAAGTAAATCCCACAAAAGGGAATTTTAATTTCTTTTGGTTTAATTCCCCGTCGTTCCGGGAGTAGCCGTTTTTCTTTGATGCGCCGTGACAGGCGCTATTGACTTTCTGTAGTGGTGAATCAATGATTTGGAGGTAAAATCGGAAGGAAGCTGGAAGCAAAATGCTGGCCTGACGAACAGGGAAACTATCTTAAACGTATCGGTAAAAAATAATTGGATCAATACCAGTAAAATAGCCATTTCCTCTCTTTTGGACTAGATCTTAAATAGAGACTTTATAGTGCCTAAAAGCGGGAGCCTGTTGCTCCCTAATGACTGGAGGAACCACTCATGAAATATACTCCTTTTGGGGTCGATATTGCAAAACATCTGATGCAAATTCATTTTGTTGATGAATACACCGGTGAAGTCATTGATAAACAGCTGCGGCGAAATGATTTCTTAACGTTCTTCAGTAACCGAGCTGAAAAAAAGACTCCCGCTTTGTGTAGCGATTGTGGGCATGTCCAATAAGCTGGCTCGTACCGTTTGGGCGCTGGTAGCCCATCAGCGGAAATACCAAAAAGATTACGTCAGTGTCAGGCCTTATTAAGGTGTTTCACTGGTCAACTTTAACTTTTAACGACAAGGATGAATGCAGAAAGATTGCTGGGACAATGATAATGATGACAAAGACAGGTCAGCTGATTACATCGAGGCCCGCAGCTTCGGCTGTAATAAGGCGGATATAGAGCCGCAATCTATTGTCGATGTCAACGCTATTTTTGTTTTGCAAACGGGATGTGTTCATATAGCATTTATGACTCAACAACAACCTATGTCTATCTGGAATTACTTATTATCTCGTGATGCGCTAATGACCATTATTATACCGATTGTACTCTATAACCTTGTATTTCATTTAGGTGGTGTCGGGGCCGCCTTGCTACTGACAACACTATATTCAATTCTTCTAAAATTTATTAGTAAAACCAAAGGTATTTGGGTGGTTATTGTACTGATGTTAGTATCAGGTATTAACCATTTTCTTTATATTCATGGATACACACTATTTGATATCAAACAAGAGGAAGTATTCCGTTCTGTTAGTAGTGCTGCTTCTTTGGTTTCCGTGTTTTGTTTTTACTCATTGATAGGAAAGCCTGCTGCTCGAACGATGGCTGAACAAGCTATGCCCCGGTTAAAAATGTCTACTGTCTATGGTACTCCATTGTATGTTAGAGTATGGCATGAAGTTTCTATTGCTTGGATTTTTGTATATTCATTAAAAACGGTAGGTCTCTATTTCTTTTCGAATAGGAAGGGTTTTCCCATTGATGACTTCATTTTTTTCTGTGGACATCCATTGACGTTGTTGATGATAATATTCAGTTACTATTGGCCTAAATATCGTTGGAAAAAAGCTAAAAGAAAGTCCGAATCTATTGATTGTAAATGAGTAAAAACACTGTAAATAAATACTATGGTGATCTTGTTATATTTTTTTATTCTTATACCATGAAATAAAAAGATTCATAGCTCCCCCCCAAAAAATACCATCAAGAAGACCACTTACTAGGCCGAATAGTAAGTTATAATATAATGAATGTAGAAACATTGGAGAGATGCTTAATAAAGTTGTCATAATAAATTTACTTACAAAAGTAATTGATATCATTATTAGTGTCAAAGGTGTACCAGGACGAATAATTAAGGTACTTTCGGGTTTTTCTCTTAATCGTGGCTGTGATCTCCATAGTATCCAACCAATAGTAATACCGGAAACTAGACCTGTTATCATCATTATGAATGATAAATATGAAAAGTAGGTTTCAGTGAGAACACTATGTGATCCCCAAAATAAAAATACGGTAGGTAGTAAAAATATACGTTCTATACTCATTTCACGGTCAGAGAGAGCGTTAATGCCTCTCATGATAAGAAATATAAGCAAAATCCAAACCCATATAGGTGTGTCTTTTATAATAATGATGTATTGTGGCATGTTGTTACTCGCTAGTCTTTTTCGTATGAAAAATTTATCATTCAGGTGATTTGAAATTCTTCTGTAAGCTAGTGGGTCTTGATTCCACACGAAGCGAGGAATCAAGAGATCTTCTGCCATTTTGAAAATATATTTAGAATGTACCTTTAATACTAAAATATAACCTATTATCCATTTTTTACAAAAGAAAAAATCCAGATTAGTGTGTCATATATTCAAAGTTTTTTGAGATTCCAAAAAATTAGGTAGATAACATATATACCAATCTAACTTGAAGATGCCGGTTTCAAAATCTGGAAATTATCATTCAATCGACAAGCGAGTCCACCCGCTTTTTCCCGGAGTGTGACACGAAAAAAGGAGTGAATTGCCTCGCGAAACACTTTCGGTGTGGCGAAGTAGACATTGTTACGCACCTGCTCGTTCATATATTTCCATAATCGCTCTATGGGATTGAGATTAGGACTGTAAGGTGGCAAGTAATGCAACTCAATGTTGAGGATCTCGGCGATATCTTTCACCAAATCGGTACGGTGATAACCCGCCCCATCCAAGATGAGATGAATTTTCTGCGAAAGCGGATAGGTTTCTCGAATGGCACCGAAAAAATACGCCACATTTTCCGCGTTAATGCTCGGATATTCACGAATAATAGTCTCTTCAATACACTGTAAATTAAGGGCGCCCATGATGTTGAGTCGGGTACGGCTGCCTGTAGTTTCAATCATTTTGACGTGCTTTACCCCTGATTTTATCCAGCCATAGCTTAATTTTGTAGACTGTGAGGGATGCACAGCATCAATAAACAGAATCGGCTCATTCTGACCGAATTCGTCTTTCAGGGCGTGGTAGGCCTCAATAAATTGTTGCTGTTTATCCGCATCAAATTTATGAGGAACCCCTTTCGGCTTCTTGTAACTGAACCCTTGACGGTGAAGCCATTTGGTCATCCCGGCCACGGTGAACGAAACCTGCCAGCGT